>NZ_JBEZED010000003.1:0-418023 GCF_040648675.1 Micromonospora sp. NPDC049101 | reverse complement strand
GCCGAGGCCGTGCGCCGGCTCGCCTGCGACGCGGCGGTCCTGCCGGCCGTCCTCGGTGGTTCCGGCCAACCCCTCGACGTCGGCCGGCAACGCCGCCTCATCACCGGCCCGCTGCGCCGCGCCCTAATGCTGCGCGACCGAGGCTGCGCCTTCCCCGGCTGCGACCGACCACCCCGCTGGTGCGACGGCCACCACATCCGACACTGGGCCGACGGCGGCCCGACCAGCCTCGACAACGCCGTCCTGCTCTGCGGCCACCACCACCGACACCTGCACCACAGCGACTGGGTCGTCCAGCTCGGCGGTGACGGCCACCCCGAATTCATCCCACCCGCCTGGCTCGACCCCGACCAACTCCCCCGCCGCAACCACTACCACCGGCGCAACTGAGGCCTGTTTCATCAGGGCGGTCGTGCCGAGGCGGAGTCCGGGCGGCGATCCGGCAAGGCGCGGTTTCGTCCGGATACAACACCGGTATCCGGATGAAACCGCAACGCCGGTCGTCGTTCAGGCCCGCCGCAGGCCGGCCTGTGGCGGGCCCGGGCGGCGACCGGCCGCGTTGGAGATTGGTCCGGGTAGAACACCGGGATCCGGGCCACTCTCCGCCTCGGCGGGCCACCCGACGCCGCGTCCCCAAACTCCGGACAGGACACCGACAGCCGACCGGGTGTCAGCCTGGACGGTCGTTGCGGAGGCGGTCCCGGCAGAAGTCCCGGAAGGATCGTGGCGTACGACCTGTCACATCTGCGACGGTCGACGTCGTCCGGTCCTCCGCGCCTGCCGCGATCGCCGTGTCCAGGCTCGCGAGGAAGCGGGCGAAGTCCGGCGGTATGCCGTTCGCGCTGTGGCGTTCGGCCAGCTCCGCCGGGTCGATCGCCCGGTGCCGGACCGGCCGGCCACCGACCTCGGTGAGGACGGCGGCGACAGCGTCGTAGCTCAGCGCCTCTGGTCCGGTGATGATGTGGTCGGTGTTGTGCGGCGTCGGGTCCGTGAGAGCCCGCACCGCCACCTCGGCGATGTCGGCAGGATCGACGAAGCCGACCCGGGCGGTGCCGGTGGCGCTGACGATCTCGCCATGGTCGCGGGCGCTCACCGCGTACGGCTGCTCACCCACGAAGTTCTCCATGAACCAGGACGGCCGCAGTACCGCCCATTCCGCGAACAGCTCACCGAGGCGTGCGTGCACCAGGCCCAGTCCGTGCTCGGCGGGTGGGACGGCCGAGGAGCTGAGCAGCACCACCCGGCGGACACCGGCGCTGCGCGCCCGCTCCAGGAAGGGCAGCATGATCGGTGCCGGGTCGACCTCGCCGACCGGGGGGATGGCGTAGATCGCGCGCACGCCACCCAGAGCGTCCGGGTGGGTGGTCGGGTCGCGCCAGTCGAAGCGGACCCCTCCGGTGGCGGGGCGTCGGCTGGCGATCCGGGTGGGGTGACCGCGCTCGGCAAGCGTGGCGGCGACGATACGGCCGGTGGTCCCGGTGCCACCGATGACCAGGATCATGAGCGCACCAGGCCGCCACCGAGCAACTCCTGGGCGGCGATCGGATCCCAGTAGTCGCGATAGTGCGCGAGCCGCCCGTCCCGGATGGTCAGGACGGCGATGTAGCGCACCTCGTACGGTCGACCCGTCGCGACGACGAACCCGGAGGCGGCGAACTCGACGACGATGACCTCGGGGTCCCTGGTCTCGTGCACGGTTCGATCGCGGATCTCGCGGACGTCGAGCAGGTCGGGGTAATTGATCAGGTACTCGTGCAGCTCGGCGCGGCCAGCTACCCGACGCGGCTGGCCGGGCGGTGCGAACGGGAGCTCCAGCACCGCATCCTCGGCAAACAGCGCGATGAAGCCGGCCATGTCCTTGGCGAGCAGCAGCTCCATGCCGCGATGGAACACGGCGGTGGGATGGTCCGACATGATCGTCCTTTCGTCGTCCGGGACGGTCGCGATAAGATTCGGACCGCCGGTCCGCTTAAACTATACGGACCGCTAGTCCGTTTGGCGAGAGGGGTGCCCGGTGCGGGCCGATGCGCTACGCAACAGGGAGTCGGTGCTGGCCGCCGCCGGGCGTCTCTTCGACGCCGCCGCCGACCCCGATCAGGTGTCGATGGACGACATCGCCACCGCCGCCGGCGTCGGCAAGGGCACCCTGTTCCGGCGCTTCGGCGACCGCATCGGGCTCATCCGCGCCCTCTACGAGCAACGGGGACTGCGGTTGCGGGATGCGCTCGCGGTGTCACCCGACCGGCCGGCGGCGGAGCAGGCCGTCGACCTGCTGCGGGCCATGCTGCGCTTCAAGCTCGACAACCGGGTGCTCACGCTGGCGCTGGAGAGCGCCGGGGGCGGCAGTCCGTACCGCAATGAGGCGTACGACCACTGGCACGCCCTGCTCGCCAGCCTCGTCGCGGAGGCACGCGGCCCGCAGGCGGCGGACTACCTGGCCCACGCCCTGCTCGCCGCCGTCCGCAGCGACCTGGTCGAGCACCTGCGCGACTGGCCCGAAGCGCGGTGGCACGAGGGACTGACCGCACTCGTCGACTCCGTGCTCGGGGACGACGGCCGCCGCGCTGACTGATTCCCCCCGGGCCGGGCACGCCACCATCCCGCGCCGGCCAGGTGACGCCCGTCAGGCGACGCCGAGGGTGGTGGCGAGCTGGACGATGCCGGCGGGCGCGTCGGCGGACCGCCACACGACGGCGACCAGCTTTCGTACCGCCGGACGGTCGTGCACCTCGCTGTGGGCGGCGCGTTCCGCGTCGAGAAGCGTCCGGCCAGCCCGGAGCATGTCGCCGGCCAGGGCGTACGCGCGGGCCACATCGAGGAGGTACGCGGCACGGTGCTCGGGCGGCAGCCACCGCCACTCCTCGCCGGCCACCAGCCGCTCGTGTCGAGCGGTGGCCGTGGTGACATCGCCAAGGGCCGCCTCGGCCACCACCCGGCCGGCCTCGACCACAGCCCGGCCAAAACCCACGCCGCCAAAACCCACGCCGCCGAGGCCCGCGCCGCCAAAGCCCGCGCCGCCGAGGCCCGTGCCGCCGAAGCCCTCGCCACCCAAGCCCGCGCCATCGGTACCGCTACCGCCGCCGGCCCCGTTGCCGTCCGCACCGAGCTTCCCAGCGATCTCCGTGGCCTGGTCGAGCGCGCGACGCGTGCCATGGTGGTCTTTGCCGCCGGCAGCGGCGAGCGCGGCCTGGATCAGTAGCGTGCCCCGAAGCGATGAAACGACCGGCGAGTCGTCGCCGGCCCGGAACGCACCGAGGCGGTCAGCGGCGACGAGCGCCGCGTCCAGGGCGGACCGTCGTCGACCACGGGACCGCAGGGCCTGACTCAGTGACACGGTGGCGACGGCGGCCACCTGCGGAGCGTCAGTCGCCTGGGCGGCGGCCATCGCACGGTCGGCGGCCAGCCAGGCCAACTCCCCCTGGTCGACCTTCACCAGCACCAGCGCCGTGAGCGCGTACACCCGAGCCAGCAGCGCGTCGGTCACGCCGGGGCGGGCGGCCTGCGCTTCGCGCGCGGCGTCGAGCAGGCCGGGCAGCAGTGCCAGCAACGCCGGGTACCGGGCGTGCCGATAACTCTGCTCGGCGTGGTCCAGCCGGGCACGCAACTCCTCAACCAACGGCGGCCTGGTCGTGCCCCGTAGGTGATAGCGCGCCAGCGCCGTCCGGATCCCATCCACCCCGGCGGCGACCGGAGTCGGCCGCAGGGGCCGGGTGGCCAGCAGAACCTCCACGTCGATGCGGAGCGTCTCGGCGACCTCCCGAAGGTTGGACACCCGCTCCAGCCGGCGTACCCCACGCTCGACCTTGTCCACCCAACTCTTCGACTTGCCCAGCCGGTCGGCGAACTGCTGCTGGGTCATGTTGCGCCGCACCCGCCACTGCGCGACCCGGCGACCCACCGGCAGCTCGTTCACCGCCGGCCCGTCCCGCTCACCGCAGCACCCCCACCACAAACAACAGGAGTACGACCACCGCGATCGCGATGCCGTAGGAGTACTGCCGCCGGGTCAGCGGCGCCCGCGTCGGCCGGGGCGGACCGGGCACCCGATCTCCGTCCGGCTGCGGAGGCCGAGCACCGGCAATCGGGTACGCGGGCGGCAGCGGCCCCTCCGGCAGACGCTCGTCCAACTATGCCTCCTAGCGGCGCGACGGAGATGGTCGGTGGGTGGTGGTCGTGGTCGGTCGGTGCTGGGCGATGGAAGGTGCAGGTCGGGGCGGGTCGCACGGGGAAGCCGTTGCATGTCCCCCGCGTGGCCGCTCGGGACACTCCGCTGCTGACGAGAGGATCCCTGTCGCCTTCCAACTTAGAAGGCACTGCCTTCACAGTCAACAGAGCATGCACGGTGTGTCACTCATGGTGCGAAGATCGGTGCGCTGACGAGAGGTGGCACCGCCATGCCGCAGGCACCGCTTTACGAGCAGATCATCACTGACGTTTCGGCTTCGATCCGGGCGAGCACGCTGCAGCCCGGCGACAAGCTGCCGTCCATCGCCGAGATGCGCGAGCAGTACCAGTCAAGTGCCTGGCCAGTGCGTTACGCGCTCCGGATTCTGGAGGAGCGAGGCTGGATCGTCACCCGCCAGGGCAAGGGGTCGTTCGTGGCACCGAACCCGCCCGCCTGACTCCGTTCGCGCCCCTCGCCGGCCTAGATCCACTCGGGTTTCAGGAAACCGCCGCATCCGGGTCGCGTCGATGCCGCGCTTTCATTGAACCCGTGTGGATCTCGACGGCGGTCGGCGCCCATGGCCCCGGCCATGGGCCCGGGGGCGGTCAGTCGCCGGGTGTGGTCAGCGTCAGTGTCGGGAAGTACGTGCGGTATCGCGCCCCATCACGGGTCAGCAGGTTGTAACGGCACACGGCCGCATGCGCGCCGATATAGAAGTCGGCAAGCGGCGACCGCTTCGCGCCGCCCAGCCTCCGATATCGCGCATAGGCCTTGCCTGCGAGGAAGCCTGCCAGGTATGGAAGCTCCTCGCGAAGGAAGTCCCCAGCCGGCAGCGCCTCGTCCAATTCCTCAATGCGGTCGAAGCGGACCGACACCTCGGCGTACACGATCGGGTTGATCACCAGATAGCCCGCGTCACGGGCCTCGGCGAGGGCGGTCCCGGACCACTCCGCCCACTTCGGGTCATCGGTCAGGATGTCCAGCAGCACGTTGGTGTCGACCAGGGTCGTCACCGCCTCGGGCGGACGTGGCGGCACCGCGCGGAGCCGATCACTCACCACGCAGCAACTCCATCAGCTCCTCGGTGGACATGTGCTCGGTCTCCTTGGCGCTCCCCCGGCCCCGCATGTGGCGCACGAGGCGCTCCCCCCGGGTGTCGGCACCGTGCACGCGCACGATGCGGAGGGCCCCGCCCTCCTCCACCACATCGACCTCATCACCCTCATGCAGGTTGTATTGGGCCCGCAACGCTGCCGGAATGGTGACTTGGCCCTTGCTATTCAACCGCATACCCGACCCCCTGTCACGTGTCACATATGATACGCGACACTGATCCCTGTGCATCACACATGATGCGTAGCCATCGCCCGGCCTAGATCCACTCGGGTTTCAGGAAACCGGCGCATCCGGGTCGCCTCGATACCGCGGTTTCAAGGAACGCGTGTGGATCTTCACGCGAGACCCCGGGGTGAGGGGCGGACCGGCGGGCTTGGCCGCGCGCGAACTGATCTCGCGCAGTAGGTTGGCGGGGTGACTGGACGGTTCCCGATCGAAGACGTCTCCCCTGTCGTCTCGTGCGGGCGGTACCCGGCCAAGGCGGTGGTCGACGAGCCGGTCCCGGTGTCGGCCCGCGCCTACCGGGAGGGGCACGACGCGCTGGGCTGCAACGTGGTGTGGGCTGGTCCGGACGGCGCGAGCCGGCCGTTCACCCGGATGCGCCCCGGCGAGCCCGGCCAGGACCGCTGGCACGCCACCATCGCGCCGGACGCGGTGGGCGAGTGGACCTTCGCCGTCGAGGCGTTTCAGGACCCGTACCTGACCTGGCAGAACGCGGTGACCAAGAAGATCGCCGCTGGGCAGGGGCCGGAGGATCTGGCGAACGACCTGGCCGAGGGCGCCCGGGTGCTGACTGCCGCCCGGGGCCTCGTGCCGGCCGCCGACCGGCCCCGGGTCGCCGACGCGCTCACCGCGCTCGTCGACACCGACCTGCCGCTGCCGCAGCGGGTCGGCCCGGCGCTGGCCCTGGCCGACCTGCTCTGGGCGCACCCGGTGCGCGAGTTGGTCACCACCGGTGACACGTACTCCATCTGGGTGGACCGCAAGCGGGCCCTCTACTCGGCCTGGTACGAGTTCTTCCCCCGCTCCGAGGGGGCGACGCAGGACCGGTCCGGGACCTTCGCCACCGCCACCGAGCGGCTGCCGGGCGTGGCCGCGATGGGCTTCGACGTGCTCTACCTGCCGCCGATCCACCCGATCGGCCGGGTCAACCGCAAGGGCCGCAACAACGCGCTCACCGCCGGGCCGACCGACGTGGGCTCGCCGTGGGCGATCGGCGCCGCCGAGGGCGGCCACGACACGATCCACCCCGATCTGGGTACGCCGGCAGACTTCCGGGCCTTCGTCCAGGCGGCGGCGGCGCAGGGCCTGGAGGTGGCGATGGACCTGGCGTTGCAGTGCGCGCCGGACCACCCGTGGGTCACCGAGCACCCGGAGTGGTTCACCACCCGGGCCGACGGCAGCATCGCGTACGCGGAGAACCCACCGAAGAAATACCAGGACATCTACCCGGTCAACTTCGACAACGACCCGGAGGGCATCCGGGCCGAGGTGCTGCGGGTGGTGCTGCACTGGGTGGGCGAGGGCATCCGGATCTTCCGGGTCGACAACCCGCACACCAAGCCGTTCGACTTCTGGCACTGGCTGATCGCCGAGGTGAAGTCCGTCGACCCGGACGTGCTGTTCCTGGCCGAGGCGTTCACCCGGCCGGCCATCATGCACGGGCTCGGCAAGATCGGCTTCACCCAGTCGTACACCTATTTCACCTGGCGCACGACTGCCGCGCAGATGCGGGAGTACTGCGAGGAACTGGTCGCGTCGGCCGACCACATGCGGCCGAACTTCTGGCCGAACACCCCGGACATCCTGCACGAGTCGTTGCAGCACGGCGGCCCGCCGATGTTCAAGATCCGGGCGGTGCTGGCCGCACTGCTCTCCCCCTCCTGGGGCCTGTACGCGGGCTACGAGCTGTTCGAGCACGTGGCCCGGCCGGGCGCGGAGGAATACCTGGACAACGAGAAGTACGAGCTGCGCCCCCGCAACTGGGCCGGCGCCGAGGCGCAGGGCCGCTCGCTGGCGCCGTTCCTGGCGACCCTCAACCGGGTACGCCGCGACAACCCCGCCCTGCACCAGCTCCGCAACCTGGTCTTCCACGAGATCGACAACCCGGCGCTGCTGTGCTGGTCGAAGCACGACCCGGACACCGGCAACACCGTCATCGTGATCTGCTCGTTCGACCCGCGCATCGTGCAGTGGGGCAACACCACCCTCGACATGCCGGCGCTCGGCTTCGACTGGCACGAGCGGTTCACCGTGCACGACGAGCTGACCGGCACCAGCTACGACTGGGGTCAGCGCAACGCGGTACGGCTCGACCCGTACCTGCAACCGGCGCACGTGTTGACCGTGCGCCGGCCCACCCCGCCGACCGAGCCACAGCCGGCGGGCGTCGAACCGGCGGACCTCACCGTCGCCGAGGTGCCGGACGACCTGTCCGGCGGCACCGCGCCGACGACTCCGGCCACCACGGCCCCGGCCCCGGCCCCGGCCCCGGCGACCACGACCACGACCACGGCCCCGGCCACCACGACCCCGGCCACTGTGGCGTCCCGGCTGTCCGCCGCCCGCTCGGCTGCCGCCCGCTCGTCCCGTACCGCACCGACCGACGCCGCCCCGAAGGACGACAGATGGACCAGCTGATCACCGGCGCGACGCACGACCCGCACGCGCTGCTCGGCGCGCACCCCGCCGACTCCTCGACGACGATCCGCACGCTGCGTCGGGGCGCCGGGGACGTGGTGCTGCTCGTCGGCGACGAGCGGTACCCGATGAAGCGGGTGCACGACGTGGGCGTCTTCGAGGCCCAGGTCGACGGCACCGTGCTCGACTACCGGGTGGAGGTCGACGGCACCGCCCACGACGACCCGTACCGCTATCCGCCGACCCTCGGTGAGCTGGACCTGCACCTGATCCGGGAGGGCCGGCACGAGCGGCTGTGGGACGCGCTGGGCGCGCGGGTCTTCGACGAGGGTGTGGCGTTCAGCGTGTGGGCGCCCAACGCCCGCGGGGTGCGGGTGGTCGGCGACTTCACCGGCTGGGCCCCCGACGACGGCTGGCCGATGCGGTCACTCGGCTCCAGTGGCGTGTGGGAGCTGTTCGTCCCCAACGCCCGGGTCGGTGCCCGCTACAAGTACCGGGTGCTGGGTGCCGACGGGCAGTGGCGGGACAAGGCCGACCCCCTGGCCGCGTACGCCGAGGTGCCGCCGGCCACCGCCTCGGTGGTACACCACTCGACGTACCTGTGGAACGACGCGGACTGGCTGGCCCGGCGGGCCGAGCGGCGCCCGCACCAGGAGCCGATGAGCGTCTACGAGGTGCACCTCGGTTCGTGGCGGCCCGGCTTGGGCTACCGCGAGTTGGCCGATCAGCTCACCGCGTACGTGACCGAGCTGGGCTTCACGCACGTGGAGTTCCTGCCGGTGATGGAGCACCCGTTCGGCGGTTCGTGGGGCTACCAGGTCACCGGCTACTACGCGCCGACGTCCCGGTTCGGTGACCCGGACGACTTCCGGTACCTGGTCGACAGGCTGCACGCCGCCGGCGTCGGCGTGCTCCTGGACTGGGTGCCCGCGCACTTCCCGAAGGACGAGTGGGCCCTCGCGCGCTTCGACGGCACCCCGCTCTACGAGCACCCCGATCCGCGCCGCGGCGAGCACCCCGACTGGGGTACGTACGTGTTCGACTTCGGCCGCAACGAGGTGCGCAACTTCCTGGTCGCCAACGCGCTCTACTGGTGCGACCAGTTCCACGTCGACGGGCTGCGGGTGGACGCCGTCGCCTCGATGCTCTACCTGGACTACTCCCGGGAGCACGGGCAGTGGGCCCCGAACCAGTACGGCGGTCGGGAGAACCTGGAGGCCATCGCGCTCATGCAGGAGGTGAACGCGACTGTCTACAAGCACCACGCCGGGGTCGTCATGATCGCCGAGGAGTCCACCGCCTGGCCCGGCGTCACCCGCACGACGGCCGAGGGCGGGCTGGGCTTCGGGTTCAAGTGGAACATGGGCTGGATGCACGACACCCTGCTCTACACCTCGAAGGACCCGATCTACCGCCAGCACCACCACCACCAGCTCACCTTCTCCCTGGCGTACGCCTGGAGCGAGAACTACGTGCTGCCGATCAGCCACGACGAGGTGGTGCACGGCAAGGGCTCACTGGCCGGCAAGATGCCCGGCGACACCTGGCAGCGGTTGGCGAACGTGCGCGCGCTGTTGGCGTACATGTGGGCGCACCCGGGCAAGCAACTGCTCTTCATGGGCTCCGAGCTGGCCGACGACCGGGAGTGGAGCGAGGAACGCGGCCTCGACTGGTATTTGCTGCACGACCCGGCCCGCGCCGGCGTGCAGCGCCTCGTCGCCGACCTGAACCGGGTCTACCGGGACACCCCGGCGCTGTGGGCACAGGACACCGACCCGGCCGGGTTCCGCTGGATCGCCGGCGACGACGTCGCCAACAACACCGTGTCGTTCGTCCGGATCGCCCCGGACGGCTCGACGCTGGTGTGCGTGGCGAACTTCTCCGCCCAGCCGCTGCACGACTACCGGATCGGCCTGCCGGCCGGCGGCACGTGGACGGAGGTGCTCAACACCGACGCCCACCACTACGGCGGCTCCGGGGTGGGCAACCTGGGCCAGGTACGCGCCGAGGACGTGCCGTGGCACGGGATGGTCGCCTCGGCCGCCCTCCAGGTGCCGCCGCTCGGCGCCGTCTGGCTGCGCCAGGGCTAATCCGCTGAAGCCGTCCCCACGAGCGCGTGATCCTGAGCAGCTCAACCCGTTACGCCTCGTCGATCATGGAGTTGTGGTGGGTGGCAAAGCGCCCGCACAGCACCGAATCAGGCACCACAACTCCATGATCGACATGGTTCTCCGCGACACCACGGTACGCACCTCGCGACCGTCGCGGGTCTGGACCGTCACCGCGCAGTGCCACCAGTAGCCGAACCCATCGCCGCTCACCGGACCGACCCGGCGGCACTCGTGGACCGTCGCCTCCACCGGCTGCAGGGCAGGGGTGAACTTGAACACTCCCACGCCCGGGTAGCAGCTCCGCACGGTGTCCAGCGCCAGCATCGAGGCGACGAGGCCGGCCGCGAACTGCGTCAGCCGCCCCCCAGAACGGCCCGCGCCGCTCGTACACGGCGGTCTGTTCGCCCGGTAGGCACGCGGCCTCGTCCATGTCGCCGTCGTTCGGCTCGGCCGTGCGTGCCACGCATCCACCGTCACGCCCAACTCCTGCCCAGGCGGGTCGGATGGGACCGTAGCTCAGCACGGCAACCCGGGCGGCGGCCAGGATCGGCGGTCAGACCAACACCTCACCCCAACCGTTCGCCGGATTCCTGCTGAACATCACCATCATGAAGCCGAACACGGCCCACAGCAGCAGGCCGCCGAACCACGCACCCCAACTCCTCATCGGCATCAGAGCCCTTCGCGAATAGCCTGCCTGATCCGCCGAACTGTCTCGTCCCGATAGGGAACAGCGTCGCGCGCCTGCCAGACGAAGCCCGGACCCGTGGGGAGGATGGCGCAGAAGGAGACGGTGTCGCCGTACCGGGAACTGATCGTCAACCGCGCGCCGGACGCGGGTTCGGCGGCCGTCACGTCCGGAAGGCTCATCGACTTGGCGCGAACCCAGGCCTCTCCAGGGTTGTGGATTTTCCAGATCCGAGCAGGAGCGAAGAGCAGGCGCCTGGTGGTGAGGACGAGGAGAGCACCGTAGGCGCTGAACACCGTTCCACCAAAGGGAAGGTATCCCCGCTGGGTGAACAGGACGGGCTCGTCAGGCGCCAACTGTGGCTGCACGTATCGCACCATCGACCCCCGCTCCGGCCGCCCACGGCGGCTGCTCGGGTGGGACCGTAGCGCAGCGCGGCAACCCCGGCGGCGGTCAGGCCGGGCCGGCGTCGGCGGCTGGCCGTCGCGGCCCGTGACCGGCGGTCAGACCAGGTTGGCGTCGCGCAGCAGTTGCCACAGGCCGGCGCCGTCCGGCGCGGAGAGCCACTTCTGCCCCACCGGCCCCGACGACGGGCGGCCGGCCGGGGCGGGCAGGGTGCCGGCCAGCACGGACTGCGTCGGGGAGAGCCGGCGGATCGCCACCCCGGCGACGTTCTCCGGGTGGGCGGCGGCGAACTCCCGGTAGATCTCCTGGTCGTGCTGGCCGTCGTCGCCGACCAGCAGCCAACGCACGTCGGGGAACTCCCGGGCCAGCCGGGCCAGGGTGACCCGCTTGTGTTCCATTCCGCTGCGAAACCAGCGGTCGGCGGTCGGGCCCCAGTCGGTGAGCAGCAGCGGCCCGGCCGGGTAGAGGTGTCGGGACAGGAACCGGGTCAGGGTGGGCGCCACGTTCCACGCGCCGGTGGAGAGGTAGAAGACCGGGGCGCCGGGGTGCGCGGTGACCAGCCGCTCGTAGAGCACGGCCATGCCGGGCACGGCGTTGCGGGCGTGCTCGTCGAGGACGAACGTGTTCCACGCCGCGAGCAGCGGCCGGGGCAGCGCGGTCACCATCACCGTGTCGTCGATGTCGGAGATGATGCCGAACTTGACCTCCGGGTCGAGGATGCGCACCGGCGCGTCGACCGGCTCGGCGTCCGGGACGCTGAGCCGAACCGTGCCCCAGCCGGGTGGCAGGTCGGCCTCGACGAGCGTGTCGACGAAGCCGCTGCGGTCGGCCTGCGTCTCGTGCCGTACCCCGCCGGCCTCGATGGTCACCGTGACGTGCTTGTTGGGCAGGGTGGTGAAGCTGCGCCAGCCACGGACCTTGTCCAGCCGACCCCGCTGCCGGGTGTCCGGTCGGCCCAGCAACACCCGGCACATCACCCGCACCCAGCCCGGGGCGCCATAACCGGTGTACGCGACGATGTTGACCCGCCAGCCGGTGCGCCGCAGCCGGCGCTGGACGAGCTGGTGCACGGCGTCCTCGATCCGCGCAGCCCGGTGCAGGTTCGGAACGGCCAGCTGGCCGGCGGGAGTGGGTGGCACGCGCCAACCCTGCCACACCTCGGCAGACACGGCCACGCGAGCCGATCCCGGCCGCGCCGATCCGCCCCGGCCACGCGAGCCGATCCCGGCTGCGCCGATCCGGCCCGGCCCGCCCGCCGTCCGTGAAACACTCCGGTCGGGACGACGACGGGGGCGTTGGTCGTGTCGCATCCAGAGCAGCACCGTGGGCGTTGGCGCCCACGACTCGACCGACCGGCGCTCGTCGCGCTGCTGTTCGGGCTGGCCGGCGTCGGTTATCGGCTGGTTCTGACGCTGTTCACGGTGCCGGTCTCGAACAGCGACGAGGCCACCTTCGGCCTCGCCGCGCTGCACATCGGGCAGGGCCGGGAACGCCCGGTCTTCCTGTACGGCCAGCACTACATGGGGATGTTGGAGTCGTACCTGGCCGCGCCCCTGGTGGCGCTGGCCGGGCCGAGCTGGCCGGTGCTGCGGCTGCCGATGCTCGTGCTGTACGCGTTGTTCCTCTATCTGATCCACCGGCTGACCCGCCGGCTCTGCACACCCTGGTTCGCCACAGCCGTCGTCGGCCTGCTCGCGCTCGGCGGCGAGCGGGTGGTTCGCGACCAGCTCACCGTCGTCGGTGGCCGACCGGAGGTGAAGCCGGCGGTGCTGCTGATGCTGCTGATCACAGTGGGGTTGGCGGCCGGCACGGTGCGCCGTCGGCGGCTCGCCGTCGCGCTGTTCGGCCTGCTCGTCGGGTTGGCCGCCTGGTCGGACTGGCTGATCCTGCCGTACCTGGCGGTGGCCGGGCTCGCCCTGGTGTGGGCGGTGCGGCGGGAACTGCTCGGCTGGTCCGGCCTGCTGCTGGTGGCCGGGGTCGTGGTCGGGATCGCGCCGATGGTCCTCGACAACCTGCGCGCCGGGCCGGGTGAGGACTCGCTGACCGTGTTCCGGGAGGTCAGCACCAAGGCCGGTCCGTCGCCGCCGTGGTCCGACCGGATCCGAGGCGGCCTGCTGGAGGGCGTACCGCTGGCACACGGGCTCTGCCCGGTGGAGGGCTGTGGACGCTGGCAGCAGTGGTTCGGGGTGGCGTACCCGGTGCTGCTGGTGGTCGGCGCGGCGCTCGCGGCACTCGCGTACCGCGGGGCGGCCGCGGGGCCACGCGGGGACCGGGTCGGGCCGGTCGTGCAGCTCGCGCTTGTCGCCGGTGCGGCGTTGACCCTGTTGTCGTACGTGCGCAGTCCGCTCGCCGCGACCAGCCCGCTGGACAACGCCCGTTACCTGTCGGTGCTGCAACTGTCGCTGCCGGCGGTGCTCTGGCCGCTCTGGGTGGCGGCGCTGACCGCCTGGCGGGGCACCAGCAGCGTGCTCGGCCGGGTCGCCGGCGCGCTGTCCGCCGCCGTGCTCGTCGCCCTGGCCGCGACCACGCTGGTGATCACCGTGCTCTTCGCGATCACCGGCACCGCCGCGTCGCGCACCGAGGAGCGCCAGGCCCGGGAGTTGGCCGCCGCGCTGCGCGCCAACGGCCCCCACCAGGTGTACGGGGACTACTGGACCTGCAACCGACTGATCTTCAACACGGACGAGACGGTGATCTGCGCGGTGCTCGACGGTGACCTGTCCCCCGGGCAGAACCGCTACCGCCCGTACTGGCGGCAGGTGGGGCGGGCCGAACGGCCGGGCTACGTGGTGGAGGTCGACTCCCCGATGGACCGGCGGCTGCGCCGACTGCTCGCCGACCGGGCCGACACCACGCCGGTCCGGGAGGTCGGCGGCTATCGCGTGTACCACCCCGAGGCCCCGGTGCGGCCCTGGCGGTAACGGCGGGTCGTACGCTGGCCGGGCCGCCGTCCCGCCCGTCGAGGAGACCCCGATGCTCATCCTGCTGCCGCCCTCGGAGGGCAAGGCCGACGCCGGCACCGGGCGGCGCTGGGCCCCGGAGCGGCTCTCGCTGCCCGAGCTGAACCCGGCCCGCGAGCGGGTGCTGGACGCGCTGGTGGCGCTGAGCGCCGGACCGGACGAGGCGACGGCGCGGGCGGCGCTCGGCCTCAGCGAGGGCCAGCGGGGCGAGCTGCGCCGCAACGCCCGGCTGCGGGAGGCGGCCACCGCCCCGGCCGAGCGGCTCTACACCGGGGTGCTCTACGAGGCGCTGGAGCTGGCGTCGTTGCCGGTCGCGGCGCAGCGGGCGGCCCGCCGGTCGATCCTGATCAGCTCCGGGCTGTGGGGCGCGGTGCGGCTGGCGGACCGGATCCCCCCGTACCGCTGTCCGATCGGCGCCCGCCTGCCGGGTGTCGGGGCGTTGTCGGCGTACTGGCGTCGGGAGCTGGCACCGGCGGTGGACGCCGCCGCCGGCCGGGGCCCGGTGCTGGACCTGCGCTCCGGCGCGTACGCGGCCACCTGGACGCCGCGCGGGGAGCTGGCCGAACGGACCGTCACCGTGCGGGTGCTGCACGAACGGGAGGTCGACGGCGTGCCGGTCCGCTCGGTGGTCAGCCACTTCAACAAGGCGACCAAGGGCCGGTTGGTCCGTGACCTGCTCGTCGCCGGTGCCCGGCCGCGCTCCGCCAGGGAGTTGGTCGGCACGCTGCGGGAGTTGAAGCACACAGTCGAGGAGCAGGCCACCGCGCCCGGCCGGGTGCGCCAGGTGGACCTGGTGGTCGCCGACCTGTAGCGGCGGGCGGCAGCCGCAAGATTTGCTCAAGGCTGGGCCGGAGGAGTTCCGTAACGGCGGCAAACCGGCCACGGTAGGGGAACCCAGACTCCGACGAGGGAGCCTTCGTTGACCCGCGAACCCGCCCTGCTCGACCGGCCGCGCTCGGCGGCGCCACCCCCGCTGGACTGGCTGACGCTGGGCGACGCGTTCGAGGCCGCCTGCCTGCTGCGCTGCACACCGTCGCCGACCGCCGCCCGACCGAACGCGGCGCTCCCCGCGCACCTGCCCGGGGTGGAGTTCAACCGGGAGGACGCCGCGCAGCGGATGCGGCAGTTGCTCGCCCGGTTGGACATCCCGGTCACCCACGAGGTCGCCGTCGGGGGTCTGCGCCGCCGCTACGAGCTGCACCGGCTCTGGGTGCCCCAGGAGCAGCGCGGCACGTACACCCGGATGTTGGACGCGGGCTGGTGGCAGGGGCGGCGTGAGCTGCTCGGTGGGCCGCTGCCCGGCGCCTCGCCGGCACGCCGGCGGTTGGTGACCCGACTCGCGGCGGCGGCCTGGCGGTCCGCCCTGCTGGCGGCCGGCCGACACGTCCGCCGGCACATCCTCGGTGTGCGGCTCACCGACCGGGAGTTGGCGGCGGTGCTGATCCGCAGCGCCGCCGTGCTCGACGTTCCGGCCCGGCTGAGCGCGGGCACCGGCTGTTTCCTGGTCAGCGTGGCCGACGGCCCGGACCGGACGCGGATCCTGAGCAACGCGAAGCTGGAGCCGGCCCGCCCGGCCTGCTGACCGGCGCGCGGGCCGCACCCGTCCGGCCCACCGCCCGCACGGAGCTTGCGCGCACCGGTCCGACGGCGCACAGTGCATCGCGTGAGACGTACCTCATTCCGCCGGCCCCGGCGCCACCGGGCGAGGCTGGCGGCCCTGTTGACGGTGCTGCTGACCGCGACCGCGAGCTCCGCCGGTTGCCAGGACGCCCCCACCGAGCCGATGTTGATCCGGATCGCCACCGGCAGCCCCACCGCCGTCTACTACGCGTTCGGGCAGTCGCTGGCGACCATCCTCAACCGGGAACTGCCCGACGTCGACGCTCGCGTGGTGATCACCGCCGCCTCCGCGGAGAACGTCCAACTTGTCGAGTCCGGCCGGGCGGAGCTGGGCTTCACCCAGGCCGACGTCCTGCCCACCAGCACCGCGGGAAGCTCCTCGGTCCAGGCGGTCGCCCGGGTGTACGACGACCAACTGCACCTGGTCACCACTGCTGGAGGGCCGGTGCGCAAGCTCGACGACCTGCGCGGCCGGCGAGTCTCCGTCGGCGCACCCCGATCGGGCACCGAGATCACCGCGACCCGGCTGCTGGAGGTGGCCCGCCTCGACGGCGACACGGTACGCCGTACGCGGCTCGGGCTGGACGACTCGGTGACGGCGCTGCGCTCCGGGCAGATCGACGCGTTCTTCTTCTCCGGTGGGCTGCCGGTGTGGGGCATCGAGAACCTGGCCCGGCAGCGTGCCACCCGGATCGTGGACCTCAGCGAGTGGACCGAGCAGCTGAGCTCGTGCTACGGCCAGGTGTACGTCTCCCGGGACATCCCCCGCTCCGTGTACGGGGTGGACGCGGTGACCACGGTGGCCGACCCGAACTATCTGGTCGTCAGCGCCAGCCTGCCGGAACCGTTGGTCCGGGAGGTGACCCGCCTGCTGATGGACGGGCGGGCCGAGCTGGCCGCCGCGCATCCCGCGGCGGGGCGGATGAGCCCCCGCTCGGCGATCGTCACCGCGCCGCTGACGCTGCACCCCGGCGCCGCCGCCTGGTACCGGGAGGCCAAACCCTGACGGCGGGTGCTACCGCGTCAGGGTGGGCCGCCAGTCGGTGACCGGCACGTCGTCCACCGGCTCCGCCGACAGCGCGGGCTCCGGGTCCGGCTCCGGCTCCGGCTCCGGCGCGGGAAACCACAGGGCGGCCACCAGCCCGCGCGTCTCCCCCGGGCGCATGGTGAGCCGACCGTCGGACGCGTCCACCAGCACGGCGGCGATGGTCAGGCCGAGCCCCGCGCCGTCCACGTTCTGCGCGTCCGGCGCCCGCCAGAACCGCTCGGTCGCCTGGCCGAGCTGACTCCCGGTCATGCCCGGGCCGGAGTCGCGCACCTCCAGGGCCACCCCGTCGTCGCGGCGGGCCACGGTCACCGTCACCGCCCCGCCGGCCCCGCTGAACTTCACCGCGTTGTCGATGAGCGCGTCCAGCGCCTGGTCGACGGCGGTCGGCACGGTCTGGGCGTACGCCGGGGCGTCGGTGGTGGTCAGCCGCAACGCGACGGCACGGTGCCGGGCCAGCGGCGCCCACGCGGCCACCCGGGACGCGGCCACCGCGGCGGCGTCCACGGTGACCCGCTCGTTCTCCTCCCGCTCGGCGCGGGCGAGGGTCAGCAGCGCGTCGAGCACCAACGCCAGCCGGTCGGTCTCCTCCAGGGCCAGCCGGTGCTCGGCCCGGCCCTCCGGGTCGGTGAGGCTGGGGCCCAGTTCCTCCACCCGCAGCCGCAGCGCGGTGAGCGGGTTGCGCAGCTGGTGGCTGGCGTGCGCGACGAAGGCACGCTGCCGGTCCATCACGTCGGAGACCACGTCGGCCATGTGGTTGAAGCTGGCCGCCAGGCGACGGAGCTCCGGCGGGCCCGGACGCTGCTGCACCCGGGCACCCCGGTCGCCCTCGGCGATCTCGTGGGTGACCGCGTCCAGCTCGGTGACCGGGCGCAGCACCCAACCGGCCAACCCGAACGCGGTGAGCACGCAGGCCAGCACGGCGAGCAGGCCGGCCAGGGCGAGCAGCAACCACCAGACGGTGACCGCCCGGCGGATCGGGTCGGCGGGGGTCACGATCACCACCGCGCCGAGCACCTCACCACCGTCGTTGATCGGCACCGCCACCACCACCGGGCCGGTCGTCCACGGCCACACCAACTCGGGGGCGCTGGTCTGCTGCCCGGACAGCGCCATGTCCAGCACCGACGCGGCCCCCACACCGGGCTGCCAGCTCGGCGACGCGACAGATGTGCTCCCGTCCCGGTCGACGATCGCCGCACCGATCGCGTACAGGTTGTCGTAGCTGGTCAGCTCCGACTCGATCGGGCCCGGCCCACCGTCGCGCAGCGCCGGCCCGGCCAGCGAGGCGAACCGGGTCGCGTCGGCGAGCCGGTCGGCACGGACCTGTTCGGTTTCGCGACTGGCCATGGTGACCGCCAACGGCGTCTCCAACGCGATGAGGACGAGCACCATCAGCAGCAGGTAGCTGATCACCAGTCGACGACGCATGTCCGCCCCTCACGCATCGCGCAGCCGGTAGCCGACGCCACGGACGGTCTCCACCAGCCGGGCGTCGCCGAGTTTGCCGCGCAGGGACCCGACGTGCACCTCGACGGTGTGCCGGTCGGCCCAGGTGGTGCCCCAGGCGTCCAGCAGGATGCGGTCGCGGGGCACCGCCACCCCCGGCTGGCGGGCCAGCGAGAGCAACACGTCGAACTCCTTGCGGGTCAACGTGACGGCCCGGCCGTCCACGGTCACCGTCCGCGCGGCCACGTCGATGTGCACCGACCCGGCCTGGATGAGGTGCCGCTGCGGTGCGGCGTTCGCGGCCCGGCGCAGCACCGCCTCGATCCGGGCCTGCAACTCCACCATCGAGAACGGCTTGACGACGTAGTCGTCCGCGCCGAGACGCAGGCCCAGCACCCGATCGCGTTCCTCACCCCGCGCGGTCACCGCGATGATGCCGAGCTGGCTGCTGCGCCGGCGCAACTCCCGGCACAGGTCGGTGCCGTCGCCGTCGGGCAGGGTCAGGTCGAGCAGCACCAGGTCGCACGGGGCGGCGGAGAGCGCGGCGGCGACGGTGGCGGCATGCTCGACCTCGTACCCCCGGCGGGTGAGGGCGGAGGAGAGCGCGGCGGCCACCCGGCGGTCGTCCTCCACCAGCAGGATCCGCACCCGTGCCCCCGTCCGTCGCAGCGCTGTCCTGCGCATGGTGGCAGAAACGCGCACCCGGCGGAAAGCCGCGTGTCGGGTCGGACCTACAGGCCGAAGACGTCGTCGGCGGTGGCGTCCCGGACGCCGTCGGTGAAACCGCGGAAACCCGGGTCCTCGTGGCTGGCCGGCACGCTGGTGACGGTGACCCCGCCCGCCTGGGTGACCGCGTCGACCAGGGGCGGATAGTCGATCTCGGCGTCGTTGAAGGCGTCGTCGTCCGCCTCGGCCAGGTTGATCACGTGCTGTACGTCATCGGACGGGGTGTCCGGGTCCTCGGCCCACTCACCACCGGCCCGGTAGCACTCGTCGTACAGCGCGCGCTGACTGTCGGTCCAGTCGTCGTCGTAGCTCTGCATCGCCCATCCCTCCGCGGCCCTTGACCTGAGCATGCCCGGCCCGGGGCGACGGGCGCGGCGGTACCGAGGAAAACCGGGCGAGTGTGCCGACGGCACCCCCCCGTAGGCTGCGACGGTGATCTACAAACTGTTGTCGAGCGCGGAATGGGACGACGCCCTCGCCGCCGGCGCCTTTCCCGGCTCCGCCGTGGACCGGCAGGACGGCTTCATCCACCTCTCCGGCGCCGACCAGGTGGTGGAGACGGCGCGACGGCACTTCGCCGGCGCGACCGGGTTGACCCTGCTGAGCGTGGCGGAGGACCGGCTGGGTGACACCCTGCGCTGGGAGCCGTCGCGCGGTGGGCAGCTCTTCCCGCACGTGTACGGCCCGCTGCCGGTCGCGGCGGTCATCGCGGCGCAGGCGTTGCCGGCGGACACGCCGGCCGCCGACGCGGTGGCCGCGCTGCTGGGTTGAGCCGGAAGCGCCCGGCCCGAGAGGTGTCGGGTCGGGCGCGCAACGGGGCTCAGCGGCAGAGCCGCGCAACGGGGCTCAGCGGCAGAGGCGGTCGATCTCCTCCTGGAACCGGTCCATCGGGTTCGCCTCGGCCGGGCCGAGCAGGTAGGTCTTCAGCTCACGGCGGGCCTCGGTCATCGGGTCGTCACCGGCCCGGGTCAGCGCCACGATCTTCTCCAACTCGCCGCAGTCCTTCGAGAGCAGGTACGCGGCCCGAGCCGTCGGGTACTCCCGGCGGAAGTCGTCGTCCGACAGGCCGGCCGGGTTGGCCACCACGTACGGCCGCTGACTCTGCACGAAGTCGGAGACCACACTGGACACATCGCTGATCAGCAGGTCGGTCTGGTTGAAGCAGTCGAACAGCGCCGGCGTACGGCCGGTGACCACCAGGTGCGCGGTGCCGTCCAGGGAGGACGCGTTCGGGTCGCCGCCGGCGGCGCGGATGGCCGCCACGACCCGGTCGTGCACCGCCCTGGCCGCCCTGGACCGCGACCCGGTGAGCGGGTGCGGCTTGTAGATCAGACGCAGCCGGGGCGTCGTGGCGAGCAGCCCCTTGACGATCCGCTCACCCATCAGCACCAGGGAGGTGTGGTACGGGTCGTCGTCGAGCCAGCCCTCCCAGGTGGGGGCGTAGAGCACGGTGAACGGCCGGTCCACGAACTCGGCGCCGAAGGTGTGCACGCCGGCGAGCTGCGGGCGGCCGATCTCGACGATGTCCGAGTCGAGCACCCCCACACCGGCGCGCGCGTAGCGCTCCCGGCCGGCCAGGCCGGCGACCCAGACCTCGTCGTACACCTTGCTGTAGGGGTTGACGCTGGCCTGCTTGTCGCTGTCGCCGTGCCCGACGAAGACGTGCTTCGTGCTCGGCTCACGCAGCATGTGGATGTTCGCGCCGACGTTCGCGGAATAGAGCGCGGCGCGGATGCCGGTGAGGTCGAGGTTCATGAAGTCGACACCGGTCGGCACACAGATCACCGGCAGCCGGGTGTCGGCCAACTCCAGGAACGCGTCCCGGTTGCGCAGCAGCACCACCGCGCGCTGCTGGAGCGCCTCGGTCGGGGCGAGCCACATGTTGGCCTGGTAGACGTCCTTGGCCGGCCCGGCGAAGTAGAGCGCCACCTCGGGCCGGTAGGTGTCCAGCCAGCGCTGCACGGCCGGCAGCAGCGGCCCCTCCCCCGTGCTCCGGCCCCGGCCGCGCAGCCAGGTCAGCGCGGTGATGGCGCCCACCAGGCCGGTCGCCACGACCGCCACCGCGGCGGCGCCGAAGAACGGCGTCGGGTCGTGCCGCACCGCGGCGGCCACGGCGGCCGGCACCAGCAGCAGGTTGAGCAGGGGCATCCGGTCACCGGTGACCGCCGCCACCCACGCTGGCAGTTGCGGGGCGGAGCGCAGCTCACCCAGCTCGATGTTGCGCACCATGGCGGAGAGCGGGTTACGACGCTCGATCATGATGGAGAGCGCCCCGGCGAACACCGACACGACCCACACCGCGGCCGGCAGCGCCAGCAGCAGGGTCAGCTCACCGCCGCTGAGCCGCACCTCGGCGGCGACCAGCAACACGGCCGCGAGGTCCCGGGTCAGCTGCCGGTACGACCAGTGCAGACCCACCTTCTCCAACAGCAGCTGCGACATCGGCGACCAGCGGGCGGCGGCGAACTCGCCGATCACGGCGGCCAGTCCGGCGACGGCGAACAGGCCCACCCAGCCGAAGACACCCGCGACGAGCATGACCAGGTAGGCCAGCACCAGCAGCGCGGCGCTGACGGCCACTCCGATGCGACCTGAGAACGTGCCGAACAACGAGTTCGCTCCCTACGATTTCCGTATCGGGCTGGGCTCGGTCTGCGCAGACCACAAGCCGGGACCGCAGCGCCTGGTGGACGCTCGTCACGTCACGGCAGCCCCCGGCTGACGAACGTGACTGCGACCCTAACGCGAGACTGCGTGATGGTATCGAGCGGGTATCCGTGCGGAAAACCGACCAAACCGACCGCCAACCCGACCCGTCTCAGGATCCGCCGGTGGGCGAGCCGGGGCGATAGCAGACCATGGCGCCCGGCGCCTTGCGCGACGCGAAGGGTGCCAGCCCCAGGGCGGGGGTCGCCGCCGCGCTGACGGTGTTGCTCTTCCACAGGCACACCATGCCCACGCCGACCCTGGCCATAGCCTCGGCGACCGCGGGAACGGAGATGGGTTCCGTGCCGTCGGCGAACCTCGCGAGCAGCAGCCTGTCCTGCGCGAACGGCGTCTCGGGTCCGTAGTCGGTGAGATACAGGTCGCGGGGCAGCACCACGCGGACCTCCGAGGTGACCTGCGGGAGCGCCCGCATCACCGACGACGGTGCGAGGACCAGGCCGGCCGGGTGGTCCAGCTTCTCGATCCAGAAGGAGGCGGCCTTGCGGTTCTCCGGCATCCGCCAGGTCGGCTTCGCCTTGATCACCTGCCCCTCCCACATCGGCTTGCCCTGGGTGAAGAAGAGGAACACCAGGACGACGGGGAGGGCGAAGGCGAGGACCCGGCTCGTCCGGGCCAGCCCGGGCAGGCGGATGACCGCGAGGACACCGACGAGCGCCGGCACGGGCAGGATCCACGGCACCCGCCAGAGCACGGCCGTCAGCCCGCTGAGGTCACCGCCGAACTTCAACAGGCCGGGGACCATGAGCACCGTGACCGCCAGTGCGGCGCCGACGGCCAGTTGCTGCGGCACACCACGACGGAGCAGGAGCGGCGACCACCAGACGGCGAGCCCACCGATGACGCCGAGGACGCCGAGCCACAGCGTCAGCTCGTAGATGGTCCGCAGCGGCAACAGCGGAGAGTACGTCGCGGCGGCCTCCTCCACCCCACCGCGCAGAACCTGGACGAGCACCCCGGACAGCAGGGGGTAGACCGAGAGCACCGCGAAGCACACGATGGCCTCCCGGGTGCGCCGCGTGGCGAGCAGCACCGCGCCGGCCGCCGCGGCGAGCAGCGGCAGCAGGAAGACCGCGGTGGTGGTGTAGCCGACAGCAGCGACGGAGAGCAGGGTGAGCAGGAGCAGGGCCCGCCGCGAGCGGTGCTCCAGGTAGTCGGTGAGGTACACCCAGGCGAGGGGGATCAGCGCGTGGACGAAGACGCTCTTGCCCTGAGTCAGCCGGGGTAGGTGGTAGGTGTTCAGGGCGTCGGCGTAGTACGCCACGAGCAGGATGTAGGCCGCCGCGACGCCGAACGCGACGAGCGGGCGTCGCGGGGCCCAGCGCAGCACGAGCCGCCACAGCGCGAAGACCGCGAAGACGGCCAGCACCGGCAGCAGCAGATACCACAACACCGACGCCGTGTGCACGTGCAGGGCGCGGGCGAGCGCCCCGATGAACACCTCGAAGGAGGGCAGCGGCGGGTTCGCCGAACCGCCCGGCAGCACGCCCTCGGTGAACAGGAAGTCCTTGAACGGGATGTTGTCCCGGTCGGCGACCCAGACCGACTTGCCGACGTAGAAGACATCGTCGAGCGACACCCGGTCGATCAACGTGGCGAAGTAGGCGGCGGCCAGGGACACGACGACGACCACGTACCCCTGCACGGGGGTGGTCCGCTGGCCGGCCGGCGCGGCGACCGCGTCGGTCGCCCCGCCGCGGCGGGGCAGGGTCAGCCAGGCGGAGACGACCGAGACCAGGCCGAGCCCGGCGGCCAACCACCAGCTCACCGCGCCACGACCGAGGGCGGCGAACAACGCCGCGCCGAGGGCGGCACCGACCGGCAGCGCGTACCGACGCAGCAGCGACGCGCGGTCGGCGGGCACGTCGGTCGGGGCGGGGACGGCCTCGTCGTCGGCCTGCCGCGCCACCGGGTCGTGACGACGCAGCCGCCAGGCCGCGTACGCCGCGACCGGCTGCAGGACGACCCAGATGAGGAAGACGACGGACGGGCGCAGGTCGAGGCCGAGGTTGAGGTGGTAGAGCAGCGTCCAGATGGCGAAGCTCACCACCGCCGCGTCGGTGCACACCACGGGTGCGGCCGCCACCGCGGCGTTGAACCGCCCGATCAGACCGCGGCCCCGTGCGGGTCGAGCACCCGCGCTCGGGGTGTCCTTCTGGCTGCCTGCCGCTGAGGCCACAACAGCGTCTTCGACGTGCGTCACGGGGCGTCCTTGTCGTCCGGCGGCGGGTTGAGGGGCGAGAAGCGGATGTCTGACCGGTGACCGGCCGGGGGTCAGGGGGCAGCGTAGCGGAATCGGACAGCGGGACCGCCGCTGCGGGCGACGGAGTGTCGGAGGCTGGTCAACCCGATATCGGGGCTGTTCGGGGACGGGGTAGGGCGCTGTCGGCGCCGAGCCCGGCGGCCACGGATTCGACCAGGTTGTCGAGGTAGCTGTCGGTGAGAGGGAGACGGGCGATGGCCAGCCGCCAGTAGAGCGGGCCCACGATGAGGTCGACCGCCGCGTCCGGGTCGGTGTCGGCGGGCAGTTCGCCGCGCCGCACGGCGTGGGCGACCAGGCGACCGCCGATCTCCTGCTGACGGGCGTGCAACACCTGACGCAGGGTCGCGTCGATGCTGGGGTTGCGGGCCGCCTCGGCCAGCAGGTCCGGGATGATCTGCGACGCCAACGGGTGGCGCAGCGCGTGCGCCACCGCCTGGAACAGCAGCGTGAGGTCGCCACGCAGGGTGCCGGTGTCCAGTGCCGGCAGCTTGCCGTGCGCCGCCGCGGCGACGATCTCCAACACCAGGTCGAGCTTGGAGTTCCACCGTCGGTAGATCGCCGTCTTGCTGACGCCGGCGCGACGAGCCACCGCCTCGATGGAGAGCCGGCCGTAGCCGACCGCGGCCAACTCCTGCGTCAGCGCGCGCCGGATGGCCGTGGTGATCTCGCCACGAAGCACGGCCGCGCCGGCCGGGGCACGCCTCTTCTCGGTCGTCACCAGGAACTCTTATCGCAGGTCACGGGGCCCAGGGTAGCGCAACGACGGTACGGTTGCGTCCCGACGTGTTTCGGACTACTGTCCTCGCAGCGACGAGGCGGCGCCCCGCGCACATCTCCCACTAGGATCCCATCGTCGTGAGCCACCCGTCTGCACGAAAGATCGGAGCGCCATTTCCATGGCCACCACCGCGCTGGTCGACCCCGACACGGGCCTGACCCAGGCGCAGCTGGCCGCTCGGCACGGGCTACGGGTCGCCGGTGAGCGCCCCAGCGTCGTCGAGTACAGCCGCCAATTGTGGGCCTACCGGCACTTCATCGCCGCGTACGCCAACGCCAAGCTGGTCGCCTCCTACAGCAACGCCAAGCTGGGCCAGCTCTGGCAGGTGCTCACCCCGCTGACCAACGCGGCGGTCTACTACCTGATCTTCGGGGTGGTGCTGGCACAGAACGAGATCCCGAACTTCATCGCCTACCTCACCACCGGGCTGTTCATCTTCAACTTCACCCAGAGCGCGGTCCTGGCCGGCACCCAGTCGATCAGCAGCAACCTGGGGCTGATCCGGGCGCTGCACTTCCCCCGGGCCAGCCTGCCGCTGTCCACGACGTTGACGCAGTTCCAGCAACTGCTGGCGTCGATGGTGGTGCTGATCGGCATCGTGCTTGCCACCGGGGAACCGATCACGCTGGAGTGGCTGCTGCTGGTGCCGGCGCTGTTCCTCCAGGCGGTGTTCAACGCCGGCGTCGTCCTCGTGGTGGCGCGGCTGGGCAGCAAGTCCAGCGACCTGAAGCAGGTCATGCCGTTCATCATGCGCACCTGGATGTACGGCTCCGGCGTCCTCTACAGCGTCAGCCTCTTCGAACGGCTGCCGAGCTGGGCGACGACGCTCGTGCAGTACAACCCGCTGCTCGTCTACATCGAGCTCGCGCGGTACACGCTGCTGGAGGAGGCACCGCTGCTCAACGAGTCGCTGGCCCAGCTCTGGCTGGTCGGCGGTGGGTGGGCACTGCTCGCCGGCTTGGGCGGTTTCATCTACTTCTGGCGCGGCGAACAGGAGTACGGCCGTGGTTGAGCACTTCGAGACCCCCACCGAGGCGACCGCGACAATGACCGCGTCGCAGGAGCGCATCCCGACCGTGGTGGTCGACGACGCGCACATCATCTACCGGGTGCACCAGGGTGCCGCCGGTGGCACCACGCCGGTGGCCGCGCTGCGCCGGCTGGTCAAGCGCACCAACGCACCGAACATCCGGGAGGTGCACGCGGTCAAGGGCATCTCCTTCACCGCGTACCGGGGCGAGGCGATCGGGCTGATCGGCAGCAACGGCTCTGGCAAGTCCACCATCCTGCGGGCCATCGCCGGGCTGCTGCCGGTCAACCGGGGCGCGATCCACACCCAGGGGCAGCCGTCGCTGCTGGGCGTGAACGCCGCCCTGCTCAACGACCTCTCCGGCGAGCGCAACGTCACCCTCGGTTGCCTGGCCATGGGCATGCACCCGGACGACGTGGCCCAACAGGCCGCCGGGATCATCGAGTTCTCCGGGATCAACGAGCGGGGCGACTTCGCCAGCCTGCCGATGCGGACGTACTCCTCGGGCATGGCGGCCCGGCTGCGGTTCTCCATCGCCGCCGCGAAGAAGCACGACGTGCTGCTCATCGACGAGGCGCTCGCCACCGGCGACAAGGGCTTCCGCAAGCGCAGCGAGCAGCGGGTGCGCGAGCTGCGGGAGGGCGCGGGCACGGTGTTCCTCGTCAGCCACCAGCTCTCCTCGGTCCGCGACACCTGCGAACGAACGATCTGGCTGGAATCGGGCGTCCTGCGGATGGACGGGCCCACCGACGAGGTCATCCGGGCCTACGAGGCGTACGCGAACAGCAAGTAGGCCACCGGCATCGACACGGCACCACGGACCGCGTCGCCCACGTTGGGGCGGCGCGGTCCGCGCGTTAAGGTTCATCCCGTCGCCGCTCGGGCGGAACCTTCCGTTAACGCATCCGAAGAGAGTGAGGATCCGGCAATGACGCAGGACCAGACCACTGGCCCGGACGCCGTGGCGGAGACCCCGACGCCGTGGCGGCCCTCGCGGACGGTGGCCGTGGTTCTGGCCGGAGGCACCGGGACGCGGCTGGGCCTCGGCATCCCGAAGCAACTGCTGAAGATCGCCGGCAAGCCGATCATCGAGCACACCCTGGCGGTCTTCGAGGCGGCACCGGAGATCGACGAGATCATCGTGTTGATGGCGACCGGCCACGTCGACGACGCCCGGCAGATCGTCGAGAAGGCCGGCCTGCGCAAGGTCACCAAGGTGATCGAGGGTGGTGACACCCGCAACGCCACCACCCGGATCGCACTGGACGCGGTCGGCCCGGCGGACTGCAACATCCTCTTCCACGACGCGGTGCGCCCGCTGCTCAGTGGCCGGATCGTGCGCGAGTGCGTCAACGCGCTGTGGACCTACGACGCCGTGGACGTGGCCATCCCGTCCGCGGACACGATCATCCAGGTGGACGACAACGACTGCATCACCGACATCCCGGTGCGCTCCCGGCTGCGCCGTGGGCAGACCCCGCAGGCGTTCCGCTCCCCGACCATCCGCGAGGCGTACCGGATCGCCGAGGACGACCCGGACTTCGCCGCCACCGACGACTGCGGCGTGGTCCTGCGGTACCTGCCCGGCACCCCGATCAAGGTGATCGACGGCTCCGACGAGAACATCAAGGTCACCCACCCGGTCGACGTGCACCTGGCGGACAAGCTCTTCCAGCTCGCCGCGGCGCAGGCACCCCGACTGACCGACCACCGCAGCTACTCGGAGGAGCTGACCGGCCGCACCATCGTGGTGTTCGGCGGCAGCTACGGCATCGGCCACGAGCTGGCCGAGCTGGCCCGACGCTACGGCGCGCAGGTCTTCCCGTTCAGCCGTTCCAGCACCGGCACCCACGTGGAGCGGGCCGCGGACGTCGAGGCCGCGCTGACCACCGCCTTCGAGGCCACCGGGCGGATCGACCACGTGGTGGTCACCGCCGGGGTCCTGGAGAAGGGCGCCCTCGCCGAGATGGACGAGGAGACGATGGACCGGGTGCTCCAGGTCAACTTCGTCGGCCCGGTGACCATCGCCCGACAGGCCCTGCCCTACCTTCAGCAGACCAAGGGCCAACTGCTGCTCTACACGTCCAGCTCCTACACCCGGGGGCGGGCCCGCTACGCGCTGTACTCGGCCACCAAGGCCGCGCTCGTCAACCTGACCCAGGCGCTCGCCGACGAGTGGGCCGACGTCGGCGTCCGCGTCAACTGCATCAACCCGGAGCGGACCGCCACGCCGATGCGCACGCGGGCCTTCGGCGAGGAGCCGGAACACACCCTGCTCGCCGCGGAGGCCGTCGCCCAGTCGTCACTGGACGTGCTGATCTCCGACCTGACCGGCCAGGTCATCGACGTACGCCGGGCGCCCGGCGACGGACCCGCGCCGAGCGTGCCGGCCCAGGCCGGGCCGAGTCAGGTCCAGGCGACGGCCGGCGCGGCGCCGACGAGCTGACCCCGACCGGCGGCGGAACCACGAACGGAGCGACATGCGCGGCGACCTGGTCCGAAAGCTGGCCGCCCGGTGCCTGAGCACCGGGTTGGCGGTGCTGGCCTTTGTCGTGCTGGCCCTCACCGGCGCCACCGGCTGGGGGCTGGCGTTGGCTGTCGCCGCGCTGGCCGCCTCGGCCGCCGAGCAGCGGATCCGACCCACCGCCGACCTCGTCGCGGAGACGACGCTGATCGCCGCCGCGATCCTGGTCGGCTACTCCCGACGGCTGGACGACGGGCTCAGCCTCACCCTTGTCGCCACCGCCCTGGTCCTGCTGGGGCTGGTGCTGCTGGTGGGGCCCCTGCGTACCGCCGGCAACCTGGAGATCCGCGCGGCCAACCTGCCGGTCCGCGCCTGGACACCGCTGGTCGCCGACCGGCTCGGCACCATCCTGCTCGGATTGCTCGCCGTCCTGGCGTTCGCCGCCGCGCTCACCCTGCCGGCCGGTGTGGCGTTGGCCGCGAGCCTGCTGGTCGGCGTCGGCACCGGTGTGGTCGCCCTGGACCTGGCCCGGCGGCGCTTGCGGCCGGGAGCCGGTGGCGGGCCGGTGGCTCGGGCGCTGCGCCGCCACCAGCCGGAGTTTTTGCTCTACTTCTCCGCGCCGCCCGGCTCGGAATACCAGGTCACCATGTGGCTGCCGTACCTGCAACGGATCGGCCGGCCGTTCCTGGTCGTGCTGCGCGAGCCGGAGTTCCTGGCCCCGATCGCCGCCGCCACCGACGCGCCGGTGGTCTACTGCCCCACCCTGCGGGCGATGGACGAGGCGCTCGTGCCGAGCCTGCGGGCGGCGTTCTACGTCAACCACGGCGCGAAGAACAGCCACTGCATCCGCTTCACCCAGCTCACCCACGTGCAACTGCACCACGGCGACAGCGACAAGGCGCCGAGCGCCAACCCGGTGTCGGGGATCTTCGACCGGATCTTCGTGGCCGGGCCGGCGGCGATCGACAGGTACGCCCGTGCCGGCGTGCGGATCCCGGCGGACAAGTTCGTGGTGGTGGGCCGCCCGCAGGTCGAGTCGATCCAGGTACGTCCGGAGCCGGCTCGGGGGTTGGCGCATCCAACGGTGCTGTACACGCCGACGTGGACCGGGCACCACGCCGACGCCGACTACTGCTCGCTGCCGGTGGCCGAGGGGCTGCTGCGGCGGCTGCTGGAGCGCGGCGCGACGGTGATCCTGCGAGCCCACCCGTACACGGCACAGAACCCGGCCTCGGCCCGTCAGTTGGGCCGGTTGACCGAGCTGCTCGTCGCCGATCGGGCCAGCAGCGGTCGCCCGCACGTGGTCGGTGCGGCGGCCCGTGAGCTGAGCCTGACCGAGTGCGTGAACTCCTCGGACGCGCTGGTCTCCGACGTGTCCGGGGTCATCTCGGACTACCTCTACTCCAGCAAGCCGTACGCGGTCACCGACATGGGTGACGAGGGCGACCGGTTCACCGAACGGTTCCCGCTGGCCGCGTCGGGTTACGTGCTGCGTCGGGACATGTCCAATCTGGACGGTGTGTTGACCGCGCTGCTGGACACCGATCCGCTGGCCGCGGAACGCTGGGCCACCCGCCGGCGTTACCTGGGTGACTTCCCCGCCGAGTCGTACGCCGAGGCGTTCCTGACCGCCGCTCGTCGGGAGTTGGCGGCGACGGAGACCCCCGCGGCCAAGCGTTCGCCGCAACTCTCCCCCCTCGCCTGACCCCCGAGACGCGCCCTGGTACTCCAACGTCACTTGGCTTCGGCGTTGGGCGTGGCGCGGGCATGGGGACGGCCACCGCGTTGATCATCGATGGTTTGTGAGGACAACCGAAGATCGTGCGGTGGCCGGGTGCCACAGCGTAGACCCGACCGGGTGGCGACGAACATCCCAAGCCCGAGCCCGGCGATCCCACTACCAGCGCAGACTCGGCCACTTTGCTTGAGACTTACTCGTCTAGGGCTCGAGCGTGGCGGGCATGCTGAAGGCGGCGACGTGACGGGCACCGATGAAGGCGTTGCTCTCTACGATCTTCCCGTTCTCGATCCGGAGTACGTCGACGACCAGCGCCTCATAGTGCGGGCTGCCGGGCCGGCGGAGATAGTTGATCAGTGCCGGGCGCCCGTTGGCCGAGGTGGGGAAGGTACGCCAGTCGAGCGGTCGGCCGAGGAACTCCGCGGCCGCGTCGATCCCGACGACCGGCGGCTCGGGCGGCATCGTGATCCGTACGTCCTCGGCGAGCAGTTCCCGGACCGTCTCCGGGTCCTTCGCGTTGGCGTAGCGGCGCAGGATCTCTTCGTCCTCGCTGGTGAGCTGCGGGCGGCGCCAGTCCTGTGGGTCCGACGGAGCGCGCCGCCGGAGGGTGTGGCGGGCCCGCTGGAGGAGGCTGTTGACGGCCGCTACGGCGGTGTCGAGCGCGCCGGCGATCTCCTGCGGCGTCCAGCCGTAGACGTCGCGCAGCACGAAGGCCGCCCGCTGCCGCGGCGGCAGGTACATGAGCGCTGCGATCAGGGCCAGCTCGACGGTCTCCCGGGCGGCGAGACCGGTCTGCGGATCGTCGGCCAACAGGGCGTCTGGATAGGGACCGAGCTCGGTGGACCACTCCAGCGGGTCACCATACGGAACCGTCCGGTGACCGGCCGCCTTGCGGCTGTCGAGGAAGACGTTCGTGGCGATCCGGTAGAACCAGGTGCGCGCCGACGCCCGACCCTCGAAGCGGTCGCGAGCCCGCCAGGCACGCAGGAAGGCCTCCTGCACCAGGTCGTCCGCGTCGGTGACGTTCCCTGCGAGGCGGTAGCAGTGCACGTGTAACTCGCGCCGGTGCTCGTCGAAGGCGCGCTCCAGCCAGACCGCCTGCTCGTCAGGCGAGTCGGACATGTGATCTCCCCGGGGCTGAGTGGTCCTCACCACCGTACTGACGACCGCGGACCCCATCCGTCATCGGTCACCGATGACGATCGCCGACTCGGTCGTCTGTACCTGTGACCAATCCCCACCCCACGAAGGAGACAGCCATGACGGCAACCCCCGCGTCCAGCGCGGCCACGCCCCCGGTCGTCGACCGGGAGACCTGGCTGCGCGAGCGCAACGAACTGCTGGTCCGGGAGAAGGCCCATACCCGCGAAGGAGACGCGATCGCAGCCGCTCGTCGCCAGCTGCCGATGACCTTGATGCCGACGGTGACGGTCCAGGGCCCCGGCGGGGACACCCCGCTGGTGGAGGTTTTCGAGGGCCGCCGGATGCTCATCGCCTACTTCCACATGTGGCACGACGGCAAACCGTACGGGGATCAGTGTGAGGGGTGCACCTTCTCGACCTGTCACATGCAGATGCTGGACTACCTGCATGCCCGGGACGTCACCTACGCCGTGTTCTGCCAGGGCCCCTACGACGAAAGTGCCCCGTTCGCGGAGTTCATGGGCTACCCGTTCCCGTGGTATTCGGCGAAAGACTCCGACCCGGCTCTGGCCGACGGTCGCGAATTCGGGTTCATCGCCTGCTACCTGCGCGACGGCGACCAGGTCTACGAAACCTACTGGACCACCGGGCGGGGCGTGGAGGCGTTGACGACCAGCTACCACGCCTTGGACCTCACCGTGTACGGCCGGCAAGAGAACTGGGAAAACTCACCCCAAGGTTGGCCGCGGGTCAGTGGTCACCCGTGGCGGCTCAACGGCCGCCCCACCGCCCAATGGTCACGCCCCGGCGTTACGCCGGCGGTGACGTCCTGACGCTCGGCGGGTCGATGGCTATCCACCACATGGCCGCCGGGCCCCGGATCGACCACGGCACCGTCACCGGCCATGACGCGGCGCTCGTGTTGCTACGCGCCGCCACGGCGGCTTACCGCTGCTGGATGGCGGCCGCACTCGTCCGGCTGCGCAATCGACCGATCACGGACCTGCTCCGTTGGGAGCACCTGGCCATGGGGGCAAGCCTCGCGGCCATGATCTTCTTCATGAGCCAGCCGAGTAAGCCAGCCGGCAGATCAAGCGACGTTGGAGTACTAGCGCCTGTTTCATAAGGGCGGTCGAGCCGAGGCGGAGTCCGGGCGGGCGGCGGTCGTCGTCCGGGCCCGCCGCAGGCCGGCCAGTTCTTATGAAACAGGCGCTAGCCCAGGCCGAGCCGTTCCCCCGCGTTCAGCTCGATCCGGACGATCCCGGACGTGCCGGCCGGCGCGTGCCATTCAGCTGTCGCGGGACCGTCGGCCGACTCGGGGAGCGAGAACTCCCACGGTTGGAGTTCGGCGGCGGTGACGACGGTCCGCAGCACCTCCTCGGCGCCCATCAGCGTGGCCCCGAGGTGTGCCACGATCCTCTGCCGCCCGTCGGCGAGGGTCTCGCTACCGACCGACTCGATGTCCTCCTCGTCGATCCCGACGACGTCCCGGACGACGGCCGCGGCGTCCGCGACCGGCCCGACGACGTCGACAGTCAGCACTACCCGTACGGCGTCCCGCAACGCCTCCTCGATCGCGCTGATCAACTCGGCCTCGGCCGGACCGTCCTCGTCCCGGCCCCGCAGCCCCATCTCCCGGGTCTCCACCGGCCGGTCGACCGGCCCGGGGTCGAACGGGTCGATGGCGGTCCGCAGGTACAGCGCCTCGACCGTCGGCGCATCGGCGAGGGGCCGGGTCGCCTCCATCGCCGCCACCATCCAGACGCCGAGCGGTGACCTGCGCAGGCGCCCCGTCAGCAATCCGAACTCGGCGGCCAGAGCGTCCACCCCGGTCCCGAAGGGAGCCTGCGGTGACACCTCGACCAGGGGCAGCACCAGAAGCAGGGCCAGACCCCAGACGTCCCCGTCGACCGCCACCGGGTGGAGGTCGACGGACCACACGTCCGCCCGCCCGAGCAGTGGAAGGCAGCGGACCAGGGCGGTGTCAAGATCCGGGGCCGTCAGCCGGGCGTGCACCCGGGCCACCACGTCGTCGTCGGACGCCGCCGCCGGCAGTCGCCTGACCCGTCGCCGGACGGCGAGGACGGATGCGTCGGCGGGCAGCCACTCCGGCGGATCCCACCACTCCTCCGCCGCGTCACCGACCGCGCCGACGGACACGCTCAGCGGCGTCACCCCGTCGGTCGTCCGCTCCGGACCGGCGGCGAAACCCCACGGATGGCCGGCGGCCGTCTCGCCCACGTCGAGATCGCCACGGCCCCACCGGAAGCGCTCCAGCAGCGGAGCGGCGAGCTGGCGCACCGCCTCCCCGCCGGACGCCGACGGGGCGGCCGGCGTCAGCGTCAGGTCCAGGTTGACCCCGCTGCGGGGGCCGTCGACCTCGGTTCGGGACGCCGTGACGCTCACCGCGCCGAGCGACGCGACGAGCGGCCGGCAGCGACGTGCCGCGTCGTCGAGTCGGGTGTCGACGACGTTCAGGCTCACGGTGGTGATCAGGGCTTGCTCGACTGTGGACATCAACGCGGGATGGTAGGCGTCCGGGTATGGCGCCACTACCGGTTTACCCCCGCGACGAACCTCAGCGGTACGCGTCCAGCAGCGCCAGGACGGCCGCCGGGTCCTGCACGTGCGCGTTGTGCCCGAGGCCGGGCAGCGTGGCGACCGGTACGCCGTACTCCTTGAGCTGCGCCTCGGTGACCATCGGGTCGTGCTCACCACGCGCCAGCAGCACCGGGGCGTCGGTCGCCGCCAGCAGCGCGCTCAGGTCGGGCTCGCCGACGGCGAAGGCGCGGGGATCCATGGCGAGGCGCCACTTGCCGTCGACCTGACGAAGGCCGGCGTCCACCACCGGGTGGTCCGGCGGGAGCAGGCCGGTCAGCCCGGACACGCGCAGGTAGCGGCGGGCCGCCTCGGTGCGGCTGGCGAACCAGCTCACCGGGCGGGCGGCGAGCTCGGCGGCGCGGTCCAGCTCGGCGGGTGACCAGAGCGCCTTGATGCCGAACCCGACCACGGCGTCCACCGGCATCCCGGCGTCGCGTGCGGCCAACGCGAGGCCGACCACGCCGCCCAGCGAGTGCCCGAGCACGACGAGCCGGTCGTCGGGGGCGAGGGCCTGCGCGATCCGCTGGGCGAGACCGGCGAAGGAGTACGACGGCAGCGGCGGTGCCCAGCCGTGTCCGGCGAGGTCCGGTGCCAGCCACCGGCCGGGCCAGTGTTGTTCCAGGTGCGACGCCCAGGGCAGCCACACGTCACCGGTCGCCCCCATGCCGTGCAACAGCAGCAGGACCGGCCGTCGACCGGCGTGACCACCCGATTCGTCCACCACGGCCGCAGTCTCCCACGGTTCGCTGTCCCGGACGAGAGTCGTCGACGGGGGCGTACCCCGGGCCAGCGGGAGAGACGCCGCGGGCGTCGGCCCCTTGTGGGGGACGACGCCCGCGGCGGTCAGGGTGCCCGGGTCAGGCGGAGTAGCCCCGGCTGGTGATCCAGTTGGCCAGGTCGATGGTGGTGATCCAGTACGACGGGTCGGCCGGGTTCGCCGAGTCGGCGATCCGCACGGTGCGACCGTTGTCCTTGTAACCCACGACGGCGATGTAGTGGCCGCCACCGTAGGAGTGCCAGCTGCCGTCGGTGTCGGTGGCGTCGCCGACGACGTTGGCCACCACGCCCCGGCCGTCGGTGATGGCCCGGACGACGTCGGCCTGGAGCCGGTCCATCTGTGCCGGGCTGGGCGCGCCGGGGAACATCCGGGTCCGGTACGGGGAACCCTTCACCTCGGCGTTGAGCGCCCGGGTGGTGTCCTCGGCCGAGTTGGTGCCCATCTCGGTGGTGCCCAGTTCGGCAGCGAGTTCTTCCTGGGTGCGGTCGATCCCGCTGGCGCTGAGCGCGTTGCGGGTGGCCGCCGGGCCGCAGTTGTAGTACGTGTTCTGCGCCTCGTACTCGTAGTCGAGCACCTTGGTCGCGGGCGGCTTCGGCGGCGTCGGCTTACGGGTCAGATCCGGGTTGCTGCTGGCCTTGGCGGCGGGCGCCGCGGCGCTGGTGGCCGGGGCGGCGCTGGACGGCGCGGTGCTGGCCAGCGGGGACGCGTCGCCCTGGGAGGTGGTGGTGTCGCTGCGCATCTCGGCGACCGTGGTCGCGGTGCGCTGAGCGGCCGGGGCGTCGTCGGCGACGGTGAGCAGGGTGCCGGTGGTGGCGGCGAGCACGAGGGCCGCGGCGGAGGCGGCGACGATCTGGTACGGGCGCTCGGTCGCGATGCGGCGGAGCTGGCGCTGCATGGTGTGCTTCACGGGGTCCTCCACGGATCGGGGGGAGAGCGGCACACCGGGGCGCGACCGGTGTCCGGGCAGGCGCCAGCGCGCGGACGGTGGTCCGCGGATGGTGAACCGCTCAGGGGAACGCCCGGCACGGCCGGGCGGGAGAGGCGGTGACCCGGGGGTCAGCTCACCGTCACTGGACGGATGAGCGGGGGCACCGCTGCGCCGTGGAGGCGAGGGAACAGCCGAGGGGTGGAAAGGTGCTGCACGAGTTTGGAACTCCTTCCGACACCGCCTACCGGGTTAGCTGACGGATTCGGGCGGGAAGATCGCCCTACCGCGGGCCGTGGCTCGCGGATTCACCCCGGACTTACTGATGGGTCCCCGGTTCGTTGATCACGATTGAGCGGGTCGGCGCGGCGTCGCCTCTTGCGATCGGTTACCGCACCGGACGGGACGACACTACTGGCCCATCCACACCCTGCCAAGCCGGCTTCACCTGCGTAAACCTCAATGGGTGCCACAATTTCTGCGCGTATTGCCGATGACGTGACTCGATGGGACAACCGGTTACGGCGACGCCTACGGTCGACAACCGGACAGGCCGCCAACAATGCGGCCACAATCCCGGGAAAAATCGAGCCGATCGTGCCGGACGCCCGATTCGCAAATCCCGTGACCGGGCTCACATAACGGATCGGGCGCGAAGGGCACGGGCCGGACGCCAGCGTGCCACGACGGCGGGCCGGGGCACCCCACGCACCAGCCGGCGGACGGGTGCCGGGCTCGGCCGCAACCGGGCAACTGCCGCGGCCGCCTCCGCCGCGAGGATGCGCGCCGAGGAGGCGGCCAGGTCCGCATCCCGCCAGGCGGCCCGCTCCGCCGTGGCCGCGGCCTGGTAGTCGGCCAGCCTCGCATCCCGGATCACCCGGCTGAGCAGCGCCTCCTGCTCGACCGGGTGTCGCCGGGAATCCCAGCCGCGCCGACGCCCGAAGACGTCACCGAGCTGCGCCATGGTCAGGTCACCCCGCCAGTACGCCGCCGTCGCCGCACGGTGCAGGTAGCGCTCCCGGGACGCGTACTCGGCGGGGGTGCGGGGGGTGCCCGGGGTGGGTAGCGCCCCGGACCCCGCGAAGCGACGCGCGGCGGTGTCCGCCTCGTCGTACCGCGCCCAGGCCCGTTCCACCTGGTCCTGAGCCGTCAGCCAGGCATCCCGTCGCCGCCCGGCCGTCCTGGCCGCGCCGGCCGCGGCGACGGCCACCTCCTCGGCGTACCGGTGCCTGTCGACGGTTTCGGCCGCGGCCAGCTCGCGGGCGGTCGGGACGGGCGGCGACGGGTCGTCGGTGGGCCGGTCCCGTTCGGGCCGGGCGACCAGCACGGCGAGGACGCCGAGCGCCAGCAGGAACAGGGCCGACCAGATGGCGGCGGCCTGCGGCACCTCGGTTACGAACTGGTAGAAGACGACTGTCTCCATGGTCGGCACCTCGCGGAGGAAGCAGAGCGATGGGAGCCCCACCGGCCGCCCGGCCACGGCGGGCCAGGAATCGGCGGGGTGCGGAGCTGGTGGGTCGACAGGGCGCGGCGACGGGACGCGTGTCCCGGGTGGCTCAGCGCGCGGGTGGGCCCCGGGGCGGCCAGCTGCGGAGACCGTCGACGAGCGGCAGCCGGTCGGACCGGGTCGCGCACACCGGCAGCAGGCCTGTCGCGATGGCCCCCTGGGCGCCGGGGAGAGCCGGTGGCGCGTCGACCGACCAGGTCGGGAAGGTCTCCTCGGCGACACCCGCAGTCGGCGCGGCGCTCACGCTCGGCGCGGCGGCCGGGTGCGACGGTGGCACGGCGGCCGAGGCCGGGCCTGCGCCGAGCGCCAGGGCCGCGACCACGGCGAGGCTGGTCAGCACCCGTGTCGCCCAGCGCGCCACCCACCACAGCGGACAGGTGAACGCGACCGGAAGCACGTCCCCACGCTACCGTCGCGCCGGCGCCTGGCGCATCGACCACGGGCGTGTCGGCGTACGCCGCGCCGACACGCTGACCTGGGTGGACGGTGTCAGCGGGTGTCCGCGTACGTTGATCGACTGTCGGTCTGGTCGGGCCCGCCGGGGTCGGTTCGGGCGCCGGTGCCGCCGGTCCTGTCGGTGCCGGCGGCCTGGGTCGCGGCGGTGCGTTGTCCGGGCACGGACACCTGTCGGGCCGGACGGCGCGGTGCGAGCCGGCGCATCATCGGGGTCTCGACGAAGCGGTGCAGCAGCCCGGCGAGGACCAGGTTCACCAGCAGGAAACCGAGCACCACGGCCGGGCCGCGCCAGCCCGGGAAGCCGGTCCCCCAGTCACCGCTGAAGCGCAGCACGCTCGTCATCACCAGCACGTGGACCAGGTAGAAGGCGAACGAGACCTCGCCGAGCCAGACCAGCGGCCGGGACCGCCACGGCGACCGCCGGCCCCGCACATCCGCGTCCGCCGCGGCGGCGATCACCAGCAGGTACGCGACCGCGAGCAGCGTGGTCCACAGCTCCGCGGGGATCCACTGCGCGGCCGCCGCCCAGATGCCCACGAAGATCACGCTGGCCCAGGTCAGCCCCGGGCCACGCCAGAGACCCCGGCGCATCAGCTCGGCCGCCACCGCGCCCAACCAGAACTCCAGCGACCGTGCCGGCGGGAAGATCTGGGTGAACCACCACCGGCTCACCTCCGGCACCAGGTTCTGGGCCGGCCAGAGCGCGAGGATCAGCAGGGGCAGCGCGACGAGCAGCGCCACGAGCAGCTTCGGCCGGGCCCGGCGCAACAACGGCAGCACCAGCGGCAGACAGAGGTAGAAGAAGAACTCGCAGGACAGCGACCAGCTCACGGTGTTGATGCTGTAGAACCAGCCCGGCCGGGGGTCCCAGGCCTGCAACAGCAGCACGTTCTCCAACGCGGCCGCCGGCAGGACCGGGTCGGCGAACCACCAGGCGACAAGCACCGTCGCCCCGAACAGCACCAGGTGGTTGGGGTAGATCTTGGCAACCCGCCGCCGCCAGAAGGTGCGCCGGGAGTCACCCTCGCGCGCCGACCAGACCAGCACGAACCCGCTGAGGATGAAGAAGAACTGCACCCCGGACAGGCCGAGGCTGAACACCTTGTCGACAACGGCCTTGTAGTCCGGCTCGGCGATGATCCGCATGGTGCCCGCGTGGAAACCGAAGACCAGCAGCGCGGCGATCCAGCGCAGCCCGGTCAGCGAGGGCAGCCGGGCCGGCGCGGGGCCGGGCCGGGCGGTGGACACCGCGTCGGTGCTCGTCATGCGGGGATACCGAGGCTTGGCAGGGTCACCAGCACGTTCGCATCCTCCTCGGCGCGGCGTGGACGACGCGACGGCGACGCCCGCGACGGCCCGGCAGGGCCGCACCCGGGGCACCCTACCGGGTCACTCCCGGGTGAACCGGACGCGTCCCGCCCGCCGCGGGCCCGGTCCCGCCGGTCGTCGTTAACCTCCCGCTGGGCGGGAGTTCAGCGATTCCACCATCGTCGGCCACGCGCGGTTCCGGGGCCGGTCACCCGGGTCGTCGAACCTGGCGGGCGTGGTCAATGAGCCGACGCACGCACCGCTGCTGAGCATCGTCGTGCCCGTCTACGGCGTCGAGGCGTACCTGTACCAGTGCCTCGAGTCGATCCGGGCCGGTATCCCGGCGGGTGAGTCGGACGCGGTCGAGGTGGTCGCGGTCGACGACGCCTCCCCGGACGGCTGCGGCGACATGCTCCGCTCGTACGCGGCCGGCCACGACGGTGTCCGTGTCGTGCACCTGAGCAGCAACGTGGGTCTGGGGCTGGCCCGCAACGCCGGGCTGGACGTGGCCGCCGGCCGGTACGTCTGGTTCGTCGACAGCGACGACTGGTTGCCGCCCGGCACGATCGCGGCGGTGCTGGACCGGCTGCGTCAGCACCAGCCCGACGTGCTGATGCTGGACCACCTGCGGGTGCACGAGGACGGCCGGCGGGAGGTCGACGCGAGCAGTCACCTGTTGCGCGGCATTCCCGGCGTGACCCGTCTGGCCGACCAGCCGCGGCTGCTGCGGGTGCAGCACACCGCCTGGAACAAGGTGGTCCGCCGGGACTTCCTGGACCAGTTGGAGTTGCGGTTCTTCCCCGGCTGGTACGAGGACATCCCGTTCAGCCACCCGCTGCTGATCGGCGCGGAGAAGATCTCCGTGCTGGACCGGGTCTGCTACCTGTACCGGCAGGGCCGCCAGGGCGCGATCACGTCCACCCGCAGTGGCCGGCACTTCGACGCGTTCGCCCAGTACGAGCGCCTGTTGGGCTGGGTCGCCCGCAAGCACCCGGACGAGCGGTTGCAGGCCGAACTGTTCCAGTTGATGATCAACCACTACCTGGTGGTGGTGGGCAACGACGACCGGCTGCACCCACACCTGCGGCGGGACTTCTTCCACCGGGCCGCCGAGCACTACCGCCGGTACCTGCCCACCGGCGGCTATCCGCTGCCGTCGGGCGTGACCGGGCTCAAGCACCGCCTCGTCGGGCGCGGCGACTGGCTGGCGTACTCGGCACTGCGCCAGGCCCACCGGGTCGCCGGTCGCCTGCGCCGCAGTGGACCAGCGGGTGGCGGCGGCGCGGCCGGTGCGGTAAGCGCCGACGACGACCCGGGGCGAGGGGCGGACGTCGCGACGACGCGCGACGCCGGCACGGTGACGGATCGGCGTGACGCGTTCGCCGGGGGCCGCCTGCCGTGACCGCGCCCACCACACACCACGCCGGGAGCCGGGTCGGCTCCCGGCGCACTGGTCTTCCAGGTCGTCCGCCCGCCGGGTGGACGACGACAGCGGCACCACCGCGCGCAGGTGCGGGCAAATCGGAGCAGAGGTCGGAATGACGGCGACAATCAAGATCGGACCGCACCTGGTCGGTGCCGGGGAGCGACCGTTCGTGGTCGCCGAGATGTCCGGCAACCACAACGGCGACCTGGGCCGCGCGCTGGCCATCGTCGACGCGGTGGCCGACAGCGGGGCGCACGCCCTGAAGCTCCAGACGTACCGGCCGGACACCATCACCATCGACGTCGACACCCCGGCGTTCCGGATCTCCAGCGGGCACGAGTTGTGGGGCGGGGAGAACCTCTATCGCCTCTACGAGCGGGCGCACACCCCGTACGAGTGGCACGCCCCGATCTTCGAACGGGCCCGCGAGCGTGGCCTGACCGTCTTCTCGTCACCGTTCGACGCGACGGCCGTGGAACTGTTGGAGTCGCTGGACGTGCCCGCGTACAAGATCGCTTCTTCGGAGCTTGTCGACCTGCCGCTGATCCGGCTCGTGGCCAGCACCGGCAAGCCGATGGTGATCTCCACGGGGATGGCGACGGTCGCCGAGATCGACGCCGCAGTGCGCACCGCCCGTGCCGGCGGCGCGGCGGGCATCGTCCTGCTGGCCTGCACCGCCTCCTATCCGGCGCCACCGGCCGACAGCAACCTCCGCCGGTTGCCGGTGCTGGCCGGTGCGTTCGACGTGCCGGTCGGGCTGTCCGACCACACGCCCGGCATCGGGGTGGCGGTCGCCTCGGTGGCGCTCGGCGCCTGCTTCATCGAGAAGCACGTCACGCTGGACCGGGCCGACGGCGGCGTGGACTCGGACTTCTCGCTGAACCCGGCGGAGCTGACGGCACTTGTCGACGAGTCCGGCCGGGCGTACGCGGCGCTGGGCGGCACCGCGATCGGCCCGACCCCGGCGGAACGGGAGGGGCTGCGGTTCCGCCGCTCGCTCTTCGTGGTCGAGGACGTCCGCGCCGGCGACCAGGTGACAAGCGACAACGTCCGGTCGATCCGCCCGGCCGGCGGCCTGCCCCCCGTGGAGATCGACCGGGTCCTGGGCCGCACCTTCACCACCGACGTCCCCCGCGGCACCCCGCTGAGCTGGGACCTGGTCTGACCCGGCTCGGCTCGGCTCGGCGATCTTGCACTTTCTGCCCCGGCGAAAGGTGCGAAAGTCGCGATTCGGCGTCACAAAGTGCAAGATCGCGGGGCGGGAAGGCCACAGGACTGCGCCGCGAGGGGCGGGAAGGCTGCGGGAGGTCGGGTTGACCCGGAGGTGACGGGCTGCTGGGCCCCAAGCAGCAGAGAGCCCCAGCCTCACTCCGAGGCTGGGGCTCCCCTGCGTCTAGCCAACCTTGAACGTGAGCAGCTGGACCACCTCGCGGCAGCGGCGGAGCTGCCGAACGTGCGAATCCATGTCGTGCCCGACGACACTGGGCTCTACCCTGGCCTGCAAGGTGGGTTCATCCTGGCGAGCATGCCGGACGGCTCCACGCTCGGACACATCGACAATCAGATGCGTTCACAGACAGTCAGCGGCGGGCCGGAGATTGCTACGCTACGGGCGACGTGGGAGACGATCCTCCGAGCCGCTCTGCCTCGAAGGCTGTCTCTGGACATGATCAAGGAAGCGGCAAAAGCATGGACATGACCAACGCTCGGTGGCGCAAGTCCTCACGGTCTGGCACCAACGGCGGTAACTGCGTCGAGGTGGCCGACAACCTCCCTGATGTCGTCGGTGTGCGAGACAGCAAGGACATCACGGGACCGGCTCTGATGTTCGGCCCAGACCAGTGGCAAACTTTCGTTGGCAGCCTCAGGGCTGATGCCCCAAGCTGACCGCGCTCCGAAGAGGCCTGCCCACTCGGGGTCTGATGGGCGCGCGGCGCGACTCTTCTTCATACCGCACAGGGTTGGTGAAGGGGCAGGTCCTACTGTCGCGGCACACCGCCGAATCGGAGTTCCGACGGTCAGCGGCTGCCCCACACAGCAACACCCCGACCGTCGGGAACGAAGCCGACGGTGACCACCAGGTCGGCCATCCGCAGGGTCCGCCAGACCGCGGGCCCGTCGGCCGGCGTACTCAGTCCGTGGCGACGCCACCACGCGGCCACCGGGACGTCGGCCAGCTTGCAGCAGCACTCGGCGCGGGTCCACCGCGCCCAGAAGTCCTCCACGCCGAACCGGCGGGCCAGCGCCGGGGGCACCGGGGCGTCCGCGCGTTCCGCGTCGATGGCCACCCGCCAGCCGGGCGCCGGTGGGCCGTACCAGCCGACGCAGCGCCCGTCGTCGAGGTGACTGCGGGTCACCGCGTCGGCCATCGCGGTCGGTGACCCGATGCGCAGGTGCCGCTCGGCGGCGGCGAGCAGCCCCGGCACCGGACGGGGCACAGCGGCCCCGCCCACCCCCGCCGACAGGGCCGGCCCGACGGGGCCGATCCGCCGCGCCGGTTGCACCGGGAGGGGAACCGGCCGCAGGTCAGATGGAGGCGGCACCGTCCACCACGATGACCTGGCCGTTGATGTTGGTGTGTTCCCGCAGCAGCATCCGCACCACGGGCGTGACCTCCGCCGGCTCGGTCAGGTGGCCGGTCGGGGTGCGGCGCACGATCTGGTCGAGTTGGGTCGGGCCGAGCACGGCGGACATCTCCGAGGCGAAGAAGCCGGGTGCGACCGAGTTGACGAGCATCCGGCCGCCCAACTCGCGGGCGAGCGAGCGGGTGGCGGCGTCCATGCCGCCCTTGGTGGCCGAGTACGCGACCAGACCCGGGAAACCGCGCTGCCCGCAGATCGAGGTGATGTTGACGATCCGCCCGCGCATGCCCTTGCCGAGCATCCGGCGGATCACCAGCCGGGTCAGCTGGAGCGGGGCCGTCAGGTTGGTCTCGATGATCCGGGCGATGTCGTCGGTGGCGGTGTGCGCGTGCAGCGAATCCTGCCCCATGGCGGCGTTGTTGACGATGCCGTCGATCGGGCCCAGGTGTTGCTCCACCTCGCGGACGAAGCTCTGCGCGGCCCGCAGGTCGGTGACGTCCACCGAGCCGACGTGCACCCGGTCGGGGTGCTCGGCGGCGATCTTCTCCAGCTCCGGGGTGATGGTGCGGGCGAACGCGGCCACGCGTACGCCCGCGTCGAGCAGGTCGGTGACGATGGCCAGGCCCAGCCCCCGGGAGCCGCCGGAGACGAGGACGACGGAGCTGGGCGGGACGAGCTGGGTGTTGGCGGGCTCAGACATCGCTCTTCAGGGTCTCCTTGACGGGAATGTCGGTCAGGACGCGAATGCGGCGTGGCACCGCGTGTTCGGGAAGCCGCTCGGCGCACCAGCGGACCAGCGCGGCCTCGTCCGGCACCCCGGTATCGACCGAGGCCGGACCGGCCGGAGCCGGGTTGGCGGGGGTCAGCACGACCTCGGCGACCACCATCCGGCCGAGCACCGGGGCGCGGCGGCCGGTCACCCGGGCCCAGGCCACCGCCGGATGCCCGGCCAGCACACCGCGGACCACCCCGGCGGAGACCTTGCTGCCGCCGACGTTGATCTCGTCGACGTCGAGTCGGCCGGTGATCAGCACCCGGTCGTCGTGCACCTGCACCCGGTCCCCGGTGCGGATCGGGCCGGCCAACCCGGCGCCGTGGTGTGGGGAGGTGACCACCAGTTCGTCGTCGCGCACGGACAGCGTCGGCCGGCCGGGGGTTTCCCGGTCCAGCCACTGGACCGGGAACCCGGCCCGCCCGTCGTGCACCACAATGGACGCTCCCACCTCGGAGGAGGCGTAGATCCAGGAGATCCGGGCCGTCGGGAAGACTTCCCGGAGCTGGTCCAGGATGGCCTGGTCCACCGGCTCGCCGCCGAGGGTGAGCTGGCGCAACGGCACCCGGGCGAGCGCGTCGGCATCGCGGTAGAGGGTGCGTCGCCAGAAGGTGGGGGTGCCGGAGGCGGCGTCGACCCCGTGCGCGGCGGCGACGCTGGGCCAGTCGTCCAGCTCGTCGGGCTCGACCACCACGAGGTGCTGGCCGGGCTGGGTCAGCGACAGGGTGACCACCTGCCACCAGGCGTACGTGCCGGGGGCGTACGGGCAGAGCCAGGTCCGCTCGGGCTGCTCGGCCCGCACGGTGGTCAACGTGTCGAGGGTGTGCCCGACCCGCTTGGGACGGCCCGTCGAGCCCGACGTCAGCAGCCAGAGCCGGCCGGGCTCGGCGGCTCGCGGCCGGCTCGGCAGGCTCGGGTGCAGCCCGTCGTCGTCGAGGACGCCAACGGTGAACCCGGCCTCCAGCAGCTCCGTACGCATCGCCGCATCGACCCGACTCGCGGTGCCGAGCAGCAGCTCGGTGCCGTGCACGGCGTGCTGCCGTGCGGCGGTGAGCGCGTGTACGGCGCGGTGGGCGAGCACGGCGGCCGGGTCGGGCAGCGTCGGTGTGGGCAGTGCACGCCAGGTCAGCGCGGCACCGCCGACGACGATCCGGTTGTCGGCACCGGCCGGCTCCGGGGGCGCGGGGACGGTCACTGGTGCTGAAGCTCGACGAGGAAGTCGAGGACGTCTCCGACGGTGGCGATGCGGCGCAGGCCGGGGGCGTCGAAGTTGAGCTCCTCCCCCGTCTCGTCCTCCACCCGCAGGGCCAACTCGGAGAAGTCGAGCGACCGGAAACCAATCTCGCGCAACTGCGCCGTGTCGTCGGTGGGCAGCTCCTTGTCCTGGTTCTTCAGCACCTGAGCCATGAGGTCGCGGATCTGCGCGCGACTCAATTCGTTCATGCGCCGCAGTCTACAACCCGACGAATGCTTATCCGCTTTCCCGGTAGCCCCGGGTAAGGTGCTCCGACCGGACGAGAAGAGCGAGGAAAGCGAGACGCACGTGCTGCGCGAAGCGACGGCGGACGACGTTCACCCGATGTTGTCCTGGCGTAATCAGGAAACCAATCGCCAGGTCAGCAAGACCAGCCACGAGATCACCGCCGAGGAACACGCCAGGTGGTGGTCGACGGTCCGCGGCGACCCGTCCCGGCGGGTACTGGTGTACGTCCGCGACGACCGGCCCTGCGGCGTGGTCACCTTCTTCGACCTGCGGTTCGACGGCCCTCGCACGGGTGCCTGGGGCTTCTATCTGGACGCCGACGGGCTGGCCGAGCGGGGCGAGACGCTGCCCGCCTGGCTGGGCGTCATGCGGGAGGCCGTCGAGTACGCCTTCGACGGGTTGCACCTGGACCGGCTCGACGGCGAGGTGCTCGGCCACAATACCGTCGTACGACAGATGAACAGGCGTTTCCGATTCGTCGAGGGCACCCCGCGAGAGGAGCTGTCCGACGGTCGGGAAATCACCGTCATCCCGATTTCCCTGGCTCGGGCCGACCGCCGCCAGCGCTGATTGTCGTACCCATTCGGGCAATGGCCCCGAATCATTAACCGATGGTGTTCCCGGTGGACATCCGCCGTTCACGAATGGCGGTGTCCACCGGGGCGGTCAGGCCCGTCGCCAGGCCGCCCAGTGTTGCACCGGGTTGCCGCCGAGCCGGACGAAGCCGTACGCCGTGCCGTCCCAGTCGTCGGGCTGACCGGGCGCCCAGCGGGCGAACACCACCTGCGCGGCGGCCGGCGGCTGCTCGCCGAACCACCGGACGTCGGTCCAGGTCACCTGGTGGCTGAGGTTGAACCGGAGGACGTAGTGCACGCCGGTCGAGGCCCAGACCCGCTCGCCGGGGCGTACGCCGACGTCGGCCACCCGGGGCGTCGGCGCGGTGCTCGCGACGGCCGGCCGCACGATGCGGTGCTCGATCACCTGCATGGTGACGAGGTTGGCCACGACGAGCACGCCGAACATCGGCAACCGCAGTCGGGGCACCAGCGCGGCGGCGACGAGCAGCAGACAGCCGGCGATGCCGACGATCGACCCGAGCACCGGCCGCATCTCCCGCCAGCCCCCGGTCAACGCCACCAGGTCCGGCGCGCTGAAACCGCCGTAGCGCAACCGGTGCCCCTGGCTGGCCACGTACGCGAGGCGGGCGGCGATCAACGCACCGCCGCCGACCAGCAGGGCCACCGCGACGGCCGCCCGGCGCAGCACCACCCGGCGGCCGGCGGTGAGCAGCACCCCGAGCCCGACCAGCAGCCAGAACGGCGCCAGCATCTGCACGTAGCGGCCGTAGATCGCGTCCAGTGGCTTACCGGTGATGCCGGCCAGGATCACCGATGCCCCGCCGGCCACCCCGACGGTCACCACGAGCGCCACGCCCATCGTCCAGCGGGCGGCGTCGCCGTGCCGTGGGCGCCACAGCTCACGCACGGCCGCGGCCCAGGCCACTCCGGCCATCCCGAAGGTGATCACCACGAGGTACCAGAGTTGGGTGGTGACGCCCGCGCCGACGCGAACCACGCCCCGCACCGAGGCGACCGCCTCGACCGTGCCGCCGCCGGGGGTGCTGCCGAGCAGGTAGACCTTGTCGCCGAGGTGGCGGATGGCGGCGGCGTTGACGAGCGCCATGGCGAGCACCGGCAGCAGCGCCGCGAGCACCGCGGGCGGGCCGATCCGGCGGCGGACCAGCAGCAGCAGGACCAGACCGGCGTGCACCGCCACGATCACCAGGCCGCGGGAGTGCAGCAGGTGGAACGCGCCGACCAGCAGGCCGACGGTGGCGGCGGCGAGCGGGCCGGGCCGCCCGATCCACCGGTGTACGGCGAGCAGCCAGGCGACCACCAGCGGCGCCATCACCGTGTCGATCATGGCGATGCCCGCGTAGAAGGCGGTGGCCGGCAGGGTCGCCGCCGCGACCGCGGCGAGCAGCGCGTACGACCGGCGCAGGCCGAGCAGGCGACGGCCGAGCAGGTACGCCAGCGGCAACAGCGTCGAGTTCGCCATCGCGTTGATCAGCTGGACGATCCGGTAGCTGTCGGTGAAGTCCCGGTCGCCGAGGAACGCCGGTGAGATCAGCATCGGGTAGCCGACCCGGCGCAGCAGGTCGTTCTCGCTGCTGAACCCGCCCGGGCCGCCGGCCAGCGCGCGGGCGGTGTTCAGGTAGCTGTCCTCGTCGGTGTGCGCGATCGGCAGCACGATGTGCCGGGACAGCCACATCCGCCAGGCGACGCTGAGCGCCCAACCGACGACCAGCAGCGCCGGCACCAACCAGCGTCGCGCCGGTGCGGGGTCCGGTGTCCGCGCCAGCGTCGCCGGCCGTTCGATCACGTCGCTACCGGATGCCATCAACGCCTCCAGAACTGCCGGCCGAACCGGTCCCGCGCGCACGACCGGCGGACCCCTCGGCCCGCGCCGGTAACGCGTGGGGTGACCCGCTCGCACCGGGCCGATGCGGATGTCGGGTGCACGCGCGACCGGCCGCGAAGCGGGCTGCCGGGTCACTCGCGCCGGTCACTGTAACGGCCCAATGTGGCCAGGTCAGGCCGGTTACGGGTCGGTCGGAAGTGTTTGCCTACGTGGTGCTCGGCATTCACGGGAGCACCGGGCGCGGTTAACCCGCGAGCGTCGGGGAGTTAACCCGCCATGGCTAGCGTCTCACCCCGGTCGGCCGGCCGAGGGCCGCCCGTTCATCCACGAGCACGGGAGCACCACATTGAGTGAGTTGAATGGGTCGTCCATTCTGATCACCGGGGGAACGGGTTCCTTCGGCAGGACGTTCCTGCGGCACATCCTCACCGAGGCCGACCCCGCCCGGGTGGTGGTGTTCTCCCGCGACGAGCTCAAGCAGTACGAGCTGCGCCAGCAGCTCGGCGACGACCCGCGGCTGCGCTGGTTCATCGGCGACATCCGGGACCGGCACCGCCTCACCCGGGCCATGCACGGCGTGGACCACGTGGTGCACGCCGCCGCGCTCAAGCAGGTGGACACCGCGGAGTACAACCCCTCGGAGTACATCGCCACCAACATCACCGGCTCGCAGCACGTCGTCGACGCCGCGATCGAGGCCGGCGTCAAGAAGGTCATCGCGCTCTCCACCGACAAGGCGTCCAGCCCCATCAACCTGTACGGCGCGACCAAGTTGGTCGGCGACAAGCTCTTCGTCTCGGCCAACCACTACGCCGCCCAGCACCCGACCCGGTTCTCCGTCGTGCGCTACGGCAACGTGGTGGGCAGCCGCGGCTCGGTCGTCCCGCTGTTCCGCCGGCTGGCCGCCGAGGGCAAGAGCCTGCCGATCACCGACAAGCGGATGACCCGTTTCTGGATCACGCTCGACCAGGCCGTGCAGTTCGTCATGGACTCGTTCGACCAGATGCAGGGCGGCGAGTTGTTCGTGCCGCGCATCCCGAGCATGCGCATCCTCGACCTGGTCGAGGCCGTGGCCCCGGACGCCACCACCCACGAGATCGGGATCCGGCCGGGCGAGAAGCTGCACGAGGAGATGATCGCCCCCGACGACAGCCGGCGGACGCTGCGCGCCGACGGCCGGTTCATCGTCCAGCCGACGATCGCCACCTGGGGCTACCAGCCGCCGGTCGACTGCGACCCGGTGCCGGACGGCTTCGCCTACCAGTCGGACACCAACGACGAGTGGCTCACCGTCGAGCACCTGCGCGACATGCTCGGCCTCACCGCATGACGGGGATGCTCCCGTACGGCCGGCACTCCATCACCGAGGACGACATCGCCGCCGTCGCCGACGTGCTACGCGGCGACTGGCTCACCACCGGTCCGCAGGTCGACGCCTTCGAGGCCGACCTCGCGGCCTGGACCGGCGGGGTCGGTGTCGCCGCCGTCTCCAACGGCACCGCCGCGCTGCACGTGGCGTACGCGGCCGCCGGGGTGGGACCGGGCGACGAGGTGGTGGTCCCGCCGATGACGTTCGTGGCGACCGCCAGCAGCGCGGTCGCCCTCGGCGCGAAGATCGTGTTCGCCGACGTCGACGACGAGACGTTCTGCCTCGACCCGGCCGCGGCGGCCGCCGCCGTCACCTCGCGAACGAAGGTGGTCGCCGCTGTCGACTACGCCGGCCACCCCGCCGACTACGACGCGCTGCGCGGGTCGGTCGAGGGCAGCGACGCGTTGCTCCTCGCCGACGCGGCGCACTCGATCGGCGGGACGTACCACGGTCGACCGGTCGGGTCGCTCGCCGACCTGACCACGTTCTCGTTCTTCCCGACCAAGAACCTGACCACCGCCGAGGGCGGCGCCGTCGCCGCGCTGGACCCGTGGATCCTGCGGCGGGCCCGCCGCTTCCGCGGCGTCGGGGTGGTCCGCGACCGCGACGAGCTGCGCTTGGCCGACGAGGGTGGCTGGCACCAGGAGGTGCACGAGTTCGGACTGAACTACCGCCTGCCGGATGTGCTCTGCGCCCTGGGCCGCAGCCAACTGCGCCGGCTCGGCGAGTTCAAGGCCCGACGCGCCGCCCTGGTCGCCCGCTACGACGAGGCACTGGCCGACCTGGACGGCGTACTCCGGCCGACCCGCCGGTCCTGGGCGGACCCGGCCTGGCACCTCTACCCGATCCGGGTGCTCGACGGGCGTCGCCGCGAGGTGTACGACCGGATGCGCGCCGCCGGCATCGGCGTCCAGGTCAACTACCTCCCGGTGCACTGGCACCCGGCCTTCGCCGACCTCGGCTACCGGCGCGGGTCCTGCCCGGTGGCCGAGTCGTTCTACTCCCAGCAGCTGTCCCTGCCGCTCTACCCAGGGCTCGGCGACGCCGAGCAGGATCGCGTCATCGACGCGCTGACCGCGGCCCTGCGGGTCGGCTCGGTGCGTTCCGCCGCCTGATGGGAACCTGATGCACCACGCCAACCACTTCTACGGCCACGCGCACGTGCTGGCCCGCTACGCCGGTCTCGGCGACCGGCACCCACCGCGGATCAACGGGTACGTGCAGCACGGCTGGAACATCGGCGACGGGCTGGCACCCGGTCACCCGTACGCCGAGCGCGCCCCGAGCCTGCTCTGGTCCGAACAGACCCGTCGGCGGGCCTGGTCGGTGGGGCGGCGCAACGTGGTCGTCATCGGCGCCCCGTTCGCGTACCTGCTGGCCCTGCGCCCCGAGGACCCGCCGGACGAGGAGCGGGAGGGCACCATCTGGTACCCGTTCCACGGGTGGGAGGGCCAGCACGTCAAGGGCGACCACCGGAAGTTGATCGCCCTGATCCAGGACACCGAACCCGGCCCGGTCACCGTCTGCCTCTACTGGCACGAGTACCGGATGCGCAGCGTCCGCCGGCTCTACGAGCGCGCCGGGTTCCGGGTGATCTGCCACGGCTACCGGGGGCACTGGTGGAAGGACACCGACCCGGAGTTCCTCGACAAGCAGTTGACCGAGCTGCGTCGACACCGGCGGGTAGCATCCAACCGGCTGACCAGTGCGATCTTCTACGGCATCGCGGCCGGCTGCGAACCGGCGGTCTACGGCGACCCGATGATCCTGTCCAACGAGGACCCCACCTTCGGCGGCACGGCCCGCATCCGGCGGCAGTGGCCTCAGCTGCACGGCACCGAGGTCGACTTGCCCACCGCCGTCGAGATCGCCCGCGCCGAGCTCGGCACCGACCACCGCTGCACGCCGGCAGAGCTGCGCGAGCTGCTCGGTTGGGCGAACCTCCAGGAGGAAGAGGACCACCGTGACGACTGAGAGGCTGTCGGGGAACCCCGGGGCGAGCGAGGCGGAGTCCAGGCGGCGATCCGGCAAGGCGGCGGGTGGTCCGGATACCGGTGTTGTATCCGGACCACCCGCCAACGCCGCCGGTCGTCGGCTGGGCCCGTCGCAGCCGCTGCGGGGTTCCCCGACAGCCTCTGCGACGGCACGTGCCGGGCGGATCACCCTGCCGGGCGGTGAGATGCTGGCCTGGTCCGACCTGCCGCAGAAGCGGTTGGCCGACGGTGGGCCCCTCGCCGCGCTGGCCGCCCGGCTCGTGCCGCCCGGCGCCCGGGTGCTGGTGGCCGGCCCGCACGACCCGGCCCTGCTCGACCAGCTCGGCCACGCCGAGGTGACCGGCCTGCTGCGCAGCCACCCGGACGCGGTCGCGCTGGCCCAGCGCACCGCACACCTGGTGGTGGGCGGTCCGGCCGGGTTGCCCGACGAGACGTACGACGTGGTGATCGCCGCCGCCGGCCTGGACCCGGTGGAGTCGGTGGAGGGCACCCGCCTCGGGTGGGACGGCGTGCTGGCGCGACTGGTCGCCGCCCTGCGACCCGGTGGCACGCTGCTGCTGCGCGTGGACAACCCGCTCGGCCTGCACCGACTCGTCGCCACCACCCCGTGGTACGCCGGCCGGGAGGATTCCGCGTGGACGATCGGCGGCGTCCTCGACCGGACCCACCCGGCCAACCGGGACCAGCTCCGCGAGCGGCTCACCGCGGCGGGGCTGCGGCCGGGCGCGTGCTGGGCCGCGTACCCCGACGCCGGCACCCCGACGGCCCTTGTTGACGCCGACCACCTCGACTCCGACGCCGGCTCCGGCCTCTTCGACGCGGTGCTGCACGGCGCCTGCGCCGGCGGTTTCACCGGCGACACCGTGCTCCAGGACCCGGCCCGACTGGCGGTGGACGCGCTGCACGCCGGCCGCGCCGCCGACCTCGCACCGGGCTGGCTGGTGCTCGCCCACCGGCCCGCCGATACGGCGACTCCCACCGCACCGGCCGTCGACCGGGATCTGCCGGTGGTGCTGGTGCAGACCGGGCGACCCGGGATCGGCGTGCTGGAGGTGCGACACGGTCCGTCGGGCTGGCGCTGGGGGCTCACCGCCACCGCCGGCACGAACCTGCCGGCCGCCGCGCCGTTCGCCAGCCGCGAGGCCGCGTACCGGGACGCGGACGCGCTGTCCGGGCCGGTGCCGTCCGGCCGGCTGCTGCGTACCCTGCTGCTCGACGCGGCCCTGCGCCGCGACCTGGCCGCCCTGCGCACGCTCCTGCACGGGTACGCGGGCTGGCTCGCCGACCAGGCCGACACCGACGGTCGGATCGGTGGCGCTGCGGCGCTGGCCGGCACCGACAACGTGGTCGTCGACGGCGATCGGTACGCGGTGCTCGACCCGAGCTGGCGCGCCACCGACGCCCTGCCCGCCGACGTGGTGCTGGCCCGCGGCCTGTGGCGCTTCGCGGCGGGCCTGCTCACCGGCGGGTACGCCCACCCGTGGTCGTCCACCCTCGACGTCGCCGGCCTGACCGTGGTGCTCGGCGGCCTCGCCGGCCACGACCTGGACCGTGCGACAGTCGCCGAGGCGGTGGAGGCCGAGGCGGCCATCGCCGCCGCCCTGCACGGGCTGGACCCCGACGGCAGGATCCACCTCGCCACCGAGCTGCACGCCGTCGCACCGACCGACCCGCCGGTCGGTGCGCGCAGCTACCAACAACTGCGCGAGGCGTGGCTGCGCCAACGCGAGGAACTCACCCGACTGGCGGCACTGACCGCCTGGACCGAGGAGCTGCTCACCTCCCGGGAACGGGCGCTGCGCCGGGCCGAGACGACGATCGGCCTGCTCAGCGGATCACTCAGCTACCGGGTGGGCAGGCTCGCCATCACCCCCGCCCGGCTGGCCAAACGGGGTGCCCGCGCCGCCAAGCGCCGAGCCACCGCCGTGCTCAGCCCGAAGGAGGAGGAGCAGCAGTGACCGGCGTACCGGCACCCGGGCTGACCCCGACGAACGGCGCGGCCCCCCGGATCGTCGGCATCGTGCAGGCCCGGATGGGTTCGTCGCGGCTGCCCGGCAAGGTGCTCCGCCCGCTCGCCGGGCGTTCCGTGCTGGGCCGGGTGGTGCGCGCCGCCCGCGACAGCGGTGTTCTGGCCGACCTGGTCGTCGCGACCAGCACGGACACCGCCGACGACGCCGTGGTGGCCGAGTGCGCCCGGCTGGGCGTGCCGTGCCACCGCGGGCCGGTCGACGACGTCCTGGATCGCTTCGTGGGCGCCCTCGCGGCGCACCCGGGGGACGCGGTCATGCGGTTCACCGCCGACTGCCCGCTGCTCGACCCGGAGATCATCACCCTGGTCGCGGCGGTGTACCGGGCGGTCCCCGGGCTGGACTACGCGAGCACGTCGATCGCCCGCACCCTGCCCCGCGGACTGGACGTCGAGATCATCCGAGCGGAGACGCTGCGTACCCTGGGCCAGCTCGCCACCGACCACCACCGGGTGCACGTGACCTCGTACGCGTACACCCATCCGGAGCTGTTCCGGGTGCTCGGCGTGACGCTCACCCCGGACCGGTCCGACCTGCGGCTCACCCTCGACACCGAGCAGGACTGGGCGCTGGTCAGTGCGGTCGTCGACCACTTCGGGGACGTCAGCGTGCCGCTCGCCAAACTCGCCGACTGGCTGCACGGGCAGCCCGAGCTGCGCGCCCTCAACGCCGACGTCCGACAGAAACAGCTGGAGGAGTCCTGAGTACGCCGCGGATCGGGCTGCGCTGCGACGCCGGGCCACGACGCGGCGTCGGCCACCTCGTGCGCTGCCTCGCGCTCGCCGAGGAATTCCTCGCCCGAGGCGCCCACGTCGCCGTGTTCGGCACCGTCGAACAGCTCGCCTGGGCCACCACGGAGCTGGCCGCACGAGGCATCCCCCTGCACCCGGGCCCGGAATCGCCGGCCGAGCTGGTCGAGGCAGCCCACCGCCACGAGCTGGACGTCATGGTTCTCGACTCCTACGAGCTGGACCCGGCCGGGGCGGGCGCCCTGCGCGCCGCCGGCGTGTTCACCCTCGCCATCATCGACGGGGACAGCCGGGGCCAGGCCGCCGACCTCTACCTCGACCAGAACTTCGGCGCGGAGCTGACAAGCCCGGGTCCCGGCGCGGAGCCGCCGGGCCGGGATGTCGGGGCCGGGGCGCGGTTGCCGGGCCGGCTGCTCGCCGGGAGCCGGTACGCCCTGCTGCGCGACTCCGTGATCAGCGCCCGGCCACCGGTCGCCCCGCCCGCCACGACGGTGAGCCGCCCCCGGGTGCTGGCCTTCTTCGGCGGCACCGACGCGGTCGGCGCGGCCCCGCTACTGACCCGGGTGCTGGTCGCCACCGGCCACCCGATGGACCTCACGGTCATCGTCGGCCGACCCGAGCTGGAGGCAGAGGTCGAGGACATCGCCCCCGGCCGTGGGCAGATCATCCGGCCGATCCCGCCCACCACCTCGCTACCGACCCTGATCACCGAAGCGGACCTGGTGGTCAGCGCCGCCGGCACGTCCACCTGGGAACTCTGCTGCCTGGGCGCACCCGCCGCACTGGTCTGTGTGGTGGACAACCAACGCGAGTCGTACACCCGGGTGGTGCGGCACGGCCTGGCCGCCGGTCTCGGCGAACTGCCGGAGCTGACCACCGGCGGCGTCGCCGGACGAGCCGCCCGCGCGACGGCGGCGCGGACCCTGCACGGGCTGCTCAGCGCACCGCAGCGCCGCGCCACGCTCGCCGCGCAGGCCTGGTCGACAGTTGACGGGCAGGGCCGGGCCCGGGTCGTGGACGCGGTGTTCGACGCCGTACGCGCCGCCGCCCTTCCCGGCTGATCCCAGCAGGCAAGATCGTGCTCGAAGCTGGAAACAGTCCCCTTGAACGCTCAGAAGGCCACTAGATCCAGCACAACACCGTTGCGTTAGGGCTGTAGCCGGCGGGTCAACCCGGGACAGGAAGTGCCCGATCGGGGAGCGGGTTGGACCCGGCTTGGCGATCATGGAGTTGTGGTGCCGACTTTGGGGTTTTACGGGCGTTCTGTTACCCACCACAACTCCATGATCGGCGAAGCAAGTGCTGGGCGACGAACAGCCGTTCCACCTAACGCAGCGGCGTTGAGATCCAGGATCGAGCACGATCTTCCCGGAAGGCAGCGGGCCGACGCGCTCCACCCCTAGCACGGGTGTACGAAAGTGCTGCTAGGGTGGCCGTATGACGCAGGCCGCCTACCAGCCGTCGATGCTCGACCTGGCCGACGCCGGGCCGACCCTGGGGCCCCTGCCCGGTCTGCTCCGCCGGCACCAGCTCAGCCGGGGCGCCTGGGTCGACCACCTCCCCGGGTGGGTGCACGGCTCCGACGCCGTCCTCGACACCCTGCTCACCGAGGTCCCCTGGCGGGCCGAGCGGCGCACCATGTATGACAGCGAGGTCGACGTGCCCCGCCTGCTCTGCTGGTATTCCGGCGACCGGCAACTGCCCCACCCGGTGCTCACCGAGGCACGGGCCGCACTGACCCGGCACTACGCGCCCGAGCTGGGCGAGCCCTTCGTCACCGCCGGCATGTGCCTCTACCGGTCCGGCCGGGACAGCGTCGCCTGGCACGGCGACACCATCGGCCGCTCCGCACACACCGACACCGTCGTCGCGATCGTCTCCTTCGGCGCGCCCCGACCGCTGCTCCTGCGCCCGCGTGGTGGCGGCGACACCCTGCGCTTCCCGGTGGGCCACGGCGACCTGATCGTGATGGGCGGCTCCTGCCAACGCACCTGGGAGCACGCCATCCCGAAAACCGCCCGCCCGGTCGGGCCCCGGGTGAGCGTCCAGTTCCGCCCGGTCGGCGTGGCCTGAGGCGGGCGGCCAGAGAAGCTGCTCAGCTCTCGCCGACGGCGATCAGGCCGGTCTCGTAGGCGCAGATCACCGCCTGGGCGCGATCTCGGAGGCCGAGTTTGGTCAGCACATTGCTGACATGGGTCTTCACGGTGTGCTCACTGACCACCAGCGCCTGGGCGATCTCCGCGTTGGACAGACCTCGGCCCAGCAGGTGCAGAGTCTCCCGTTCGCGGGTGGTGAGCACGCCGAGGCGAGCGTCGGACCCACCGGCCGACCTGGTCGCACCAGGGCGGTGGCGACCGGCGATGTCGGCGATGATCTGCCGAGTGACCGAGGGGGCGAGCAACGAATCGCCGGAGGCCACCACCCGGACGGCGTGGACGAGGTCTTCACGGCGTACGTCCTTGAGCAGGAAGCCACTGGCACCGGCATACAGGGCCTCGTAGATGTAGTCGTCCTGGTCGAAGGTGGTGAGCATGATGACTCGGCTACCGGCGTCGGCACAGATACGACGGGCGGCCTCGATGCCGTCCATCGTCGGCATCCGGATGTCCAGGAGCGCCACCTCCGGCCGGTGCTCCCGAACGGCGGCCACGGCCGCCTCGCCGTCACCGACTTCGGCAAGGACGGTGATGTCCGGTTGGGCGTCAAGGATCATGGCGAATCCGCTGCGCACAAGCTCCTGGTCGTCCGCGATCACCACCCGAATCGTCACGCCGGGAAGGGTAGCCGAACCTCGACGGTGAACCCGCGCCCACCGACTCCCGGCCCAGTTCTCGCCGTACCTCCGCAGGCGATCGCCCGCTCCCGGATGCCGACGAGGCCGTGTCCGCCACCCGGGTCACTGGTTCCCGCACCGTCGTCGGCCACGGTGATCGCGAGGGCTTCGGGGGACCAGCCCAGGTGGACGTCGACAGTGCTGGCCGCCGCGTGCTTGACGGCATTGGTCAGGGCCTCCTGCACGATGCGGTACGCCGCCAACTCCAGGTCTGCCGACACCGGGCGCTGTTCACCTGTCACCCGCAGCCCGGCCGCCGGGACTCCGTCGATCAGCGGCCGCAACTGGGCCAGGGTGGGCTGCGGACTGCGGGGCCCGGCCTCCGAGCGCAGCAGGCCGAGCATGCCGCGCAGCTGCACCATGGCGTCGCGGCCGGCGGCGGCGATGGCGTCGAACGCCGCCTCGGCCCGGTGCGGGGCGGTCCGCACCGCAACCGGCCCGGCCTCGGCCTGCACGATCATGAGGCTCACCGCGTGGGACAACACGTCGTGCATCTCCCTGGCGATCCGCGCCCGCTCACGGATGGCGGCCCGATCGGCCTCGAACTCACGCTCACGCTCAGCCCGAAGCGCCCGGTCCTCCAGCGCTGTCGCGCGCTCCTGGCGAGCGTGGCTGAGTCGACCCAGGACGTACGCGGTGAAGAAGACCAGGAAGGTGTAGAAGTATTCACTGACGCGGTTGGTGTTGAACGCCACCCCTGCCGCCACACCCGGGAAGGTCGCGGCGAGTGCCCCCCAGCGCTGCCGACGACCCCCCAGCGCGGCGACCGTGTAGAGCGCGACCAGCCCGCCGTACGCGAGGGGCTGCCCTGGCGCGTCCACGGCCTTGCCCCCGATCGTGGCCAGTGCGACCACCACCAACACGGTGAACGGCACCCGTCTGCGCCAGATCAGCGGGATCGCCGTACCCGCGCTGAGCAGGTATGCCAGCGGCCCCGGTGCGCCGCCCCGCTGGGGAAGCACGAACGGCAGCGACACCGCGACGAGGACGAACACGGCGATCGCCGCATCCACCACGTACGGATTGGCGGTGCGCACGAGCCGGGCGAACGACATCGCGACAGTGTGCATCAGCTCGGACCCTCCTCCCCATCGGCAGCCGATCCCCCGGCCCCGGGGGGATTGGTTCGGACTCGCCGCTCAGGCGAGGGCGGGCACCGGGCTCGCCGGGGTGGCGGCGGTGCCGCGGCGGGCCAGCGGAAGGAAGGAGACCAGCAACAAGATCGATCCCAGCGGAATCAGGTCCTTGTCGATGAACGGCGTGGCAAGGTCGGCAAGCACCAGGACCGGCGTCCACACCTTGACCCGGCGCCGCACCGCGAGCAGGACGACCAACGCGAGCTGGCCGAGGTAGAAGGCGTAGGGCCCGAAGTCGTAGGCCAACTGCGAGATTCCCGGCAGGGTACGCACCTGGTGAGTGATCATGCTCATGCCGTAGTTGTCGGTGGCCAGCAGGCCGGCCACCAGGTCGATCGAGAACTGGGTGATCAACGACAGCGCGCCGAAGGTGCCGGCCGTGGCGAACACCGTCGCCAGGACCCGGCCGCCAGTCATGCGGCGCATCTGCCAGAACACCGAGATGAACGCGACGAGGGCGCCGATGAATGCGAGGTGCCCGATGGTCCAGGCCGGGCCGGGACCACGCTCGCCGTCCAGCCCGTCGACGAGACGGATGATGCCGTAGCTCATCACCAGGACCGGGGCGGCGACGAAGGCGGAACGAAACTCCATTGTGGTGTCTCCTCGGGGTGCTGACGTCGTGTGTTCGACGTGGTCAAGCCTCCCGTTTCGCCGCCCCGACGGCATCGCGCCGCCGGGCGATCTTGCCAGTGCCCGCCACCTCCCCCGCACGCATGAGAGCCTCGCTCGCACGCATGAGTCCCACGTGGCCTGGCGACACGCGCATGTGTCGACGTCGACCTGGTGCGGTCAGTCGCGTTCGATCACGTGGCCCACCACCGTTGGGCCGAGCATCACCGCGAAGCCGGAGCCGTCGCGGCGCGGATCCGCCGTGGGCAACTCCACCGGGTCGCCGGTGCCGGTCGCGCCGACCGGGCGCGGACCCACCCAGGCGACGACCACGTCCGTCTCACCCTTGAGGAACCGGTGCGCCCGCACGCCGCCGGTCGCCCGGCCCTTCGCGGGGTACGCCTTGAACGGCGTCACCTTCACCGTCGCCCCGGTGGAGGTGACCACCATCGGCTCACCATGCCCCGGGTCGTCGGTGCGGACCGCGCCGAAGAACGCCACCCGCGCCCCCTCCGGCAGGTTGATGCCGGCCATCCCGCCGCCCTTGAGGCCCTGTGGACGGACCAGCCCGGCGGGGAAGCGCAACAGCGACGCCTCCGAGGTGACGAACGTCAGCGATTCGGTGCCGTCGGACAACCAGGTCGCACCGACCACCTCGTCACCGTCCCGAAGGCCGATCACCTCGAACTCGTCGGAGCGCACCGGCCACTCCGGCGCGCAGATCTTCACCACGCCCTGCCGGGTGCCCAGCGCCAGGCCGGGCGAGCCGTCCGCCTGCCCACCCAACGGGGCAAGACCGACGACCGTCTCCCCCGCGGCCAACGGCACCAGCTCGGCCGCGGACATGCCACCGCGCAGCGACACCGTGCCGGCCTGCTCGGGCAACACCGGCAGCGGCAGCACGTCGACCTTGAAGGCCCGACCCGCACTCGTCAGCAGCAGCACCCGACCACGGGCGGTGGAGTGCACGATCGCGCGTACCGTGTCGTGCTTGACCCGGCCGTTGCGCCGGCGCCCCTCGGCGCTCTCCTCCGACTCGGCCGCGGTCCGGGCGACCAGCCCGGTCGCAGACAGGATCACCTGGCACGGGTCGTCGGCAACCTCCAGCGGGCCGGCCGGCACGGACGCCGCCAGCACCTCCTTGAGATCGCCGTCGACAAGCGTCGTCCGCCGTTCGGTGCCGAACTGCTTGACCACCGCCGCCAACTCGTCGGAGACCAGCTTCTTGAGCACCCGCTCGTCGTCGAGGATCTTGCTCAGCTCGGCGATCTCGGCACGCAGCCGCTCCTGCTCGGCCTCCAACTCGATCCGGTCGAACTTGGTCAACCGGCGCAGCGGAGTGTCCAGGATGTAGGTCGCCTGGATGTCGGACAGGCCGAACCGGCTCATCAGCCCGTCCTTCGCGGCCTGCGCGTCGTCGCTGCCCCGGATCAGCCGGACCACCTCGTCGATGTCCAGCAGCGCGATCAGCAGACCGTCGACCAGGTGCAGCCGCTCCTGGCGCTTACGCCGACGGTACGAGGTACGCCGGGTGATCACCTCGTACCGGTGGGCCAGGAACACCTCCAGCAACGCCTTCAGCCCCAGCGTGCGCGGCTGCCCGTCGACCAGGACCAGGTTGTTGACGCCGAAGGACTGCTCCAGCGGGGTCAGCCGGTAGAGGTCGGCGAGCAGCGCCTGCGGGTTGACCCCGACCTTGCACTCGACGACGAGCCGGGTGCCGCTCTCCCGATCGGTGAGGTCCTTGACGTCGGCGATGCCGGTGAGCCGCTTGGTCTTGGTGACCTCGTTGGTGATCGCCGCGATGACCTTCTCCGCGCCGACGCCGTAGGGCAGCTCGACCACGGTGATCGCCTGGCGACCCCGGCTGCCCTCGATCGGGCCGATCTCCACCTTGCCGCGCATCCGCACCACGCCACGCCCGGTCTCGTACGCCCGGCGCACCTCGTCCAGACCCAGCAGCACCCCGCCGGTGGGCAGGTCGGGGCCGGGAACGAACTCCATGAGCTTGTCCAGGGTGGCGTCCGGGTGGTTGATCAGCCAGCGGGCCGCGGAGACGACCTCGGCGAGGTTGTGCGGGATCATGTTGGTGGCCATGCCGACCGCGATCCCGGACGCGCCGTTGACCAGCAGGTTGGGGAACGCGGCGGGCAGCACGGTCGGCTGGGTCAGCGACCCGTCGTAGTTGGGCTCGACGTCGACGGTGTCCTCGCCCAGCTCACCGACGAGCAGCATGGCCTCCCGGGACATTCGTGCTTCCGTGTAACGCGAGGCAGCCGGGCCATCGTCTGGAGACCCAAAATTTCCATGCCCGTCGATGAGTGGCACGTTGAGCGAGAAGTCCTGTGCGAGGCGGACCATCGCGTCATAAATGGCCGTATCACCATGTGGATGGTACTTTCCCATCGCATCCCCGACAATTCGGGCAGACTTCACGTGGCCGCGATCCGGGCGGTAGCCCTGCTCGTACATCGACCAGAGGATGCGCCGGTGCACGGGCTTGAGGCCGTCGCGCGCGTCGGGCAGGGCGCGGGAGTGGATGACCGAGAACGCGTACTCCAGGTAGGAGTCGGACACCTCGGTGACCAGCGGGTTGTCGAAGACCCGCGCGCCGGCCTGGTCGAACGAGGAGAGGTCGACCTTGTTTTCCTTACGGCGTGCCATGACTCAGCTCTCCACGGGAACTGGAACTGGAACGGAACGGGCGCTCACGCGTCGATCGCATCCCGGTCGACGCGGTCGGCGGAGTCGATGAGCCAGTTGCGGCGCGGCTCGACCTTCTCCCCCATCAGCAGTTCGAGGATGCGTTCGGCGGCGTCGACGTCGTCGAGGGTGATCCGGCGGACGGCGCGGGTGGCCGGGTTCATCGTGGTGTCCCACAACTCGTCGGCGTCCATCTCACCGAGACCCTTGAAGCGTGGGATGGGTGTGACGATCTGCTTGCCGGCCTTTTCCAGCTTGCGGACCGTCGTCTCCATCTCGGCCTGGGTGTAGGTGTAGGTGGTCTGCGGGTTGCGCCCCCTGGTGGTGATCTTGTGCAGGGGCGGCATCGCGGCGTAGAGCCGACCGGCCTCGATCAGCGGGCGCATGTACCGGGCGAAGAGGGTGATCAGCAGCGTCCGGATGTGGGCGCCGTCCACGTCGGCGTCGGCCATGATCAGCACGCGGCCGTAGCGCAGCGCGGACAGGTCGAACGTGCGCCCCGAGCCGGCACCGAGGACCTGCACGATCGCGGCGCACTCGGCATTGTCCAGAACCTGCTGGAGGTTGGCCTTCTGGACGTTGAGGATCTTGCCGCGGATCGGCAGCAGCGCCTGGTATTCCGAGGATCGCGCCATCCGGCTCGTGCCGAGCGCGCTGTCGCCCTCCACGATGAACAGCTCGCTGCGGTCGATGCCGGTGGCCCGGCAGTCGACGAGCTTCGGCGGCATGGACGCGCCCTCCAGGGCGGTCTTGCGCCGGGCGGCGTCCTTCTGTTGCTTCTGGGTGAGACGCACCCGGGCCGCGTCGACGATCTTCTGCAGGACCGTGCGGGCCTCGGCCTTGGTGCGCCGGTCCTCCAGCCAGGCCTTCACGTGCGCGTCGACCAGACCCTGGAGCACCTTGGTGATCCCCGGGGTGGACAGCTCGTCCTTGGTCTGCGAGGTGAACTGGGGCTCGGGGATGCGCACGTGCACCACCGCGGTCATCCCCTCCAGGACGTCGTCCAGGGTGGGCGGCTCCTCCTTGGCCTTGAGCAGGCCGCGGGTGTTGCGGACCGCGTCGGCGAGGGCGCGGACGAGGGCCCGCTCGAAGCCCTTGCGGTGGGTGCCGCCGTGTGCGTTGCGGATGGTGTTGGTGAAGCACTCGACGGTGCGGTCGTAGCCGGTGCCCCACCGGAACGCCACCTCGACCTCGGCGCGCCGCTGCACGTTGGACTGCATGACGCCGTTGGCGTCGGCGGCGTTCTCCCGGTAGGTGCCCTCGCCGTTGACCAGCAGGGTGCCGGAGACGGGCCGGTCGCCGGCCGGTGCGAGAAACTCCACCATGTCACTGAGCCCGTTGGGGTAGTGGAACCGCTCCTCGGCGGGCGCCTCGCCGGTCAGGTCACGCAGCAGGTAGGTCACGCCGGGGACCAGGAAGGCGGTGTTGCGCAGCTTGGTGCGGACGGCGTCCACGTCGAGTGCGGCGCCGGTCTCGAAGTAGCGGGCGTCGTGCCACCAGCGGATCGAGGTGCCGGTGCGTTGGCCGCGTTTCATCGCGCCGGTGACCTGGAGGCCGGGGCCGGCGGTGAAGGGCGCGTCGGGCCCGGCGCCGTCGAAGATGCCCGGGACGCCGTGCCGGAAGGACATCGTGTGGATCTTGCCGGCTCGGCGGACTGTCACGTCGAAGCGGCGGGACAGCGCGTTGACCGCCGAGGCGCCGACGCCGTGCAGGCCGCCGGAGGTCTTGTAGCCGGAGCCGCCGAACTTGCCGCCGGCGTGCAGCCGGGTCAGCACCAGCTCGACGCCGGAGATGCCGGATTTGGCGTGCACGTCGGTGGGGATGCCCCGGCCGTCGTCGTCGACCTGCACCGAGCCGTCGGCGTGCAGGATCACCTCGACGTGGTCGGCGTGACCGGCGACACCCTCGTCGGTGGAGTTGTCGAGGATCTCGTTGACGAGGTGACCCACGCCACGGCTGTCGGTGGAGCCGATGTACATGCCGGGCCGCTTGCGGACAGCGTCCAGCCCCTCAAGGTGGGTGAGGTCATCGGCCCCGTACAGGGTGTCAGGCTCTGCGGTCAACTGGTCGTACTCCCCGGTCTCGGCGGTGTGCTGCCGGTCACCGGCGACATCAGCCGGCGTGGCGCGCCGCAGCGAGCCTAGCCCGAGGCTAGGACAACTCCCGGAGGACCTACGCGACCCGCCGCGCGATGGCCCTCGGACGTGAGCCAGCGAACAGTCAGCCGGTGAGCACGGGAGCACGCACCGCAAAGCACGATCACGGTCGGTTGGGGCGCACGGCTTCGGAAAGTGACCGGAGTGTGCCACATGTCTTTCATCGAACGAATCTGTTACGGGCCATTGACGCCCGTTGCACAGGGGTGATCTGATCGCGCTCTCAGAGAATCTTTCATCTTTCGATGGATGGGGGCCCCATGCCCAGGTTCCGGCGTACCGCGCTCGCCGCGGGACTAACGATCGCCATGGCCGCGTTGTCGACCGCCGTCGCGCTGCCCGCACCCGCGTCCGCCGCGCTGCCCACCGCCGCGGTGGCACTCGGCGACAGCTTCATCAGCGGCGAGGGCGCCGGGGCGTACACCCCGGTGGTCGACGTCAACGGTGTCGCCCAGGGCTTCCCCGGTTGGACCGCGGCGAACAACAACGCGTTCTTCTGCCACCGTTCGGCAAACGCCTCGCTGCACCAGGCCAACCTGCCGGGCATCCAGAACCGGTTCAACCTGGCCTGCTCCGGCGGCCAGCCGCACGACATCGCCAACGCCTCGCAGGCGCGGACGAACGGCCGGACCGTGGCCGCGCAGCTGGACCAGCTCCGCGCCGTCGCGCAGACCCAGGACATCGACCTGGTGCTGGTCGGCCTGGGCTCCAACAACAGCTCGTTCACCTTCGGCAGCGTCGCGGAGAAGTGCGCCAACCGGTTCATCGCCGACGCCTGGACCGGCTGGTGGGAGTTCTGGGCGTACCTCGGCGGGCCGGTGGAGCAGAAGCCGTGCAGCGACGCCGACCTGGCCACCGCGGCACAGCTCAGCGCCGCGACCGCGGAGACCACCGCCGCCGTACGCCAGATCCTGACCACCCTGGACCAGATCGACGCGGACGGACAGCACCGGGTGGTGTTCCAGGACTACACGAACCCGCTGCCGCTGGACCTGAACCCGCAGTTCCACGAGGAGGACAGCCGCGACGACACCCGGGACAAGTTCCGTGACCTGGGTGCCGAGCGGTACGCGGCGGGTTGCCCGATCCACCGGGCCAGCCTGGCGCCCGGACACCGGTTCTCGCAGGGCCTGGGCACCATCGTGAAGTCCGCCCGGGACACCCTCGCGGCCGAGTTCCCCGCCGACGAACTGGTCTACCTGAACGTGCAGCAGGCCTTCAACGGCGCTCGGCTGTGCGAGCAGACCAGCAGCCCGACGGGCTCGCTGGCCACGCCGATCCGGCTGCAGGACGGCGCGAGCGGCACCTTCGTCACCAGCCTGTCCGGCAAGGACAAGATCGCCATCCAGCGCATCGCCAACACCTGCGTCAGCTACTTCCAGACCTGCCAGGAGTCCTGGCACCCGAACGCCACGGGTCACCAGGTGCTCGGTCAGTGCCTGAGTGGAGCCGCCACCACCAGCGCCCGCTCGGTCGCCTGCGTCCGCGCCGGCAACGGGACGATCTCGGTCTCCTGACCGCGTCGCCAACCGGAGGGCCCCGCTGCGGCGGGGCCCTCCGTCGCGTCGGCGCACCGTCGGCTACCCGCCGGTAACGCCGGGACCGTAGGCTGAGCCGGTGGATCAAGATCCGGAGTACGCGCAGGAGTTCGTCGACGTCGACGGCGGCCGGTTGGGTGTGCAGGTCTACCCCGAACCGCCCGACACCACGGGTGCGCCGGTGGTCGTGATCTGGCCCGCGATGGGTGTGCGGGCCCGCTACTACCGCCCCTTCGCGGCCACGCTACGCGCCGCCGGGTTGGCCGTGGTCGTCGCCGACCTGCGCGGAACCGGGGCGAGCACTCCGACGCCGAGCCGGGCCGACCGCTACGGCTACGCCGAGTTGGCCGACGACGTCGGGGCCGTTCTGGCCGCCCTCAAGCCACGACTGGACGGGCGTAACCGCCTGTTGCTGGGGCACTCGCTCGGCGGTCAGGCCGCGCTGCTGCACCTCGCCCTGCACGGCGGCGACGAGGTGGACGCGTTGGCACTGATCGCGGTCGGCATCCCGTACTGGCGACACTACCCGGGCCTGCGCGGCCTCGGCGTCCTGCCGTACACCCAGGGGATCGCCGCCACCGCGGCCCTGCTGCGGGTCTGGCCGGGCTGGGGCTTCGGCGGCCGGCAGGCGCGCGGCGTGATCCGCGACTGGGCCCACACCGCGCGCACCGGCCGTTTTCCCCGGCTGAACGGCACGGACACCGAGGCTGCGGTACGCGCGGTGCGCACGCCGACGCTGGCGGTCAGTGTGGACGACGACCAGTACACCCCGCACGAGACGATGGACGCCCTCTGCGCGAAGCTCGTCGCGGCCCCGCTCACCCGGGAGCGCTACTCGGTGGCGGAGGCCGGTGCGGCTCTGGACCACTTCACGTGGGTCCGCGCGAGCACCCCGTTGGCGCGGCGGATCGCCAGTTTCGCCGGCGACCTGCCGCCCCGCTGAGCCGGGTCGGGCCGGTCACTCGTCCTGGTCCAGCGGCACCAGCTCGCCGTCGCGCTCCACCTGGATCTTGGCGTGGTCCTTGCGCGGCGCGACCTCCGCGGTGTTCTTGTGTGGGTCGTTGTCCGGGTGCATGAGCACCGCGTCGGTTTTCGGGGTCTTCTCCCGACTCTCGTCCGGCTGCGACATCCCGTTCCCCTCTCGGTCAGCGTCGCTCGGGATCTACCCGCCACCGCGCGAACGACTCCTGCCGGCGGTGGTGCGGCACCTCGAAACCCGTATGTCGCGGTCCTGCCGGTGCGGTGCCGATCGGCCGCCGGGTGACGGGGTTAGCCGCCCGGGCGGCGGGTAAGCCGCAGCGCCCAACACGGCGGAAGGGGATCACATGTCCGAACGGCATACCGCACTGCGCTCGATGCACGATCTGGGTCTCGCGGCCTGGTTCGGCGGCTCCCTCATGGGTGCCTTCGGCGTCAACGGCGCGGCAGGGAAGATCAGCGACTCGACCCAGCGACTCTCGGTCGCGTCGGCCGGATGGTCCAGATGGACCCCGGTCAACGCCGCCGCCATCGGCGCGCACCTGGCCGGTGCGGTCGGCGAGTTGGTGACGGAGAGCCCACGCGTGGCGGCTCAGTCCGGGGTGGGCCGTACCAGCGCCATCAAGACGGCGTTGACGATCGGCGCGCTGGCCGTGACCGGCTACAGCCGGTTGGTCGGCATGCGCCTGGAGAAGGCCGGTGCCTCGCCGGTGAGCGGGACCACCGAGCCGAACCACCAGACCCCGGCGAGCGTGGCCTCCTCGCAGCGGCAGATGAAGCTGCTCCAGTGGGCCATTCCGGCGTTGACCGGGGCCCTGGTGGTGGTCACCGCGTACATGGGTGAGCAGCAGAAGCCCGGCCAGGTGTTCAAGGGGATTCTCGGCCGGGGCAGCAGCATGAAGGGTGCCTCGAAGGGCATGATCAAGATGGCTGGCACGAGCAACGGAAAACGGCCGATGGCGATGGCCGGACGCTGAACGCCGGGCCGGCCCGCGTCCCGCCGCCCTCTCGACGGTGGGGCGCTGGCCGGTCCCGTGCGCTCCCCGACGCGGCGACGACGCTCCTGCGACGGCACCGGCGCGGGCGGGCGCGACCCGAGAACGGCACACCGTCCGCCGGCAGCGGCGGACCGACGAGCGGGGTGGCCATGACGGTGCACAAGGGACGCAGTGGTGACAACGACCGGCAGGAGCCGGAGGCGACCCAGCCGTGGGGCGGCGGCGACGGCTTCGACGCCGACGCGCCCTGGGGTGCCGACGCGGACTCGCCGATGGACGAGGGCAGCGAGGAGACCGCGGTGCCCGAGGGACGACGCGGGGAACGGCGTGCGGGTGCCCCGTCGGGCCGGACCGACCCGGCGGGACGGCACGGCTTCGGCTCGGTGGAGCCGACCCGGACGACGATGGCCGGCCCCGGCGCCCCACCGGACCCGGCGCCCAGCGGCCGGACCTTCCCGGACGACGCCGACATCGGCGATTCGACACAGGACGCGCTGCGTAGCCGGGGTCGACGCTCCTGATCCCCCGTGGCCGGTCAGCCGCTCGATCCGGCCGCAACACTCCGGTCGGCGATCATGGTCTCGGTGAGCAGTTGCGCCAGCCGGGTCGCGTCGCGTTGGGCCTGACCGGCGCAGCAGTTGTTGAACAACACGTGCAGGTCGTCGGTCGGACCGGCGAGCTCGGCCAACCGCCCGGCCCAGTGCGCGAGCTCGGCCTCGTCGTACGCGTACCGGAACTTCTCCTGCTTGTCGCCGTCGCCCCAGGCCCGGCTGTGGCCGTGGAACCGGACGATCGCCGGCTCCGCGGTCGTGGTCAGGATCGGCGGCACCGACGAAGGGTGCCCCTGCGGCATGTCGACGCAGACCAGGGACAGGTCGTGCGCGCGCAGCAGGTCCAGCGTGTCCGACGCGGCCGGGCCGTCGAACCAGGAGCCGTGCCGCAGCTCCACACCCACCCGCCACGGCCGGCAGCGCTGCGCCAGCTCGACGATCCGGCGTTCGGCCGCCGCGCCGCGCACCAGCCACGGTGGGAACTGCAACAGCACCGCACCCAGCTTGCCGGCCGCCGCGATCGGGTCGAGGGCCGCGCGGAACCGGGCCCACAGCTCGTCGTACGCCCGCTCCGGCAGGTCCCGGCGGCGGATCCGGCTCGGGCCGGCGGTCGGGCGCAGGTCCCGGGGTAGCGCGGCGACCGGCGTCGGATGGCCGGTGAAGAGACTGAACGCCTTGACGTCGAAGGTGAAGTCGTCGGGTGTGGCGTCGACCCAGCCCTGCGTGGTCTCCGGTACGGGTACGGCGTAGTAGGACGTGTCGACCTCGACCAGCGGGAACCGGCCGGCGTAGAAACCGAGCCGACGGGCCGGCGTGTTGGCCGAGCGCGGGTACCACCCCGAGCGCAGCAGCGACTGGTCGGCCCAGGACGACGTACCCACCTTGATCACACCCATGTCATTCAGTGGACCGCCACCGACGCGGATCGGCAACCGCTGGCGGCTCGTACGTCGCACGTCGTGTCCGACACCGGAAGTGTCGGTGCCTGGGCCTACGGTGGCACCGAGTGGACATCGACGAAGGGTGGCGGCATGACCAGCACGGAGCAGCTCACCGGTGAGCGGGCCGATCTACTACAGACGCTGCGCCGGCACCGGGGTTTCCTGCTGCACACGGTGGACGGGCTCACCGACGAGCAGGCCGCCACCCGCCCGACGGTGAGCGAGCTGAGCCTCGGCGGCCTGGTCAAGCACGTGGCCGGCGTCGAGCACCGGTGGATGCTCTTCGCCGTGGGCGGCGCGGAGGCGATGCAGCGTGAGGAGATCGACTGGGTCGGTCAGTTCCAGCTGGCACCGGGCGAGACCCTCGCCGGTCTGGTCGAGCGGTTCCAGGCGGTTGCCGCCCAGACCGACGCGCTGGTCGCCACCCTCGACCTGGACGCGGCGCACCCGCTGCCGCAGGCACCCTGGTTCGAGCCGGGGGCGAGTTGGACGGTCCGCCGGGTGCTGCTGCACCTGATCGCCGAGACGTCCCAGCACGCCGGGCACGCCGACATCCTGCGGGAGTCGATCGACGGCGCGAAGACGATGGGCTGACCGGCAGGTCCTATCGGCCGCTGTTGGCGGGCGCCTCGGCCTCGATCAGGCCACGCACGTAGGCGGCCTGGCCGACGTGTTGCAGGTCGTCGTCGGCGATGCTGACCAGACGGACGCCGAGGGTGACCGGCGGGTCCCACGACTCGTCGACCACCCGGTCCAGGTCCGCCGGGTGCAGACCGGCCAGGAACGAGCCGGTCCGCGACGCCACCGCCTCGTAGTAGTCGACGAGTGCCTGCGCACTCTCCGGCCGCACCGCCTCGACCTGGGCAGCCGAGTGACCGTAGCCGGTGTCGTCCGGGTCGGCTTTGAGCCCGAACCGGCCCGCCCAGTCGCCGCTGACCCAGATCTGCTCGGTGTCGAGCAGGTCGGCGACGTGGTGGTCCTGCACCCGGGTCAGGTGCCAGACCAGCCAGCCGATCGTGTTGGCGCCCTCGACGGGTGCCCGGTGCAGTTGCTCCGGGCTGAGGCCGTCGACCGCCGCGCGGACGAGGTCGGGCAGCCGGTCGTACGTCTCGGTCAGCAGGTCACTCACGTCCACCGGGCACACCTCCAGGTTGGTTTCCGATCAGGTACCGCCGACAGCGGGCGCGCAAACCTCGGTCGCTACGGTGATCGAATGGTCGCCGCGGTGGAGCTGTATCTGGACCCGGACGCCACCCGCAGGATCCGGGTGCTGTGGGACGCGCTGGAGGCCGAGGGCGTGCAGAGCATGCGCTCGCTGTTGGAGCAGCGCCACCGTCCGCACGTCTCGCTCGCGGTGGCGCCCCGCCTTGACCCCGCGCAGGTCGCCGAAGCGCTGCACGGGACGGTCGTGGCGGCCCCGCTGCGACTGGACTTCCAGCACGCCGGGCAGTTCGTCGGCCGGGTGCTCTGGCTCGGCCCGGTGCCCACCCCGGAGATGCTGGCCCACCAACGGATGGTGTCCGACCGGCTCACCGCCGCCGGCGTCGCCCTGAGCGAGCACTACCGGCCGGGCCGCTGGGTGCCGCACTGCACGCTGTCCATGCGGGTGCCGAACGCGCTGATGGCCGCGGCGGTGCGCCGCTGTCTCGAGGTGTTGCCGCTGGCCGCGACGGTGGTCGGCGCGGCGCTCACCGACCATGCCCGCGGCATCGCCCACCCGTTGCCCTGAACCACACGGGTCCGGCGCGGCCGCGCCGGTCAGGAGGCCCGGCGGCGGCGTCGTGGACCAGGACGTCGCGTCGACCGAGCCGGCGCAGCGCCGCCCATGGTCCTGCCGAGACTCAGGCGACCGGTGGTGATCCACTCGGGTTTGGTGAAGACGCGGTATCCGGAACGCCGGGATGCCCCGATATTCGTGAAACCGAGTGGATCACTTACCGCGGCGGGCACCAGGAAGATCGCGCTCGATCCAGGAACGAGTGCCCCTCGATGCGCGCACGAGGCCACTACAACCAGGATCGAGCACGATCAGGCGAAGGCGAAGGCGAAGGCGAGAATGTCCGGTTTGGCGGGTCACAGTCAGAAACCCGAAAACAAGCGGTGCGGATGCGGCCGGGCGTGGGAAGGTTCGAGGTGGCTGTCGTACCGGTGGCGCGCTGACGCCGCGCCACCGACGGCGGCTTCGACGAGGAGAGGCGGGGCCCATGGAGGCTCAGCGCAGGCCAGCGCGTGCGGAGCGAAGCCAGGCCCGGGACGACCGGACCGGCGGCGGCATGACCGGGGCGGCGACACCACTGACGATCTGGGCCGCCGCCGTCCTGCTCGGCCGGATCGCTGCCGGCGACGACGACATCGAGGACGAGCGGCACATCCTGCGCGGCATCGAGTGATCCCCGGCCGCGTGGTTCACAGCCAGCCGCGCCGCTTGAAGATCAGGTAGAGGGTGCCGCACACCATCAGCATGAGCAGCAACGCGAACAGGTAGCCGAAGCGCCAGTTCAACTCCGGCATGTGGACGAAGTTCATCCCGTACACGGTGCCGATGAGCGTCGGGGCGAACAGGATCGCCGCCCAGGACGAGACCTTCTTCAGCTCCTCGTTCTGGGCGTAGCTGGCCGCGTTGAGGCTGCGCATCTCCTCGTTCTGCTGCTGCGAGACGAGCGTGGCGTTGACGGTCAGGATGTTCTGCAACAGGTGCCGAAAACCGTCCACCCGCTCCACCACCTGGGTCAGGTGGTCGGTCACGTCGCGCAGGTAGCGCCGCAGTTCCTCGTCCGTGTTGGCGCTGCCGGCGCCGTCGGCCAGCGCGTCGAGCACGGTGAGCAGTGGCCGGGCGGCGCGCTGGAACTGGATGACCTCGCGGCTGAGGCCGTAGATGCGGCGGCTCGCGTTCGGGTCGCCGCCGAACACCTGGGTCTCAATCTCGTCGATGTCGTTCTCCAGCCCGGCCACCACCGGCGCGTACCCGTCGACGACCTGGTCGAGGATCGCGTACAGGACCGCCTGCGGGCCCCGGGCCAGCATCTGCGCGTCGGTCTCCATCCGCCGCCGCACCGCGGCCAGGTCGGGGGCCTCGCCGTGCCGGACGGTGACCACGAAGCCCGGCCCGATGAACAGGTGCAGCTCGGAGAACTCGACCTCCTCCCGCTGGTCGTCGTAGCGGGCGGCACGCAGCACCACGAACAGGGTGTGCCCGTACCGTTCCAGCTTGGGTCGCTGGTGGGCGTTGATCGCGTCCTCGACTGCCAGGTCGTGTAGCCGGAACTCCCGGGCCAGCGAGGTGATCTGGTCGATGTCGGGCCGGTACAACCCGATCCAGGCCATCGCGGCGTCCTGCTCCTGCAGACAGCGGTACGTCTCGGCGAGGCCGGACGGCGACGCGAAGCGGTGCCCGCGGACGTAGACCGCGCTGTCCACCAGACCACCGCTGGGCGGCTCGGTCGACTCCGTGGGCGGGGGCACACCCTCCGTCGTCTCGTACTCGTCCAGTTGGCGACCGAAGCCACCACCGGGGCGGAAGCGACGGCCACCGACCATGCCCTGTCCCCTCCCCCGGTGCCGTCCGGCCCCGCGCACTTCCGCCAACCCGGGGGCGCTGCATCCCCCGTGTCCCCGACCCGAAACCCGTCCCGCGGCCGGGTGGGTTCCGCGCACCGGCGGACGCGCGCACCCCCACCGGCGGATACTGACCGTGACCGTGGGCGGATGACGGGGGACGCGCCGATGGAGGTCGACAGGCGCGCCGGACGGCTGCGGGGGTGGTTGCTCGACGCGGGCTCGGACCAGGCCGTGCGGCACCCGGGGCCGCACGGACGTCCGCCGGAGGACCGGCACCACCCGTGGTGGAAGGTGATGTGCCTGACCGGCGTCGACTACTTCTCCACGCTGGGCTACCAGCCGGGCATCGCGGCGCTGGCCGCCGGGGCGCTGTCGCCGGTGGCGACCCTGGTGCTGGTGCTGGTGACGCTGCTGGGCGCGCTGCCGGTCTACCGGCGGGTGGCGGTGGAGAGCCCGCACGGCGAGGGCTCCATCGCGATGCTGGTACGCCTGCTGAGCTACTGGCCCGGCAAGCTGCTGGTGCTGGTGCTGCTGGGTTTCGCGGCCACCGACTTCATCATCACCATCACCCTCTCGGCCGCCGACGCGACCGCGCACATCGACGAGAACCCGTTCTGGCCGGACGGGCTCAAGGGGCACGAGGTGCTGCTCACGCTGCTGCTCGTGGCGCTGTTGGGCGCGGTGTTCCTCAAGGGATTCACCGAGGCCATCGGGATCGCCGTCGTGCTGGTCGCGGTCTACCTGACGCTGAACGCGGTGGTGGTGGTCGACGCGCTGTGGCGGGTGGTGACGCACCCGAGCACGGTCGAGGACTGGACCACCGCGCTGACCACCGCGCATGGTGATCCCTGGCTGGTGGTCGGGCTGTCGCTGCTGGTCTTCCCGAAACTGGCGCTGGGCCTGTCCGGCTTCGAGACCGGGGTGGCCGTGATGCCGAGCATCCGGGGCGACCCGCGGGACTCGGAGGCGCGCCCGCTGGGCCGGATCCGCGGTGCGCGCCGACTGCTCACCGCCGCTGCGGTGATCATGAGCGTTTTCCTGATCACCAGCAGCGTGACGACCACGGTGCTGATCCCGGCGGAGGATTTCCGGCCGGGCGGGCCGGCGAACGGACGGGCGCTGGCCTACCTGGCGCACGAGCACCTCGGGGAGGTGTTCGGCACCGTCTACGACCTGTCCACCATCGGGATCCTCTGGTTCGCGGGGGCGTCGGCGATGGCCGGTCTGCTCAACCTCGTCCCCCGCTACCTGCCCCGCTACGGCATGGCACCGGCCTGGGCGCGGGCCGTCCGGCCGCTGGTGCTGGTCTTCACCTCGGTGGCCTTCCTGATCACGGTCCTCTTCGAGGCCAGCGTGGACGCGCAGGGCGGCGCGTACGCCACCGGGGTGCTGGTGTTGATCACTTCGGCGGCGACGGCCGTGACGCTCGCGGCGGTCCGGCGGCGGCAGCGCGGTCGCGGCATCGCGTTCGGAGTCATCGCGGTGGCCTTCGTCTACACCACCCTGGCGAACGTGGTGGAACGCCCCGACGGCGTCAAGATCGCGGCCTGCTTCATCGGCGGGATCATCGTGGTGTCGCTGCTCTCCCGGCTGTCGCGGGCCTACGAGTTGCGCGTCGACCGGGTCGAGTTGGACCCGGTCGCGGCCCGGATGATCGACGAGCGGGCCGGACGGCGGATCCGGCTCATCGCCCACGAGCCCGACCGGCGCGACGAGGCCGAGTACCGCGCCAAGTTGGACCAGACCATGGCGGACAACGACTTTCCCGACGACAGCGACGTGATCTTCGTCGAGGTGCACGTCACCGACCCGTCGGACTTCGAGACCGAGTTGCTGGTGCGCGGCAGCATGGTGGACGACCGCTTCGCGGTGCTCAGCCTGGCCGCCTCCTCGGTGCCCACCGCGCTCGCCGCCCTGCTGTTGGAGATCCGCGACCGGAGCCGGCGACGCCCACACATCTACTTCGAGTGGAGCGAGGGCGGTCCGGCCCGCAACATCCTGCGGTACCTGGCCTTCGGGCAGGGGGCGATCGCCTCGGTCACCCGGGAGATCCTGCGCCGCCAGGAGCCCGACCCGCACCGCCGGCCGCACGTGCACGCCGGCTGACCTGCGGCCGGGCACCCGGTCCGGCACGGTGAGCGTGGTCATAACGACTGGACGATCCACCCGGAGGTGCTGCTAACCTCGCCGCAGGTCATGAGTGCCAGCGCGAAGCCCCGGCTCGCTGGCCGGCAACCCTCCTCCGCGGTGGGGTGCCCCGGGTGAAGACCAGGCACCGGCACGACGTCGGTGCAAGCGTGGCCTGGCACCCAGGTCAGCACCAGACCCGGGAGACCGTATGCGCATCTTCAGCTCCACCCCACCGGCCGACGTCGCGGATCTGCGCGCCGACCGGCTCGCGCCGGCACTGACCCGGCGACGGCACGTGGACATGATGCGAATGTGCAGCGCGGCGTGTCGCCGCCGCACCGCGCACTGACGCGTCCCTCTTCCCACACCCATTTCCAGCGGTACGCCCATCGGGCGCACCGTCGGCGGCGCACGTCCGTGCCCGCCGAGACACGACCTCTTTCGGAGACACCCGTGCGACTTCTTCCTGCCCTGACCCGTGCCGCCGCCCTCGGCGCGGCCACCATCCTGGCCGCCACCGCGCTCACCGCCTGCGGCGACGACAACTCGTCCGACACCACCGCCAACCCGTACGGCCTGGCCCAGCCGGGCGTGCTGCGGGCCGGCACCCTGACCGACGCCCCGCCGAACGTCTTCCTCAAGGACGGCAGGTTCACCGGCTTCGACAACGACCTGCTGACCGCCGTTGCCGGCAGGCTCGGCCTCACCGTGGAATTCGTCGGCACCGACTTCTCCGCGCTGCTCTCCCAGGTCAACAACCACAAGTTCGACGTCGGCAGCTCCTCGATCACCATCACCGAGGCGCGGAAGAAGACAGTCGACTTCGGCAACGGCTACGACTTCGGCTACTTCGGCCTGGACGTCCCGGCCGGCTCACCGATCACCGGCTTCGACCAGCTCACCGGCAAGCGGGTCGTGGTGGTGCAGGGCACCGTGCAGGACGACTACGCCACCGGAAAGCAGCTCGACCCGGTGCGGGTGCCGGACTACAACGGCGCGATCAACCAGCTCAAGGCCGGCACCGCCGACGCGTGGATCGCCCCGGCCGAGATCGGCGAGAAGTCGGCCGCCGACAGCAACGGCAAGATCACCGTGGCGGCCAAGCAGCTCAGCCCGGCCCCGACCGCGTACGCCGTGGCCAAGGGCAGCGACAAACTGCGCGAGGCGCTGAACAAGGGCCTCGACGAGGTCATCGCGGACGGCACCTGGAGCCGGTTGCAGACGCAGTACTACCCGGGCCGGCCGATCCCGGCGGACTTCACGCCGGGCAGCGGCACGGTGCCGGCACCGACCGGGTCCGTCGCGCCGTCCGCGTCCGGCACGCCCGTCACGCCGACCGCGTCCGCGTCGGCCGCGTCCTGAGCCGGTGACGAGCGAGCGGGGCGGTAGGAGAGGCGACCGATGGATCCGTTGAGCACCCTGTGGGAGACCTTCTTCGACACCGACGCGATGCGCGAGGCGCTGCCCGAGATGCTGACCGTCGGGCTGCCCAACACGCTGATCCTGGCGGTCTCCGCTGCCCTGCTCGGCTCGGTGCTGGGCCTGCTGTTGGCCGTCGCCGGCCTCTCCCGCAGTCGGTGGCTGCGCTGGCCGGCGCGGGTCTACACCGACGTGTTCCGGGGGCTGCCGGCGGCGGCGACGATCCTGCTGATCGGCGTCGGGCTCGCCCCGCTGGGCATGCAGGTCTGGGGACCGGACCCCTACCCGCTGGGAATCCTGGCGCTGTCGCTCATCGCGGCCGCGTACATCGGGGAGATCTTCCGCTCCGGCATCCAGTCGGTGGAGGCCGCCCAGTTGGAGGGCGCCCGCGCCCTCGGCTTCTCCTGGGCCGACGCGATGCGGCTGGTGATCATCCCGCAGGGCATCCGGCGGGTGCTGCCGGCCTGGGTGAACCAGCTCATCGCCCTGATCAAGGACTCCAGCCTGGTCTACTTCCTCGGCCTGGTGGCCAGTCAGCGGGAGCTGTTCCGGATCGGGCAGGACTACGCGGCCACCACCGGCAACGAGTCGGCGCTGCTGCTGGCGGGGCTGTGTTACCTGGCACTGACCGTACCGCTGACGCACGTCGTCAACTGGATCGACCGGCGGCTGCGCAACGGCCGCCCGGCAACCGCACCGTCCGCCGAGGACGAGGACGACGACACCCCATCGGCGTACGCCACGACGGAAGGACACCGGCGATGACCACCGTGACGACCACCTCGGTCAGCCTCGACGTCCGCGATGTGCACCTCGCCTTCGGACCGAACCGGGTGCTACGCGGCGTCGACCTCACGGTGGCGCGCGGCGCGACGGCCTGCGTGATCGGCCCGTCCGGGTCGGGCAAGTCCACCCTGCTGCGCACCATCAACCGGCTGATCGAGCCGGACCGCGGCGACGTACTGCTGGACGGGCGCAGCGTGCGGGGCGACGACCCGGACGCGCTGCGTCAGCGGGTGGGCATGGTCTTCCAGCACTTCAACCTCTTTCCGCACCTGAGCGTGCTGCGCAACGTCACCCTCGCGCTGCGCCGGCTCCGCAAGCTCGGCGCGGACGAGGCGGAAAGCATCGCGCGGACCCACCTGGAGCTGGTGGGGTTGGCCGGCAAGGCCGACGCGCGGCCGGCGCAGCTCTCCGGTGGTCAGCAGCAACGGGTGGCGATCGCCCGGGCGCTGGCGTTGCGGCCCGAGGTGATGCTCTTCGACGAGGCCACCTCGGCGCTCGACCCGGAGTTGGTCAAGGGTGTTCTCGCGGTGATGGCCGACCTGTCCGCCGCCGGCATGACCATGGTGGTGGTCACCCACGAGATGGGCTTCGCCCGGCAGGTCGCCGACACCGTCGCCTTCATGGACCGGGGCGTGGTGTTGGAGGCCGGCCCACCCGAGGCGATCTTCGAGCGGGCCGAGCATCCTCGGCTACGCCGGTTCCTCGCGCAGGTGCTCTGACCCGCGGGTCACTCGTTGGGTCCGCGCCCCAGCAGCCGGATCTCCTCGTTGTCCAGCGCGGCCTGGAGCTCCTGGAGCACCAGGTCGTCGATCTCCCGGTTGTCGCGCAGTCGGGTGACCTCGCGCCTCTTGTGGGCGAGGACCCCGAGGCGCAGCTTGTGTTCCAGCCGGCGCTCCTCGGCGGTGTTCCCGCCGCTCTCGCTGAGGTCCGTCAGGTGCCGCTGATACTCGGCCTGCAACCGGCGTACCGAATCCTCCTGGGCGCCGACCTCGGCGGCGACCTGCGGCAGGGCGGCCAGGCCCACCTCGGTGGCCCGCCGCCGGGCGTTGCGGGTCTCGTCGACGCGTTCCGGGTCGCCGGACAGCCCGGCCCAGCGCACGACCAACGGCAGGGTGGTGCCCTGCAGCAGCATGATCAGCACGATCACCAACGCGGTGACGAAGATGATCAGGTCTCGTTCGACGACCGGTCGACCGGCGACAGTCATCGTCGGGACGGCCAGGGCGGCGGCGAGCGACACCGCGCCCCGGAACCCGGACCAGCCGGCGACGGTCCCGACCCGCCAACTGGGCGGACCTTGGCCGTCGTCCATCATCCGGCGACGCCGCAGCCGCGCCGTCTGGGCGGTGAGGTAGATGAAGACCAGCCGGGTGGCCACGACGACCACTGTGACCACCAGCACGATCACCAGAGCCCGCTCGGGCGACGTGCTGGTGATGCCCCGCACCGCCCGGGGTATCTGCGTGCCGAGCAGGACGAACAGCCCGCCGTTGATCAGGAACGTGGTCAGGTCCCAGAACGCCAGCGCGAGCACCCGGGACCGGGCGCGGATCACCCGTGGCCCGGCATAGGACAGCATGAGCCCGGCGACCACCACCGCCAGCACCCCGCTGGCGTGCACCGCGTCGGCGAGCAGGAAGGCGCCGAACGGTGTCAGCACGCTCAGCGCGCCCTCGCGCAGCGGATCGTCGAGCCGCTTGCGGATCAGCACCACGGCGGCCCCCACCAGCAGGCCGGCGACCACGCCGCCGACGCTGGCGCCGACGAACTCCTCGCTGATGCCCAGCACGCCCGGCTTGGCGCTCTGACTGAGCAGACCCACGGCCACCGCGAAGACCACAAGCGCGGTGCCGTCGTTGATCAGGCTCTCCGCGTGCAGGGTGGTGAGGAGCTTGCGGGGCAGCCGTTTGGCCAGGCCGGTGACCGCGGCGGCGTCGGTCGGCGCGAGAACCGCGCCGAGCACCCAGGCGGCGGCGGGGTTCACCCCGAACGCCTGCGCCGCGAACGACACGGTGACCATGGTGAGCACCACCAGCACCACGGCGAGCAGACCGATCACCGGCAGGTTGGCCCGGATCTCCCGCAGGCTGATGGTGAGGCTCTCCCGGTACAGGATCGCCGGCAGGAAGATCAGCAGCACCAGGTCCGGTTTCAGGGTCACCTCGGACAGCGGCGGCGTGAGCCCCAGCAGCACGCCGAACGCGATGAGCAACACCGGCGGAGCGACCCGGTATCGACCGCCGAGAGTGGTGCCGACGAGGACGGTGGCGCCCAGCACCACGATCAGGATGAGCGCCTCCACGCGTACCCCCCTCGGACCATGGCCGACGGCGGACGCGCCGGTGGTTACATCTGACCGCACCACGGTTGCCGGTTCGGCAGGTTCCGGCAAGTCTGGCGGCTGGGGGAACGAGCTACGGGCTACTTCTCGTGCTCAGAGCCGGGCTGCGCGTCGCCTCGCCACGTCCGGTGGTCCGCACACCGGGGCGCACGAAGCGCGTCACTCGAACGCGCCACCGGTTGAGCATGTCAGTCCCCGTCGAGATAGGGCGCTACGACCTCGCGGGTGTCGGCGCTGCTCACCACCGGAACGATCTCGAAGGTGACGCCCGTGCCGCGCCACCCGAGCACCCACTGCTGAAGCAATCGCAGGTCGTCGCATCGCATGAGCTGGAAGCAGCGACCGAAGGTCGGCTCGACCCAGCTGTCCACGTACTCCAGTCCGTCCGGGAGCTGCCGGCCGCGGTCGCGGACCGCCTGGTACACCGGCACCATGTCGTTGTCGCGGAACCGCTCGATGACCATGAAGAGCATCGGGCATGGTAACCGGCGTCGACAGCCGAGGTGCCGGCCAGAGCGGCGCGCTGCGTCACCGGCACTACAGCCAGCTGTACCTCATCTCCGGTGGTAGGAGGTATCGGCCCAGGCTGCCGCCGTTCCTAGCATCGACGGTATGAGATCAAACGGGGACCCGTCGAGAGAGCGCGTCCCGCATGCCGCGACCGGCACGCTGTGCACTCGCGCGACGCCGACATCAGGGCCATCGTCGTACGCGGTGCGCTTGGAGTCGGTGTCGAAGGAGTACGGGTCCGGGAAGAACGCGGTCCGGGCTCTCGACGCGGTGACAGCCGCATTCCCGCGCGGTACGTTCACCGCCGTCATGGGCCCGTCCGGGTCGGGCAAGAGCACATTTCTGAACTGCGCGGCCGGCCTCGATCGGCCGACGTCGGGCCGGGTCATGCTGGGTGACACGGAGCTGTCCGGCCGGTCGGAGAGCGAGTTGACCGAGCTGCGGCGCGACCGCATCGGCTTCGTCTTCCAGGCGTACAACCTGTTGGGGGCGCTGACCGTCGAGGACAACGTCACGCTGCCGCTGCGGCTGGCGGACCGGAAGACCGAGCAGGCGTTCCTGCGAGAAGTGCTCACCGCGGTCGGCCTCGGCGAGCACGTCAAGCGGCGGCCGGGCGAACTGTCCGGAGGTCAGCAGCAGCGAGTCGCTGTCGCCCGCGCGCTGATCACCCGCCCGGAGGTGGTGGTCGCGGACGAGCCGACCGGCGCTCTGGACACCCGGTCCAGCAAGCAGGTTCTGGAACTGCTGCGACACGTCGTGGACGACCTGGGGCAGACGGTGCTGATGGTCACCCACGACCCGGTAGCCGCCTCCTTCGCCGACTCGATCGTGTTCCTCGCCGACGGCACGATCGCGGGCGAGCTGACCCGGCCCACTCCCGAGCAGGTCGCGTCGCGCATGACGCACCTGGGCGAGTGGTGATCCGCCGCATCCGGCGGATCGTCCGCCTCGTGGTGCCGTACCGAAAAGATCTGTCGCTGGCCTGGAGCACGATCAAGGGGCGCAAGGGCGGTTTTGTCGGCTCCTTCGTCGCGATCGCTGCGGGCTCGGCGGTGATCACCGCCTGCGGGACGCTGCTGGTGTCCGGGCTCGGCACCGGCGTGACCCCCGAGCGCTACTCGGGCACGGCGGTGGTCCTCGGCGCTCAGCAGTCGTTCCGGCTGGACGAGACCTCGGAGGTCCGCTACGGCGAACGCGTCACGCTGCCCGCCGACAAGGTCGCCGCCGTCGCCGCGGTGCCCGGTGTTCAGTCGGCCATCGGAGACGTCACCGTCGAGGTAGGCGTGCTGGCCTCGGACGGCGACGCGGTGGCCGGCCCGGACGGCTTCCCGGTGTTCGGGCACGGCTGGTCCGCTGCGGCGCTCGCGCCATTCCGGGTACGCGAGGGCCGGGCGCCCGCCGCGCCCGACGAGGTCGTGCTCGACGCCGATCTCGCCGCACGCGGCGACGTGTCGCTCGACGCGACGGTGCGGCTCGTTTCCGGCTCGGTCCCGGCGTCCTACCGCGTGGTGGGTATCGCCACCGCGCCGGGAGACGGGTTGGACCGGCAGTCCGCCGTGTTCGTCACCGACGACCAGGCGACCAAGCTGTCCGGCCGTCCGGACCGGGTGGACGCCATCGGTGTGCTCGCCGCCCCCGGTGTCACACCTGAGCAGTTGGCCGAGCGCATCACGGCCGCCGTGCCGGGCCTGGTGGCCCACACCGGAACGGGACGCGGCGACGTGGAGTTCCTGGACGTGGGCGACGCCCGCAGCCTGGTAGTCGAGACGGCGGCGTCGTTCGGCGGCACCATGGTGCTGATCGTGGTGTTCGTGGTGGCGAGCACGCTCGCCCTGTCGGTGCGGCAGCGCAGACGAGAACTGGCCCTGCTGCGTGCCATCGGCGCGACACCCAAGCAGATCCAGTGGATGATCGGCGCCGAGATGACCCTCGTGTCGTCGGTCGGCGCCGTGGTCGGCGCACTGCCCGGCGTGGCGCTCGCGTACGTGATGCGCAGCGTGTTCGTCGTCGCGGACGCGATGCCCCCGGACTTCCAGATGCGGGTGGGGTTGTTGCCCGTCCTGGCCTCGCTGGTGCTGTGCATGACCAGCGCCCGGCTTGCCGGCTGGTTGGTCGCGCGGCGGGTGGCCAAGATCAGTCCGGTCGAGGCGCTCGGAGACGCCCTTGTCGAGCCGAAGAAACTCGGCTGGGTCCGGTTGACCATCGGCGTCCTCCTCATCCCGCTCGGGCTGCTGCTGGCCCTGGGCAACGTCGCGTCGCCGGGCGACTCGGCCGCCGACACCGCGGGGAGCGCGGTGCTGTTGTTCGTCGTGGCGCTCGGGTGTCTTGGACCCCTGCTGCTTCGGGGCGCCGTCGTGCTGTTCGGCTCGCGCCTGAACCGGCAGTCCACGGCCAGCGGCTTTCTCGCCCAGGCCAACGCGCGGGCCAACTCGCGGCGGCTCAGTTCGGCCATTACACCGCTGGCCATGGGCGTGGCCCTGGCCGCCGTGCAGGTGTTCGGCGCCGCCACGACGATCGCGGCGGCGCGGCACCAACTCGAGGACGGCCTGAGGGCCGACCACGTGCTGACCGCGTCGTCCGGTGCCGGTGTCTCCCCGGAGGTCGTGGACGCCGTGCGCGGCGTGCCCGGCGTCGCAGTGACGACGCCGGTGGCACGGATGCGGGTGCTGGTGACCTTTCCGTCCGAGGACAGCACCGCGACCAGGGTCTTCGCCGCCCAGGGCGTGACGCCCGAACGGCTCTCCGAAACCATGGATCTCGCAGTGGACCAGGGCGACATCGCGGAACTGCGTGGCGAGGCGGTGGCGCTGAGCCGGGTCGTCGCGCAGACCGTCCGAGCGAGAGTCGGCGCGACGATCGAGCTCCGGCTCGGCGACGGCACGCTGGCCAGGCCACGGGTGGTGGCGATCTACGAGAACGGCCTGGGCTTCGGGGAGGTCACCCTGCCCAACGACCTCGTCGTTGCCCACACCACCGCGCGGGTGGACACCGCGGTGCTGATCAGATCGGTGGACGGGACCGACCCGGAGGCGCTCGCCGGCGCGCTGCGTGGCGCCGCCGCACGCTACCCGACGGTCCGGGTCGGCGACCGGCAGACGTTCCTGGCCGCACCTGGGCCCGGCGGCTCGGGTGACTGGGCACTGAACCTGCTGTTTCAGACGGTACTGCTGGGCTACATCGCCATCGCCGTGGTGAACACCCTCGTGATGGCCACGACGGCACGGGTTCGCGAGTTCGCGATGCTGCAACTCATCGGTGCCAGCCGAGACCAGCTCGGCGCGATGATGAACGGCGAGGCCAGAATCGTGGTCTTCGCGGCGCTGCTGTTCGGTTTGCTGGCGACGATCCCGCCGCTGATCGGCATCAGTCTCGGGCTGACGAAGTCGCCAGTTCCCACCATCTCCCTGACCGGACTCATCGCGATCGTGACGCTCACCATCGCACTGTCCTGGGGCGCGATCAGGATGGCCACCCGGTACGGGTTGCGACCCGCGCCGGTCGACGCGATCGGCGGGCGCGAGTGATCGACGACGGAAACCGGGGCGGATCAGCTACCGCTCATCCGGCCCGCGGCGTTGAGGTAGGCAAGCACGGCGAGGACGCGGCGATGGCCGCTGTCGGCCACGGCGAGGCCGAGCTTGGCGAAGATGTTGCCGATGTGCTTGTGGACAGCGTTGTCGGTGATAACCAGCTGCGCAGCGATCGCGGTGTTGTCGTGACCCTGTGCCATCAATGCGAGCACCTCACGTTCGCGTGGGGTGAGGGCGGCGATCGGGTCGCCAGCACGTTGAACGAGCTGCGCGATGACCTCGGCATCCATCGCGGTACCACCGGCGGCGACGCGGCGCAGCGCGTCAACGAACCCGTCCACCCGGCTGACCCGGTCCTTCAGGAGATAGCCGACGCCACCCCCGGTGGTGGAGAGCAGTTCGGCGGCGTACTGCTGCTCGACGTACTGCGACAGCACCAGGACCGGCAGGCCGGGGTGCTCCCGGCGGGCTTGGAGGGCGGCTCGGATACCTTCGTCGCGAAACGACGGCGGCAACCGGACATCGACGATTGTGACGTCGGGCCGGTGCTGCCGTACGGCGGCGAGGAAACCCGCCGCGTCGTCGGTGATGGCGGCGATCTGGAAGCCCGCTCGGCCCAGCAGCAGTTCCAGCCCGGTGGACAGCAATACGTTGTCCTCGGCGATCACGACCCGCATGGCAGCTCCACGGTGATGCCTGTCGGCCCGCCGGCCGGGCTGTCGACCTCGACGGTGCCGTCGAGCGCGAGTACTCGGCGACGGATCCCGGCTAGGCCGGTGCCCTGCCGATCGTCGGCGCCGCCGGTGCCGTTGTCAGTGATCAGCACCGACAGCCGGTCCGCCGTGCGGCTGACCCGTACGCCGGCCACTGTCGCCCGGCTGTGTTTGGTGACGTTGGTCAGCGCCTCGGCGACGGCGAAGTAGACGACGGTCTCCACCGCTGCCGGTACCCGCCCGAGGTCGCCGATGTCCAGCCGGGTCGGGACACCGCAGCGGGTGGAAACGGCGGTCAGGGCACCGTCGAGACCTCGGTCGGCGAGAATCGGCGGATAGACGGTCCGGATCACCTCGCGCAGTTCGGTCATCGCCTCTTCGGCCCCTTCGTGTGCGTCCCGAAGAAGTCCTTCCACGAACTGCTCGTCCCGCGGATTGTCGGCGAACGCCTGCCGGGCCACGGCCAGCCGCATCGCGATGGCCACCAGCCGGGCCTGCGTGCCGTCGTGCAGGTCGCGTTCGATTCGGCGCAGCTCCGCGCCGTGCGCGTCGAGCACGTCCGCTCGGGTGCGGGTCAACACGGCGACCCGTTCGGCGAGTTGGTCGTTCGTCGAGTACGACAGCACCACCAGGCATATTCGGGCGTGTGCCCAGGCGATCGGTGCGAAGCCCACATACGCCAGCGCGGTGAGGAGGACGATCTGCAGTGGACCGAGGGTGAGGGCTGTCGCCCAGCCGGTCACCGGAACGTCGATGAACAGCCGCGGCCGGCTCTCCGGCCGGAACGCCCACCACAGCGGTGTGGCGATCATGGCGACGACGATGTTGCCCGCGCACAGCAGCGCGGGCAGGCCGAACACCACTCCGGTCACCGCGTTCACCGGAAGCCACAGCAGGGCACGCGAGGTACGGACCGTGGCCGGATCGGCCCATGCCCGGCGTCCTGTCGCGCGCAGAGCAGGACGCGACGCCAACGGCGCACCGAGCAGTCGGCTGGCGCGCTCTCGGTGCCAGTTCGCCCAGAGCCGGGCGAGCCACGGGATCCACAGCAGCGGCAGCGCGAGCACCGTGACGACCCCGGAGAGTAGCGAGCCCAGCAGGTAGACACCGCTCCGCCGCCACTGCACCCACCGTCGACCCGACGTCACGGGATGTTGTTGCCCGGTAACCGCCGAGGAAGCTTGCCTTGCCGACACGGCGTCGAGTCTGCCCGGTGGCCGGCGCCGGCGCCATGACGGCACGGCCAGCACGCGCCCGCCGGCGCTCAGCTTCGCTCGTCGGCGCGGACGCGGGCGGTGAGCACCCGCGCGGTACAGCAGATGACCCTGGACGAACGGGTCAGTAGTCGCGGCGTGTATCAGAACCCCTGGATGGTCACCGAGCCGGCTGCTCCAGCTCGGCGCGGATCTGACCGAACACACCCTGCGGGTCGTCCGTCTTCGCGAAGCCGACGAAGGTCACCATGCCGAGCGTCTGATGATCACTCCAGGCGCAGATGTCGACGGGGATGCCCGTCTTGGCCGGTACGGTGCCGCAGCCGGCCAGGCCACCCAGAGGACCCGGTTGGATCGGCGCCACGTTGGTCACCTTCGGCAGCCCGGCGAAGGTCTTGTCCAGCGCCGCGGTCGGGTCGGTGATCGTTCCGGACACCGCGCTGATCAGGATGACCCGCTGGTCGTCGCCGGGAATGTGGAGCCCGCGCTCGCGGGAGTACACCTCTTTGGCCTGGACGTAGGCGGTGCCCATCGCGCTTGTGGGTTCAGCGCTGAGCAGCTTCTTGAAGGTGCCCATGTCCTGCTCGGCGTGGTCATGGAAACCCCGATCCACGGACTCGGTCCAGGTGCCCAGAAGCTTGTCTGGCTTGTCGATGCGCATCCTCGTGGCGGAGGGCGGTGACGGCGCGGTCGTAGCCGGCGCGGGGCCGCCGGCCCGCCCCGCACACCCGGTCGTGGCCAGCAGGATCGCCGACGTCAGCGCACCGATGACTGCTGTGGCAGCCGGCTTCGCGCGTGTCATGAGTTCCATCCCCCTGTCGTGTTTCGCGCGTAAGGTATCGCAGCTGGGGCAGGCGTACAGGTGGCGCTCAGGTGGGGTCGTCCGTGGTGAGCGCGCGGGCGGTACGGCGGTGCGCGGCGGCTTCCTCGTCGCGGCCCAGAGCGGTGGCCAGGTCGGCGAGGTGTCCGGCCACCGGGCCGGCGGTGACCAGCCCGCTACCGGCGGCCAGTTCGGCGGCGGCCGGGCGGAGCGCGGCGAAGACGCGTTCCATGGTGGGCCGGTCGTCGACGGCGAGCGCCGCCCGAGCGGTGAGGCACAGCCGCACCTCCCGCAGCAGGTCGTGCGGCCCGTCCGGGAGGGCCCGCAGCGCCAGCAGATTGGCAGCCCGGTCGCCGGCGGCGGCGAGCAACAGTGGCCGGGCCCAGGGCTCGTGCGGGCCCCAGTCCAGCCGCGCCCAGTCCTCGTCGTCCGGCCCCGGAATCGGGCCCTGACGCCCGGGGACCGGCGGGGCCTCGCTGGCGGCGTCGGCCAGTCGCAGGCCGAGCAGGGCGAGCGGCAGCAGCCCCCGGGCCAGGCCCGGCATGGCGTCGGCGGGCAGGCGTTGCGCGGCGGCCCGGTACGCGGTCACCGCGGCGGCCCGGTCGCCGCCCAGCGCCAGGCGCAGTGCGGCGTACCAGCTGGTGAAGACCCCGACCAGCGGCAGCTCGTAGCGTTGCGCGAGACGGTCGGCGGCGTTGGCGTGCGCGTCCGCGCCGGCCCGGTCGGCTCGCGCACAGCAGGCCTGGACCAGGACGAGGCGACCCAGTACCTCGAAGGTCACCAACTGTTGCGGGGTGGCCAGGTCGACAAGCTCCGCGCCGATCCGGGCCCGCTCGTCGGCCAGCCCGACACGGTGGAAGGCGTGCATGAAACGCGCGTTGAGCGCGAACGCCAGCAGCCCGGGGTCCGCGACGGTCCGGGCGATCCGCTCGGCCTCGGCGGCGGCCCGGCGGCCACGGTCGCCGGTGCTGCCCCGCAGCTCCAGCGCGAGCGTGCTCAGCAGCCGGCTGCGTTGCGCCGAGCCGGTCGGGCCGAGACCGGTCAGGGCCTGCTCGGCAAGGTGCACGATCCGCTCGGAGAGTGCGTCGTCGTCGTTGCGGGTCCAGATGGCGGGCACCTCGAAACCGGCAAGCACCTCCGTGGTCAGCCGGGGGTCACCGACCGCCTCGGCGTCGGTGATCGCGGCGGCGCGGTACCGCCGCGCCTCGGCCAACCGGCCCGTCACCGCCAGCCCGCGCCCGAGGCCGAGCACCGCGCCGAGCCGCTCGCGCCGCTCGTTCTGCCCGGCCCGGTCGTACGCGTCGAGGACCTGCGCCCACAGCCGGGCCGCCTCGTGCGGGTTGCCGTCCCGTTCGGCCTGTTCGGCGGCGGTGCGGGCGTAGCCGACGGCGCGGTGGGCGGCCTCCCGTCCTCCGGCGTGCAGCAGGTGGTGGGCGAGCGCGCCCGGGTCGACGGGCTGCTGCCGCTGCATCGCCTCGGCCACGGCGCCGTGCCAGGCCGCCCGACGCGGCGCGGACAGGTCGGCGTAGAGCGTGTCGCGGACCAGGATGTGGGTGAACCGTAGCCGCCCCTCGGGCTCCTGCTCGGTCAGGAACCCGGCCTGCAATCCACGGTCCACGGCGTCCAGCAGTGCCGCCGGGTCGCCGGCCAGCGCGCCGAGCACCTCGGGGTCGAGGTCCCGACCGAGCACCGCCGCCTGCCGCAGGACGGTACGGGTCGGGGCGGGTAGCTGTGCGAGGCGGTGCCGGATCACGTCGCGCACCCCCGGTGGCACCGCCGCCAGCGCCGCCTGCCCCGCGCTCGCGGACAACTGGGCCAGCTCCCGGACGAAGAACGGGTTGCCGCCGCTGCGGTGGTGGATCAGTCGGACGGTGGGCGGGTCCAGCTCCGACCCCGCGACGGCACGTGCCAACTCGCCGGTCGCCTCGGCGGACAGCCCGCCGAGGTATTCCCGCACCGGTTCGAGGCCGGCCACGCGGGCCAGCGTGGCGGTCAGCTCCGGGCTGATCTCGGTGGCCCGGTAGGTGCCGAGGACCAGCACCGGGCCGGTGGTCGGCTGCGGGCCGGTGAGCAGGCCGGTGAGCAGGTCCAACGTGTCGCCGTCGGCACGGTGCAGGTCGTCCAGGACCAGCAGCAGGGGTGCCCGGTCGGCGACGGCGGAGACCAGCGCCGCCACCGCGCGGTGCCGACGGAACCGGGCCACGGCGGGATCACTCGGGCCGTCGGTCACCGCCGGCTCACCCGGCCCACCGGCCGCCAACCCGGCCGGCGCGGTGAGCGCGTCGGTGATCTGCGTCCAGGGCCAGGCGGCCGGTGCGCCGTCGTACTCGGGGCTGCGACCCCAGGCCGTGTTCCAGCCCTCGGCGACGAGCTGTCGGCTCAGCTCCTCGGCCAGGGCGGACTTGCCGGCGCCCGGGTCCCCGCTGAGCAGGGCGAGCGTTGGCCGACCCGCCCGGGTGGCGGCCTCGGCGGCGTCCCGCAGGCGCGCCAACTCCGGGTCCCGCCCGACGAACGGCCGCCCCGGCGGCGATTCCGACCCGGCACCTCGTACGGGCCCGGCCGCGACGGGGGTGGGGGTGAGGTGTGCCGCCTGGGCCAGGATGTCGGCCTCCAGCCGGCGCAGCTCGGGCCCCGGGTCCACCCCCAGCGCGGACACCACGGCGTCGCGGGCTTCCCGCAGCGCGGCCAGCGCGTCGCCCTGCCGGCCGGCGCGGTAACGGGCCAACGCGAGCAGCCGCCAGGCGTCCTCCCGCAGTGGATGGCCGGCGAGGTGGGCGGGCAGGTCGGCGGCGGCCTCGTCCGGCCGACCCAGGGCGAGCAGCGCCTCGGCCCGCCGTTCGACGGCGAGCATCCGCAGCTCGTCCAGCCGGTTGATCTCCGCGACGGCCCAGAGGTCGCCCGCGCAGTCCGCGTACGCGGGTCCGCGCCAGAGCCCGAGCGCCGTGTCCAGCGCGGTCAGGGCTGGGGCGGGCAGGTCGGCAGTCAGCAGTCGTCCCGCCTCGCCGACGGCCGTCTCGAAGCGTCCGGCGTCCACCGCGTCCGGGGCGGTCCGCAGCGCGTACCCCGGGGGTTCGGTGACCAGGAGGCGGGGTGGCTGCCGGGGCGGCCGGTCGGGCTCCAACGCCCGGCGCAGGTCGGCGACGAAGGTCCGGATCGCGCCCACCGCGCCGTCCGACGGGGTCTCCCACAGGTCGTCGACGAGGCGGTCCACCGGCACCACCCGGCCGTGGGCGATCAACAGCCGGGCCAGCACCAGTCGCTGCCGGTGCCCCCGCAGCGGGACCGGGCCGCTCTCGGTGGCGGCGGTCACCGGCCCGAGGACGCCGAACGTCACCCCCACCGGTGGCGTTCGCTGCCTGGTCATGACACCAATCTAGGCGGCGGTGCCGGCCGGCACTGATGCGGTGCTGACCGTCTGCTGATCACCTCCGGCCAGGCTCGACACCGTACGACGGCGACGGGTCACCGCCCGGGCCGGCCCTGCTCACCAGGAAGGTTCCCCGTGGAGCCGAGGATCAACGGATTCGACTACCAGCGTGTCACCGTCGCCGACGGCGTGACGCTCAGCGCCGCCGTGGGTGGCTCCGGGCCACCGGTCGTGCTGTTGCACGGTTTCCCGCAGACCCATCTCATCTGGCGGCACGTCGCCGCCGACCTGGCCGCCGACCACACGGTCATCTGCCCCGACCTGCGTGGCTACGGCGACAGCGACAAGCCGGTGGACGTGGACGGCACCGGGTACGCCAAGCGGACCATGGCCGCCGACGTGGTGGCACTGGCCGGTGCGCTCGGTCACGAGCGCTTCGTCCTGGCCGGGCACGACCGGGGCGCCCTTGTCGCGTTCCGCGCCGGCCTCGACCACCCGGCGGCGATCAGCCACCTCGCCCTGCTCGACGTGCTGCCCACCCTGGACATGTGGGACGTGCTGCACGGCGTCAACGCCGCGGTCGCCTTCCACCTGTACCTGATGGCACAGCCACCCGGCCTGCCCGAGGAGCTGATCGGCGGCAGCCCGGACGTGTTCTTCGGTCACTTCCTGGACGTCTGGACCCGCGACCCGGGGGCGCTGCCGCCCGAGGTGCGCGCCACCTACCTGCGCGCGTCCCGCGAGGCGATCACCTCGATCGTCGCCGACTACCGGGCGTCCGCCGGGATCGACGTCACCCACGACACCGCCGACCGGGCGGCGGGCAACCACCTGCGGATGCCGGTGACAGTGCTCCAGCAGGACTGGGGCGCGGCGCTCGGCTACGACGCGGCCGGGGTGTGGCGGGCCTGGGCCCCGGACCTCGACCACCAGACGGTGACCTGCGGGCACTTCATGGCGGAGGAGGCTCCCGCGACTGTGGTCGGGGCGCTGCGCGCCCTGCTTCAGCGGTGATCGGCCGCCGCTCGTCGGAGCGCCTGTCCGAGGACCGGTGACGGGTCGCCTCACCCGCCGTCCGGGGGGCGCAGCCGGCCGGCGAGTTCCCGCAGCGCCGCCCGGAACGCGGGCTCCGACTCGTCCGGGTGGTGCCCGCGTACCGGGGGCGGTCGACGCTCCCCCGGTGCCGGCAGCAGGCCGCGCGGGTCCCGCAGCCGCCGGTCGACCCCGCTGGCCGGGTCGGCGGCGTCCGGCGGCGGATCACCGGGCCGGTGCGCGGCGAAAATCCAACCACCGACCGGGTCCGTGTCCCGCCACAGGTTGAGCCACCGCCACCCGACCCGCTCCCCCACCTCGCGCAGCACCCCCCGATTGAGGTACGCCGGAAAGAGCCGGGCGTAGAGGCGGTCCAGCGGTGAGCCGTAGGTGAGCAGCGCGACCCGTCGGCGGGTGTGCGGAGGCAGCCGCAGCACCGCGAGGGCCAGCAACGCCGAGCCGTGGCTGTGCCCGCACAGCACCACCCCGGCGTGCCGCTCGGTCAGTTGGGTGATCCGGTCGGCCAGCTCCGGCACCGCGCGGTCGGCGTAGCTCGGCGGTGCGAACGGGTGCGCGGCGCGGGGCCAGAAGGTGCCGAGGTCCCACAGGATGCCGACGTGCCGGCGGAACCACGCCGTCCGGTACGCGAACACACCACCCGAGAGCAGGACCAGGACCACGGCGGCGACGATGTAGGTGCCCGCCGCGAGTGCCATCCCGACGAACCCGGCCGGCAGCCCGAGGAACCGCCACGTCAGGTCCTCCGGTCCGCGCCCGGTCGCCCCGAGCAGGCTCGTGGCCAGCCCGATCACCGCGAGCGCCGCGTACGTGGTGGCCAGCACGCCCAGCCACTCGGTGAACCGGGCACGGGCGACGGCCTTCGTGGCGAGCCGCAGCCGCCCGGTCGCCTCCGGCGGCACGACGGGAAAGTCGCGGGCGGTGATGTCCGCCGCCGCACGGCACCGGCGACGCCGCGACCGGAGGGTGATCGCGGCGCACGCCAGCACCGCCGCCACCACGTGCAGGAACACCGCGAGGATCGTCCAGCGGTACGGCAGAGGCGGCCCACCGTCACCGCGGAAGCCGCCGAGCAGATCCCCCGCCTGATAGACGAGACCGGCGGAGAACGCACCGGCCAGGCCGACGGCGATGGCCGCGATGACAGTCGCGCCCAGTCCGCCCGGCAGCCCGGACCGGGCCCGGGCGCGACCGTGGCGCCACAGCACCAGCCCGCTGAGCAGCACCAGCAGTGTCATCTGGCCGAGCAACGCCCCGCCCGCGATCGCGCCGTAGCCGGGGAGCCCGGCCGACGACGGCCAGTCCCGCCCGTCGCCCGCGACGGCGACGAGGGTCGACACGCTCAGAGCGACCGCCACCACGCCCACCGCGCGGGCGAACCAGGTCGACATCCCCGCGGTCGACGCACGGTCGATCAGGCCGGGCGCGGCGAGCAGACCGACGCAGACCAGCAGGACCGCCGCACTGAGCGTCCACAGCAGCGTCGTCGCGGGCGTCGCGCCGCCGGCGCGACGGGCGGTGAGCAACAGGAGATCGAGTACGGCGAAAGCGGCGGCGACGTGGATCGCCCGTAGCCGCGCCACCAGCGGCTCCACCGCCCACAGTGGGTTGCCGGCCGGGCGGGACCGGCGGGTCCCGAGCAGCCGCAGGAGCACGATCGCGGCGATCGGCAGCAGCGTCAGCACGGCCAACCGCTGCCCCACGGGCCGATCGTCGAGCCCGGCGAGCGTGTCGAAGGGCGCACGGCAACGGGCCGCGCCGAGACACCGCCAGGCGAGCAGGTCGAGGGCGACCCCGGCGATGGACACCACGTACACCACTGTGAGGTTGAGCGCGAGGAGCCGGCACAGGATGGTGACCCCGGCGGCGCGGCGGCCGGCGGGCCGCATCCACACCGCCAGGTTGCTGAGCATGAACGGCAGCAGGAAGACCATGGACAGGGTCCGGGCAACGGTGCCCGAGGGCAGGTCGGCCCAGCGGTACGCCTCGAGCGTCAGCCCGTCCGGGTCGGTGTCGTCCGACCCGGCGCGGCGGTGGAATCCGCCGCTGTCGTCGCCGGCGACCTGCCGCACCCTCGCCTCGTGCAGGACGGCCGAGGGTCGTGCCCCCGACACGCCGTGCACCCGCAACTCGACCACGTCGCCGCGGCGCGGGTGGTCGCCGTGCTGCGGTGGCCTGCGCGGCATCGGGCGGCTACCCGTGTCGTCGCTGGTCGGGCGCGTCGCTCGCGCCGTCCGGTGGCGCCGGCCGCCACATTCCGGGCATCGCGTCGACCACGACGATCAGCAGCAACACCCCGGCGACGACGGCGCTGCCGGCCAGGTGCGGAAGCCGCATGGTCGCCGCCCCGAACAGGATGATGGCCGGCACCCCGATCAGGCGGGCCCAGGGCAGGCTGGTGTCGACCACCGCCGAGAGCAGGATCCGGGCGGTCAGGAACAGCGCCGGGCCGAGAACGCCCACGGCCAACTGTCCCGCGTCGCGGTAGCCCGGATCCTCGATCGTCAGCTCCATCGCGACGCTTGTGGCCAGGACCCCGGCGATCATGACGACGTGCAGGTAGCCGGCCAGGAGGGCCAGTTTGCTGCCGGGCGGGCCGGCCGCCACGATGGTGGCGCCCAGTCGCGTGCCCGCCGGCACCAGGTAGAGCCGGGCGAGGGCCACCGCCGTCACGAACGCCAGGGCGAAGGCCAGGGTGCTCTCCCGGTTCATCCCGGAGCCGCTGTAGGCGATGCCGGAGAACAGGATCAGCTCGCCCAGCGCGATGATGAAGATCTGTTGGTAGCGCTCGGAGAGGTGCTCACCGTTCACCTGAAGGTCCGGCCAGGAGCTGCGCCCGAGCCACGGGAACGGCCAGCGCAGCCGGGCGAGGGAGTATTCCAGCACCAGGGCGAGCGCCCAGAGCGCCTCCCGGGCCGGGGCGACGAGCGCCCCGACCACCCACAGCACGCCGGAGATCGCGAACCAGATCGCCACCCGCAGGCTCCGCAGTTGCAGCGGGTGCCCGCGCAGCGCCGGGATCAGCAGCGCGCCTCGACCAAGGTGGATGGCCACGTAGGCGCCGGCGAACAACCCGGCGTGCGAGTCGAACGCGGTGGGCACGGCGGCGGCCATCAGCAGGCCGCCGAACATCACCCAGAGCAGGAGTACGACGATCAGCGGCGCGCGCGGGTCGAACCAGTCCGCCGACCAGGCGGTCACGAACCACACCCACCACAGCGCCGCCAGCAGCACCAGCACCTGGAAACCGCCGGTGAGGCTGTGGTCGTCCAGCAGTGCCCGGGACAGCCGGGTCAGCGCGAAGATGAAGGCCAGGTCGAAGAAGAGCTCCAGGAACGACGTCCGACGGGGGTTCTCCCGCTTCTGGAGCAGCCGCTCGGGGAGCCAGCTCGCCATCGCCCCCCTTTCTCGACACCACCTGCCGCCACAGTCGTACCACCCGGGCGACCGGGCTCGGGCCGGTTCCGCCAGGCCCGGCGGCTTCGACCGGCGGGCGCGGGTTCCCGTTCTTCCCGTTGGTGGCCGCGCGGCCGGTGGGCCGCTCCTACGATGGGCTGGTGAGCACGGCCGGTCCGCTCGGCGAGTACCTGCGTGCCCGGCGCGAGCTGATCGGGCCGGGCGACGTCGGTCTGCCCGCGCACGACTGTTCCCGGTCGCGGCGCGGCGTCAGACGCGCCGAGCGGGAATGGTCGCACGGCCGTCGGCGGGTGCCCGGCCTGCGGCTCAACCAGGCCGGCTAGCGGTCGACCGTTCGGCCACCACCACCGAGATCCCGTCGAGCACGCGTTGCAGGCCGAACTCGAAGGCGTACTCCGGGGCGTAGGGGGCACCGTGCTGCTGGCCGGCCGCCGTGCCGACCCGGGAGGCGGTCGGGTAGGCCCCGGGCGTCAGGAACGTCTCCAGCCAGGGCGCGTGCGACTGCCACCACTGGCCCTCGGTCATGCCGGTCTCCCGTTCCAGGTCGACCACCTCGGACGCGGCGCGGGCGGAACTCTTCACGTGCCCGAGGACGAGCGTGAGCACCGCGTCCATCTCGACGTCGGTGAGCCCGAGGTCGGCGACGGCGCCCAGCTCGTAGTCGTACTTGGCCAGCAGGTGCGGACCGAGCACGGGTCGGGTCGTCTCGGCCCGGAGCATCCACGGGTGCCGCTGGTAGAGCGCGAGGTTGTCGCGGGCGATCCGCTCCAGCCGAGCCCGCCAGTCGCCCTCGACGGCGGGGCGCGGCATCTCGCCGTACGCGGTGTCGATCATGACGGCGACGAGTTCGGCCTTGCCGGGCACGTAGGTGTAGACCGACATCGTGCCGACACCCAACGCCTCGCCGACCCGGCGCATGGTCAGCGCGTCGAGGCCCTCGGCGTCGGCGACGTCGATCGCGGCCCGCACGATCCGGTCGACGCTGAGCCCCGGCCCGGCGCTGCGGCTGGTCGGCTCCCGGGTGCGCCACAGGATGGCCAGGCTGCGGGCCGGGTCCGCGGTCGCCTTGCGCTCACTCGCCATGGTGCGGCCATCCTAACAACGCGGGCGTACGGCGTACGTCGCCCGCCGGCCCGCGCGGTCAGACCTCCTCGCGGTCGTCGGAGAGCGTCGGGCCGGCGGCGGCGGGCACCAGGTGGCTCACCTCCGGTTCCGCGTCGGTCAGCTCCCGGGCCCGCTGCTCGGCCGCACGGTCCTCGCCCGTCAACCGGCCGCCGTGCTGGCGCAGGTGCTCGTCCCACGACGGCACCAGGTACACCTCGACGAACCGGTCCGTCGTCTCGGCCGGCCGGAACAGCCCCCAGCGCATCGCGCCGGTCCGCTGCCGTGCCCCGCGCACCAGGTCCATCGCCGCCAGGAACGACCGGGTCCGCTCCGGCCGGACGGTGTACTGCACCGTGACCAACACCGGCCCCACCCCCGGGTCCGGCTCGTGCGCCAGGTGCAGTTGCGGCCAGTAGGCCGCCGGTTCCCGGTTCACCGACCGCAGGTCCGGCAACGGCCAGATCCGACTCGTCGCGGTGCCGACAAGCATCAGCGCCGCCGCCGCGAGATAGGCGAGGAGCAGCCCGGCCATCTCGGCCACCAACCCCCAGACCAGCGCACCGGCCGCCTGCCCGCCGGCGAAACACACCTGGTAGACGGCCAGGCCCCGGGCCCGCACCCAGCTGGGCAGGAAGAGCTGCATCTCGGCGTTGACGTTGGCCAGCACCGTCACCCAGGCCATCCCGGCGGGCAACAGGGCGAGAAGCACCAGGGGTACGACCCGCACGGTGCCGACCACCGTCAACGCCACGGTGAACAGCGCCCCGGCGATCAGCAGGAGCTGGTTGGCCGACAGCCGGGTGCGGATCACGGCCAGCAGCACACCGCCGGCGATGGCGCCCACGCCGAGGGCCGCCAGCAGCAGCCCGTAGCCGCCGGAGCCCAGCCCCAGCCGCCGGGCGGCCACCAGCGGCAGCAACGCCCACAGCGCGCTGGCCGGGACCACGAAGACCAGCGCCCGGCGCAACAGCCGGCGGACGGTCGGCGAGTGGCGTACGTACCGGCTGCCGGCACGCAACGCGGCGGTGAACCGCTCGGGCACCTCGACCGCGCGGGCGTTGCCGGGCCGCCAGCGCCACAGCGCGTAGGTGAAGACGGCGAACGCGACGGCGTTGAAGCCGAAGACCGGGGCGACGCCGGTGCGGGCGATCAGTACGCCGGCCACCGCCGGCCCGACCGCCCGGGCCACGTTCACGCTTATCGAGCCGAGCGCGGACGCCGACCGTAGCTGGTCGGGCGGCACCAGCTCCGGGATCACCGCCGCCCAGGCCGGCAGGGTGAGCGCTTGCCCGACCCCGAACGCGAAGGTGAGGGTGAGCAGCAGCGCCGGCGGCATCCGGTTGGTCTGGGTGAGCAGCGTCAACGCCACCGCCACCGCGACCAGGAACAACTGCACGGCGATCAGCAGGTGCCGGCGGTCGAAGTTGTCGGCCAACACTCCGGCGGGCAACGCCAGCAGCAGCACCGGCAGCAGGCTCGCGGTCTGGACCAGCGCGACCAGGGTGGAGGCGTGGGAGTGGTGGATCAGCAGCCACTGCGCACCGACCGTCTGCATCCAGGTGCCGATGTTGGCGACGAGCAGGGCCAGCCACAGGTTGCGGTAGACCGCGGTCCGCAGGGGCGCCCACGCCGAGGCCGGACGGTCGTCGGGTCCGGCTGCGGCCGTCACCACCGCCCGTCCGCGCGCAGCACGCGCTCACCGGAGACGTAGAGGTCGTCGGGTTCGAGCAGCAGGAGCCGGACGACCTCGGTAGCGACCTGTTCCGGCATGGCGTACACCTCGTCCAGGAACTCGGCACCCACCCGTTCCTGCAACCGCGTCGGCATCGGCCCGGGATGCAGCTGCATCACCTTGATCCGGTTGCTGTGCTGCGCCTCGGCCAACGAGTCGACAAGGCTGCTGCCGTAGCTCTTGGTGGCCCGGTAGACGGGGATGCCGGGCCGGGGGGCCGCCAGCGCCAGCGCGCCGATGTACACCACGTTCCCGTGGCCCTGCCGGTGCAGGTGCCCCACCACCTCCCGCAGCAGGTACGTGAGGCCCAGAACGTTGACCTCCACGGCCCGGCGGATGTGCTCCACCGACAGGTCCGCCAGCTCACCGCCCGCCCACATCGAGGCGCAGGCCGCCACCCCGTCGATCGTGCCGTGGCGCCGCACCACCTCGGCGAAGCCCGCCCGGACCTGCTCGTCGGAGGAGACGTCGCAGACCGCGCCGTCGCACCCCAGCTCGTCGGCCGTGGCCGTGGCCGCGACCTCGGCCGGCTCGTTGCCGAACACCACGACCTGGTGCTCGTCGACCAACTGCCGGGCCACCGCGAGGCCGAGCCCGCTGGTACCGCCGACCACCACGAACGTTCTGGCACCCATGTCTCTCCAGCCGCCGTCCGGACAGGTCACGCGCGCCGCGTTCTTCCCGTTTCCAGACCCCGCACACCCGATCGGCCGGTAGTGCTGGACCTACCCCGAAAAGTGGATCTGGACGGCTGGGGCGCCCGGTCGTCCCCGATTAGCGTCTGCGGCATGACCCCGGAATCCCCAACTCGGCTGGCCGAGGCGCTGCGTCGCCGCGACTGGCTGATCTCCGTCTGGCCCTGGCGGGCACTCGCCTACGCGATCAGCACCGTGCCGATCGCGGGCCTGCTCGCCATCGGGCTGCTCATCGTCGGCGCACCGCTGCTGGCCGCCGCCAACGGGCTGCTGCTGGACGGTCGGCCGCCCGGCGTCGCGCTCCTGCTGTTCCTGGCGGTCAGCAGCCTCGGCCTGCTGGCGCTGGCGCCGATCGTGAGCTACCCGGTGGCCGTCATCGAGCGGTGGCGGCTCCGGCTCGTGGACAACCGTCCGCTGCCCGCGCCGTCGTGGCCGGGTCTGGTCGCCCGCTACCGCAGCGCCGGCGCCTGGCGGGAGGTGGTCTACCTGTTCTGCCTGGGCGGGTTCGTGCCGGTCGTGTACTGGGTGTTCCTACTGCTGGTGCTGCTCGACCTCGGGATGATCACCAGCCCCTGGCTGGCCGGCGACGCCGAGCCGGTCGTCATCTGGCAGCCGATCGAGTCCACCGGCGAAGCCATCCCGTACGCCATCGTGGCGGTGCTGCTCCTGCCGGTCTTCTGTTACGCGGCCGGTCTGGTCGCCGCCGCACAGGCGGAGGTGACCCGCTGGGCACTGGCCTGGCCGGTCGACGCGGTGGCACTGCGCGAGGTCGCCCGTTCGCGTACCCGGCTGGTCGGCGCGTACGAGGCGGAACGGCGCCGGATCGAACGGGACCTGCACGACGGCGCACAGCCACGGCTGACCAGTCTCACCCTTCAGCTGGGCCTGGCCCAGTTGGACGTACCCGAGGACTCCCCCGCCGCCCGACCCCTCGCCGTGGCACACGACCAGGCGCGGGGCCTGATGGTGATGTTGCGGCAGTTGGTGCACGGCATCCGCCCGCAGAGCCTCACCGACCTCGGTCTGGCCGGTGCCGCCAGCGAGCTGGCCGACGTCGCCACCATCCCGGTCACCGTGCACGCCGACCTGCGTGGCGAGCTGCCGGAAATCGTGGAGACGACCGCCTACTTCGTGGTGTCCGAGGCACTGAGCAACGTCGCCCGACACGCCCGGGCGACCCACGCCGAGGTACGCCTCACCCGGGTCGACGGGGACCTCGTCGTCGAGGTGTCCGACAACGGGCGTGGCGGTGCCGACCCCACCCGGGGGACCGGCCTGACCGGTCTCGCCGACCGGGTCGCCGCCGTGGACGGCCGGCTGCTGCTGTCCAGCCCGCCCGGCGGGCCTACCCTGGTCCGGGTGGAGCTGCCGTGCCGTCGATGACCCGCGTGGTGCTCGCCGAGGACGAGGTGCTGCTGCGGGAGGGCCTGGTCGCGCTGCTGACCCGCTTCGAGTTCACGGTGTGCGCCGCCGTCGGCTCCGCACCCGAGCTACTGGCCGCCGCCCGCGAGCACACACCGGACCTGGTGCTGACCGACATCCGGATGCCGCCGGGCCGCCGCGACGACGGGCTCCGCGCGGCCGTCGCGTTACGCGCCGAGCGGCCCCACCTGCCGGTGGTGGTGCTCAGCCAGTACGTGCAGACCGGGTACGCGGCGGCGCTGCTGGACAGCGGCGACGGTCAACGGGTCGGCTACCTGCTCAAGGACCGGGTGGCCGAGGTCACCGAGTTCGTCGACACGCTGCGCCGGGTCACGGCGGGCGGCACCGCCATCGACCCGGACGTGGTGCGGCAACTGCTGCACCGCCCGCGCGATCCGCTGGCCGCGCTCTCCGGCCGCGAACGCGAGGTGCTGGCGCTGCTGGCCGAGGGCCGGTCGAACGCCTCGATCGCCGGTCGACTGCACGTCACCGAGGCGGCGGTCGGCAAGCACGTCGGCAACATCCTGCTGAAGCTCGACCTGCCGCCCAGCGACGACACCAACCGCCGGGTGCTCGCGGTGCTCACCTACCTGCGCAGCGACCCGGTGGGCTGACCAGCACCGGGCCGAGATCGGGGCGTAGATTCGGCAGGCGGTGCCGCCGCCGGCGAAGGGCGCGGACCGGCGAGACGGGGGTACGGCATGGCGGAGGCGCTGCGGGTTGGTCTGCTGGGGTATGGGCTGGCGGGTCGGGTGTTCCACGCCCCGCTGATCGCCGCGACCCCGGGGCTGCGGCTCGACGCGATCGTGACCCGCGATCCGCAGCGACGCGAGCAGGCCCGACAGCACTTCCCGGACGCCCGCCTGGTCGACGACGCCGACGAGCTGTGGCGTACCCCGGACGCTCTGGACCTGGTCGTGGTGGCGACGCCGAACCGGCAGCACGTGCCGATGGCCCGCGCGGCCCTCGCCGCCGGGCTGCCGGTCGTCGTCGACAAGCCCCTCTCCCCGACCGGCGCCGAGGGCCGCGCGCTGATCGGCGAGGCGACCGAGCGTGGGGTGCCGCTGACGGTCTTCCAGAACCGGCGCTGGGATGGCGACTTCCTCACCGCCCGCCGGCTGGTGGAGCAGGGCGAGTTGGGGCGCGTGCTGCGCTTCGAGTCCCGGTTCGAGCGGTTCCGTCCGTCCATCAAGCCGGGCTGGCGGGAGCTTGCCGGTCCGGAGGAGGCCGGCGGCGCCCTCTTCGACCTCGGCGCCCACCTCGTCGACCAGGCGGTGCAGCTGTTCGGCCGGGTCGACCGCGTCTACGCGGAGGTGGACCGCCGCCGTGCGGGTGCGGCGGTCGACGACGACGCCTTCGTGGCGTTGACCCACGCCAACGGGGTGCACTCGCACCTGTGGATGGGCGCGGTGACCGCCCAGCTCGGGCCCCGACTGCGGGTGCTGGGCGACCGGGCCGGCTACACGACGTACGGCCTCGACGTGCAGGAGGCGGCGCTGCACGAGGGCGGCCGACCGGGCCAGCCGGGTTGGGGCGAGGTCCCGCCGGAGCGCTACGGCATGCTCGGCGTCGACGGTGACCTGCGGCCGGTGCCGACCGAGCCCGGCGCGTACCAGAGCTTCTACGCGCAGGTCGCGACGGCCCTGCGCGACGGCACGCCGATGCCGGTGGACCCTCGGGACTCGGTCGCCACGGTCGAGCTGATCGAGCTGGCGCACCGGTCGGCGGCCGAAGGAGCGGTGCTGCCGGTCCCGACCGCCTGACCGACGCCGGCTGTGCCGCGACCGGGCTCTGCCCGTCGCTCCGGCTCCGCCGTGGCCGGGCAGGCTCGTTGTTCCGGTTCTGCCGTGGCCGGGCAGGCTCGTTGTTCCGGTTCTGCCGTGGCCGGGCAGGCTCGTTGGTTCCGGTTCTGCCGTGGCCGGGCAACGCCCGTCGATCCGGCCGCGCCGCGGGCGGACAGGCTCGTTGTTCCGGCCGCGCCGCGGGCGGGCAGGCTCGTTGTTCCGGCCGCGCCGCGGGCGGGCTACGCCCGTTGCTCCGGCTCGACGGTGCCGGCGGGGCGGGTCGTCCGGCGCAGGCTCCGCCGTAGTGCCCAGGCGGTGGCGACGGTGGCCAGCGTGCCGCCCGCGCCGGCGACCAGCAGCGTGGTCGGGGCCGAGGTGACGTCGAGCAACACGGCACCGCCCAGGTAGGAGAGCGCGGCGGCGATTCCGATCGCGCCGTACAGGTTGCCGAAGACCCGGCCGAGCATCGCCTCGGGGACGACCCGTTGCAGCAACGTGCTGGAGGCGACGTCCATGGCCGCGATCCCCAGTCCGCGGACCGCCTGCATGACGATGGCGGCGCCGACCGCCCAGGCCAGCCCGGTCAGCAGGTTGCCGACACTGCTGATGGCGAACCCCGCGATCAACAGCCCGACGGTGGACGCCCGCACCCCGTACCGACCCAGCAACAGGTAGCCGACGAACAACCCGAGCCCGACCGCGCCCAGCAGCAACCCGACGGTCGAGCCGCCAGCGTCGAACGTCTCGGTGGCCAGCAGGACCAGGGCCACGTCGTCGACGCCGTTGAACGCCACGACGGCACAGAACCCCAGCGCGACCACCCGGACCACCGGGGTCGACCAGAGGTAGCCCAGGCCCACCCGCGCGTCGCGCAGCAGCGAACCCCGGCCGGCATCGCCGTCGACGGGCACCAACATCCTCGGCAGCGACGCCAGCAGGACCGCCGAGAGCAGGAACGACACGGCGTCCACAAGCAGCACCCCGCGTACGCCCACCAGCGGGAACAGCGCCGCCGCGAGCAGGGGACCGATCACCTCGCCGCCGTTGGTGCCGAACCCGACAGTGGAGTTCGCGGACTCCAGGTCCCGGTCGCGTACCAGGGCCGGCACCGCCGCCCGGGAGGCGGGCTGGAACACCTGCCCGGCGATCGCCCGGACCGCCACCAGGGCCAGCAGCACCGGCAACGACGGCAGCAGTACGGCGATCAGCAGCAGCACACCACCCTGGACCAACTCCGCGCCGATCATGACCCGGCGCAGGTCGAAACGGTCGCTGAGCGCCCCGGTGAGCGGGCCGAGCAGCGCCGGCGCGAAGTCACCGACGAGCAGCAGCAGTGCGATCGCGAACGCCCGACCGGTGCTGTCCTCCACGTGCAACATCAACGCGACCAGGCTCAGCGAGTCGCCCGCGTACGAGATGACGCGAGCCGACCACAGCGCCCGGAAGGCCGGGTTGTGTCGCAGCAGACGCATCCCGCCGCCGGTGGGCTCGTCGGCGCCGGTGGGACCTGTCACGTCAGCTCCGCTCCTCGCGCCTGCGCTCGGACGTACGCACCGTAGTGAGCCGACAACTTTCGATCAACGCGATTTCCATCGAGGGGATGAGCGGGTGGTCCCGGCGCTCTCGATGCGCCGAAAACCGGTGGAGGGGCAGCGGTTCGCGCGCCTACCGTGCTGCGGAACCAGGTCGTCTAGGCAAGGACGTGCCGTTGTACACCCTGTGAGTCTTCCCGAGCGCTGATGTGTCGCGCGTCGCGCCTGTGCGCCGCGCCCCTTTTTGCTGCGGACCTCTCACGGAACCGGTGTACCTCTGTGCGCACTCACTGGGCCGTCGTGCCCACCTGCCTGCCGCTCGTTCGCCGCCGCTGCCATGCGTGCGCGTCCGAGCGCTTCCGGCCAAGCGGTAAATTCCGCGTCAACGCCAACCACAAGCTCATCGACGTCTGGCTCCTCGTGCTCTGCACCCGTTGCGGGGACACGGCCAAGCTCGCGGTCCTGGAGCGGGTGACCGTACGCTCGATCCGACCCGAGCTGCTGGACCGGCTGCACCACAACGACCCGACACTGACCGCCGACCTGCTCCAGGCCCCGGTCGTGCAACGCCGTAACCGCGTCGCCCTCGACTGGGACGACGCCTGGCGTCTCGACACCGGCGGATCGGAGCACCCGGACGGCGAGACGGTCGACGTCTCGGTCCGCTTCGCGGCGCGGATCCCGGTCCGGCCGGTACGACTGATCGCTGACGGTTTCGGTCTGTCGCGAGCCGAGGTCGACAGACTGATCATGGAGGGGAAGCTCGTCTCGGCGGTCCGGTTGCGCGGCAGACTTTCCGGGGACTTCACCTTCACGCTCAAACACTGAGCTCTCCTTCGCCGACCGTGGGCCTGCTCGGCCAGATCCGCCGGGCAGGCCCACCCCACGACTCCACCCCGGCACGACCAGCGCGAGTCCAGGTGCTGAGGGGCCACCGGTCAGAAGCCGCGCACTTCCCGGTGCCGACGGCCATGATCCACTCGCCTTCATGAATATCGCGGCATCCCGGCGTCCGGGATACCGCGTTATCACCAAACCCGAGTGGATCAAGGGGGCAAGGTCGGTGGGCGGTGACGGGCCGGCTAGTCGGCGTCCTGCTCGGACGGGCTGTCATCGGGCACGCGGGCGTCGTCGTCGGTCAGCGCGTCGTCCGATGAGGTGGTGAGGTCGGCCAGCCGGCGCTCGGCTTCCCGGACCTCCTCGTCGAGCCGGGGGTTCTCCTCGTCCGGGCTCTGCGACATGGGGCGACCTCCATCGGGCACGGCTGGCCGACCTCCGTGTACCCGGCCTGACGGCGAGGACACGGGCCGCACGCGCTGTTCCTCGATCACTTGATGAGGAGTGGTCACATCCGACGCCGCAGACGACTTACTGATCAAGGAACCGCACAGGCCATGACCTGAACGTCGTTGGTGAGCTGAGCCGAGCGCCGGGCCGGCCGGGGAGCGCACCGGGCTGGAGCCCAGGAGCGTTGCCGGCCCGGCCCGGTGCCGGATCAGCGCTGCTTCAGCTCGCGCCAGGATGGGTGGGTGCCGCGCCACGCGTCGGCGAGGATGGCCGCCGAGGCCCGGCTTGGGCACTGCTGCACCCGCTCACGACCCGACGCCCCACCGATCTGGGCGCGGACCTCCCAACCCTGCCCGTCAGTACGGATATACACGTCCCGGCGTCCGCGCGGGGTCGTGTCTCCGTTCCACCAATGCTCCTCGACCTTCATTCGCCGACCGTATAGCAATTTTTGCGTCGAGGGTACGTCGCAGGTAGGCATATACCAGGGCGATAGCCGTAATTCCGGCGCATTTCGGCCCATGCGTCGACGGGGAGGACCCGCAACGGCGGATCCTCCCCGTCCTGAGCGACGGATCAGGGGGGCGGGTCACATGCCGTTGAGCACACCGGCCAGGGTGTTCGCCAACGCGTCCTGGCCCGCGGGGCTGGGATGCGGCGAGCCGCCCTCGGCCGTGATCTGGATGTCACCGGGCGTGAACGGTGGCGGGAACGCCACCCGGACGGCCGGGTCGAACGGCACACCGAGCTGGACCGCCCAGTTGAGATCGTTGATCACGGTTCGCACGGTGCCCACCCAGAGCGGGTCGATCAGCGGTTGCAGCGTCGACACCGGGGCCGCCGGCAGGTAGGACTGCAACCCGGTGGGCAGCAGCGACCTGAGCTTCGCCCAGGAATACTGGCCGATGTCGACGTTGGCCGGCGTGATGTCGTAGTAGAGCATCCAGACGACCTTGTCCGCGCCGGCGGCCAGCAGCGAGTTGACGATGGTGGTGGCGTCGGCGGTGATGCCGGCGTACTGAGCCGGGCCGTCGTAACGCGGCACCCCGATGTTGATGTAGTAGTCCTCGCCGGCCGGCAGGTCGAGCCAGAAGTTGCAGCCACCGCCGTTGGTGACGATGCCCTGCTTGCCGCCGACGGCCGCCCACTCGAAGCGGAACAGACCTGTGGGGTTCAGGCTCTCCCCCGCGAACTCCAGCGCGCGACACATGGCCAGCCGGATCAGCACGGTGTTCCAGTTGGTGTTGTTCACACCGCCGGTGGTGGCGTGGTACGCGTTGTGGCCGTCCGCCTTCGCCTTCGCGATCCGGGCGGTGGCGAGGCCGAGCGGGCTGGCCACCCGACCCCAGGCGTTGCCGCACGCGTCGGGGCCCGCGCGGCCGGCGATGATGTCGCCGGTGCCGTAGCCGGTGCGCGCGTAGTTGTCGTAGTCCACGACGCTGCCGTTGAGGTCGAAGTAGCGCCGGCCGTAGCTGTAGACGCCGTTGTTGCCGGGCATGCCGCGACCGTCGAACGAGGTCATCGGGCAGCCGGGGCCCACCCCGAAGCCGAACTGGTGGTGCGCCGAACTGATCGAGTCTCCGGTCAGGGTCAGCACCGTGTCGTTCGTGACCGTCTGCACCTCCCGGCAGCGGATCCGGTCCTTGTTCGCGTCCACGAGCGTGGGGTTGCCGGCCACGTTGGGGCAGCCGGTCGGCGGCGGGGGCGGCGGCGACGGCGGTCCGCCGGTGGGCGGGTCGGTCGGGTTGGGCGGGTCGGTCGGCTCCGGCGAGCCGCTGGGCGACGCGGAGCCGGACGGCGACGCGCTGCCGGACGGCGAGGAACTGCCGGACGGCGACGCACTGCCCGACGGCGAAGAGCTGCCCGACGGCGACGCACTGCCCGACGGCGACGCACTGCCCGACGGCGACGCACTGCCCGACGGCGAAGAGCTGCCCGACGGCGAAGAGCTGCCCGACGGCGAAGAGCTGCCCGACGGCGAGGAACTGCCCGACGGCGACGCACTGCCCGAGGGGGACGCACTGCCCGACGGCGAGGTGCTGCCCGACGGCGAGGCGCTGCCGGAGGGGCAGGGTGTGCCGGTGGGCGACGCCGTCGCGCTGGGTGACGCCGTCGCGCTGGGTGACGCCGTCGCGCTGGGTGAACCCGTCGTGGTGGGTGCGGTCGCGGTGGCGGCGAGGGCCCGCTTCGCGACCGGCTCGGTCGTCACGGGCGGCCGGGTCGCCCGGGTCGGTGCGGTCGAGGCCGACGGCGATCCGGTCGGGTCCGGGCAGTCGGCAGCGGCGGCGGCTTTCTGGGTACGGATCCGCGCGAGCCGCGCCTCCACCTCCACCGGAAGTTTCTCGCCCGGCTTGACGCACGGGTCGAGCAGCCAGGTCGTACCCTCCAGCTCGCGGGTGCACGCTGGCGCCTCGTAGGACGCCCGCTCCGCGCTGGCGGCGACGGGTGTGGCCGGTGCGCCGCCGGCTGCCGGGGCGACGAGTGCGGTGACCATGGCCACCGCCGCCGCCACGCCGGCGGCGAAGAGAGCATTGTGGACGTGGAACGACCTGGTGGGTCGCGGTCCTGGCGGTCCACCCGGGTGTGCGTGGCTCATGCCGTCCTCCAGGGACTGAGGTGCGCCGGTAGTTGTTACCGCACGGTAGGCAGGTGTGCGGTAACCCCGGTAGATCAGTCGCCCTTACCTACTGTGGAGGATGAGTCGCACCCGGTGACCTGTCCGACGGCCCCGGCCGGTCGTGGCCGAGCACCACGGCCAACTCCCGGCGGTTGCGAACGCCGAGCTTCGTGAAGACGCGGGCCAGGTTGTTGTTGACGGTGTTGACCGACAACCCGAGGCGGTCGGCGATGCTGCGACTGGGCAGGGTCACCGCGAGCATCGCGACGTCCCGCTCCCGGCGGGTCAGCGTCGCCTCCTCGGCGCCCGCCGCGGTCGCGGTGAGCAGGGGTGTCCGAACCGCCAGGCAGTCCCGCGCCAGCGTCGCGGCCCGCTGCGCCACCGCCACCCGGGGCCGGCCGCGGCGCGCGTACGCCCGGGCTGCGGCACCGAGCGCCTCGGCGGCGAGCAGGGTGTGGCCGCGGGTGACGAGGTCACCCGCGGCGGTCTCCAGCACCGGCCCGTCATCGCGGACCAGACCGTCGGTCGCGCTGGCGAGCGTCGAGGCCAGCCCGCCGAGCCGGTCGGCGAGAGCGCCCAACCGGTCGCGGACCGAGTCGGGCGCGCCCAGCCGCGCGCACTCGTAGAGCGCCACCGCCTCGATGGTGGGTTGTTCGCTGCCCCGAGCCAGGTCGGCGGCGTGCCGGGCGGTACGGATCGCGGCGGTGAGATCCCCCTCGGCCACCTGCACCCACGCGCGCTCCAACTCCACCCACGGGTGGAAGATCCGGTTCGCGGCGCGCTCCCGGGCGTCCGCGGCGGCCAGCCAGCGGCGGGCGCCGGACGGGTCACCGGCGAGGGCGCGGACCCCCGCCAACGCCGCCCAGTACGTGCGCACCAGGTGGTACTGGTCGTTCTCCTCGACAAGTGCGATGGCCTCCCGTAGGTCGGCCTCGGCGGCGTCGAGCCGTCCCTGGGTCTTGGCGACGATCCCCCGGAACCCGGCCCACACGGCGACCATTCCCCGCGCGTCGCTGGCCACCGCCGCGGCATAGCCGTGATCGGCCAGGTCGGCGGCTCCGACCAGCTCGCCGGCGGCGTACCGGGCGTAGCAGAGCCCCAGCCCGACCTGCGCCTCGTTCCACGGCATCCGCTCGGGTTCGGCGGCGAGCACGGCCCGGCCCCGCTCCGCCAGCTCGTCGGCGAGCGCGAGCCGGCCGAGCATCCCGGCCGCCGAGGCCGCCCCCATGATCGCCCAACTGGCTGCCCGTACCCCGGTGTCGGGCCGGGCCAGCACGGCCTGGCCGACGGCCAGTGCGGCCTCGCACCGGCCGTCGTAGAACAGCACCCACGACCTGGTGGCCTCGGCCAGGTCGTGGCCGGGCGAGCCGGCCGGCACCAGCCGCAGTGTCTCGTGGGCCTCGTCGATCCGGTCCAGGCCCCAGTAGAGCAGGCCGGCGCGGGTGATCGCCCACATGGCGAGGCGCTTGCTGCCCGGCGGCGGGGCCGGCGGAAGCATGTCGAGCGCCTCCTGGCTGCGCGCCTGGTACTGCAACACCCGGGCCAGCAGCCACTGCGCCTCCCAGCCCGGCGCGGCGTCGTACGCCGTGCGGGCCAACCGCTCGGCCAGGTCGATGTCGAACCTGTCGATGGCCTGCCGGGCGGCGGCAAGCGCGATGTCCGGATGCCGGACGCTGCCCGACCGAAGTTGCCACACCCCGGCGACGAGCGCGTCGTCCCGCCGCCGCAGCGGCATGCTGGCCAGCACGTCGGCGAGTTGCCCGAACACGGTGCGGGACCGGCTGGCCGGCATGCTGGCGCGCAGCGCCTCCCCGTAGAGCGGATGGGCCATCCGCAGCGCCGTGCGGGCACCGGAGCGTTCCGCGACCACCATGCCGCTGCGTTCGGCGGCCTCGATGGCGACCGGGTCGGTGAACCGTTCCAGCAGCGCCAGCGAGAGCGGTTCGCCGCAGGCGACCACCTCCGACACCTGGCGGGCGGCTGGTTCCAGGGCACGCAGCCGGGCGCTGACCAGCTCGGCCAGCCGAGGGCTGCCCGACGCGGTGCCGCGCCACCGCCAGACCCCCCGCGACTCGCGGAGCCCGCCGGTGTCCATGGCGTCGGCCAGCAACTCCCGCAGCAGCAGCGGGTTGCCGTCGGCGAGCCGCGTCAGCCGGCGGCGGCTGATCGCGTCGAGCGGGCCGGGCGCGGCCTCGTCGAGTAGGTGCTCCACCGCGGTGGCCGGCAGCGGGCGGACGTCCAGTCGCCGGCCGGAACCGGCCCACAGCGAGGTGAGTGCGTCGGAGAGCGGAAGGCCCGCCCGGACGGTCGCCACCGCCACGGCCAGGCCGTGCACGGCGAGCTGGTGCAGCAGCCCGGCCGAGGGTTCGTCCAGCAGGTGGGCGTCGTCGATGCCGATCATGATCGGACGGCCGCCGCCGCGCCGCGCGAAGTCGCGCTCGACCGTGCCGACCAGCCCCACCGGATCGGCACGCGGTCGGGTCGGCGCGGGGATCAGGTGCGAGACCGCGCCGAACGGGATCGAGCGGGCCGCTCCGGTCGCGGAGACCCAGTGACACTCCACGCCGTCCTGGGCCGCGCGGGCGAGCGCCTCCCGCAGCAGCCGCGTCTTACCCACCCCGGCGTCACCGACCAGCACCAGCCCCGGCAGTCGCGCCGACACGACGTCCTCGATGATTTTCAGCTCGTCGTCGCGGCCGACGAGCGTCCATTCGCCACGTCCCGGCATGACGACCCTCACCTCGCCCTCGGGCAGCCCTACCGCCCACCCTATGGGCAGGTCCGGCACTCCCGCTCGACAGCGGTCGATGGGCCGTCGAGCGCACCGGGCCGCGCCGTCAGACGCACCGGGGCCGCCGCCGGGCGCACCAGGACCCGCCGCCGGGCGCACCCGGGCCCGGCGCTCAGCCCTGGGTGGTCAGCAGGTAGTCGTCAGCTTCGGGGCTCCACCGCAGGTCGACAGCCCCGCCGGTGGCCGCGGCCTTGCAGAACTGCAGGAAGCTGCGGTAACCGAGCTTCTTCTCACTGAAGTCGGGCCGAGCCCGCCGCAGTTGGTTCTTCAACCCGGACAGCGCCACCGGGTTGCCGCTGCTGCCGAGCTCCGCCACCACCCCACGGAGCAGACCGAACGCCACCTCCCGGTCGCCGTGCTCGGGCAGCGAGACCTCGGGGTCACCCTTCGCGGGCCCCTCGGCCAGCTCGATCACGTTGTGCTCGGCGAGGTGCCGCAGCAGTTCCCCGAAGGTACGGAACCCGTAGTCGGACTCGCTGAACGTCGGGTCCTTGCGCAGCAGGGTGCGCTTGAGCCGGGAGGCGGTGACCTCGCCGTTGGCGCTGCCCTGCAACCCGGCCACCGTCTGGGCGACCTGGACGGCGAGTGCGTCCACGTCCCGGCCGGGCTCCTCGCCGGCGGGTCGACGGCCCACCTCCGGCTCTGGCTCCGGCTCCCGCTCCAGCTCCGTCTCGGGTGGGCGCTGGTCGGAGCTGGACTGCCGGGTCGGACGACCACGCCGGCTGCGGGTCGGCGGGATGTCCACACCCTCCAGCCGGTCGTAGTAGAGGAACTCGTCGCACGCGGGTGGGAGCAGCGCCGACGTCGACCCCTCGACCCCGACGCCGATGACCCGCTTGTTCAACTCGCGAAGCTTGTGCACCAGCGGGGTGAAGTCACTGTCGCCGCTACAGATCACGAAGGTGGAGATGTAGTCACGCTCGAACGCCAGCTCGATCGCGTCGACGGCCATCTTGATGTCCGCGGCGTTCTTGCGGGAGGCACCCATCCGCTGCGGGATCTCGATCAGCTCGACGTGGGACCGGGTGAGCATCCGGCGGTCCTCGTCGAAGTAGGACCAGTCGGCGTACGCCCGACGGACCACCACCCGCCCCCGTTCGGCGAGCGCGTCGGCGATCGGCCGGAAGTCGAAGTCCGCGCCGCCACGGTGGTCGCGTGCCCCCAACGCGAGGTTCTCGTAGTCGAGGAACAGGGCGATCCGGTCTTCTTGATCCACGCGGCCCAGCGTACGCCGGCCGTGGCCGGTCCGGGCGCAGGCGAGGCGCGACACCTCAACTCGCCAATCGTCCATTTCTTGCGGCTTAATAGTCGTCTATTTTCGTGCTTCGATTGTCGTCTTGCAGAGCGATGTCCGGTGCTGCATCATGGCGATCAATGTCGGGCGTCGGGGAAGCGCCGGGCGGACCTCCACCACCACCCACCCAGGAGGGTCACCGATGATTCGCAGCATCCTGTCCGCACGGGGACGACCCGGCCGGCCCACCGGCGCCGCCGTCGCGCTCGCGGCCGGCCTCGCCGTGCTGGTCGCCGGACCCGCCGTGGCCGTCGCCGGTCCATCCGCGTCCGCCGCCGCGCGGCCGGTGGTCACCCGCGCCGCCCTCGACCCGGCGCTTGTCGCCGGGCGCGGCGCCGACGTCGACTTCGTCGAGCAGGAGGCGGAGAACGCCCGCACCAACGGCGAGGTCATCGGCCCCGACCGGTCCGCCTACACACTGCCCGCGGAGGCCTCCGGTCGCCGGGCGGTCCGGCTCACCCCCGGCGAGTACGTGGAGTTCGTCCTGCCCAGCGCGGCCAACGGCATCACCGTGCGGTACAGCATCCCGGACGCGCCACAGGGTGGTGGGATCACCGCGCCGCTGCGGGTCGCCGTCAACGGCAAGCACCTGCGCACCATGACCCTCACCTCGCAGTACTCGTGGCTCTACAACCAGTACCCGTTCACCAACGACCCGTCGGCCGGGCTGCTGCACCCGGACTGGTGGATCACCGAGTGCCAGTGCGTGCCGGCGGCCACCACGCCGACCCCGGTCATCAGCACGCCGTTTCGGCCCACCCACTTCTACGACGAGCAGCGGCTGCTGCTCGGACGCACCTACCGGGCCGGTGACACGATCCGCCTGACCGCACCGACCGGCAGCGCCGCCGCCTGGACCGTCATCGACCTGCTCGACTCCGAGCTGGTCGCGCCGCCGCACGTCCGACTGCTCGCGGCGAACGTGCTCGCGTTCGGCGCCGACCCCAGCGGCCGGCGGGACTCCGCCGACGCACTCGACCGGGCCATCGCCTTCGCCCGACGCGCCCACCTCACGGTGTACGTCCCGCCGGGCACCTACCAGGTCAACCGGCACATCATCGTCGACGACGTGACGATCGAGGGCGCCGGCAACTGGTACACGACCATCAAGGGCCGGGAGGTCGCCCTGCCGACCCCCGCGCCGGACGGTTCGGTGCACACCGGCGTCGGGTTCTACGGCCGCGACGCCGCCGACGGCGGCAGCCACAACGTGCACCTGTCCGGCTTCGCGATCGAGGGGGACGTCCGGGAGCGCATCGACACCGACCAGGTCAACGCCATCGGCGGTGCGATGAGCGACTCCACGATCGACGGCCTCTACCTGCACCACACCAAGGCCGGCCTGTGGTTCGACGGGCCGATGCGCAACGTCCGCGTCACCAACAACATCGTCGTCGACCAGATCGCCGACGCGCTCAACTTCCACACCGGCGTCACCGACTCCCTGGTGGCGCAGAACTTCGTCCGCAACACCGGCGACGACGGTCTGGCGATGTGGTCGGAGAAGACGGCCAACGCGCGCAACACGTTCGACCACAACACCGTGCAGTCACCGACGCTGGCCAACGGCATCGCCATCTACGGCGGCACCGACACCACCGTCTCGCACAACCTGGTCGCCGACCCGGTCCGCGAGGGCAGCGGTCTACACGCCGGTGCCCGCTTCGGCGCCGAGCCGTTCACCGGGCACCTGCGGTTCACCAACAACACCACCGCCCGCGCCGGCACGTACGAGCTGAACTGGAACATCGGGCTCGGCGCGATCTGGGTCTTCGCCCTGGACCGCAGCATCGAGGCGGCCGTCGAGGTGACCGGCGACGCGTACCTCGACAGCACCTACAACGCGATCATGCTGGTCAGCGACTGGCCGGTGAAGGACCTCTACTCGATCTCCAACGTGCGGTTCCGGGACGTCCGGGTCGACGGCACCGGCACGTCGGTGGTCAGTGCCCGCTCGGCCGGGTCGGCGTCGTTCGCCAACGTGGACGCCCGCAACGTGGGTGCGGTGGCGGTCAACAACTGCGGTTCGTTCCACTTCACCCCGGCCGGTTCGGAGTTCACGCTGACCGACCTCGGCGGCAACGACGGCGGGTGGCTCGCGCCGTGGCTGCTGCCCAACACCATCACCTGCGACGACCGGCCGCCCGTGTCGCCGCCCCCGCCTCCGGCGCAGTGGTGAACGCGGTGGGCGGCTCGACGAGTCGGGCCGCCCACCGCACCGTCAGCGGGTCCGGACGTACGCCAGCGGCACGCTCGTCGGCTGCCCGTCCCAGCTGCCGAGCAGGGCAGCACCGGCGGCGTCGACAGCGCCGGGGCGACGGACGACGACCAACTCGACGGAGTCGGTGACGACGAGCGTGGTGTCCTCGTCGACCACCCGGCGCACGGCGCCGACCGGTGCCGCGTCGGTGTTCCCGGCGCCGCTGACGGTGACCGTCACACTCGGCTCGCGCACCTCACGCCGACCGTCCACCTCGAAGTACTGCTCCGCCTGGCCGGAGCCGGTGCGGATGGCGTGGGCGAGCGCGGCAGCGTACACCTCGTCGACGCAGCCGTCGTACACCCAGCGCCGGCCCAGCACCGAGTGCTCGGTGGTGCCGACCAACCAGGTGTCCGCACCGTCGAGGGGTGCGGCTCGGTAGGTGAGCGGAACGTGGTGGACCGGCCCGTCGGGGGCCCCGACCAGTATCGTCTCGATGCCGACCTCGCCGGCCGGATCGTCGAAGCGGTAGGCCCCTCGGCTCACCACCTCGGCAGCGGCGGGCCCGGTGTACCAGGGTCGGTCGGGGAGCCAGATCGCCAGCAGTTCGAGCTTCGTGGGGCGCAGGGTCGCCTTGTGCAGCAGTGCCATGACGGCAGCCTAGGGCGTGCGTGTGTCAAAGCCCCTGGCCGGCCGAGGACTTCGACACACGGCCTGGTCAGAGGCCCGCGCAGGGTTGCCCGCCGATCACGCAGCTCTCCGGGCCCCGGGCCTTCGGCCGGCTGTCGCGGACGTCGAAGCTGATCGTCTGGGATCCCCCGGCCGCCACGGCGGCTCCGGTGAAGGTGATCGTCCGCCCGTCCTGTCGCCAGTTCGCGCCGTCGACGTCGTCGAGCGTGGTGCCCTCGCCGAGGGTGACCACCACGGCCCAGTCCGCCACCGGTGCGCCGCCCGGGTTGTCGACCACGATCTCACCCGTGTAGCCGAACAGTCGGCTGGAGTCGGTCTCGTACCGGGCCACCACGGCCGCCGGTGGTGGGGGTGGCGGGGGTGGCGCGGCGGACTCGGGCGTGGGCGAGGGCGTCGCCGACGGGGTCTGGCTCGGGCGGGTGGTGGCCGACGCGGTGGTCCGCGCGGGGCGCACCGAGGGGGTGGCCGTCGGCGCGACGGCGGTCTTGCCGGCCGTCACGGACGGCGACGGTGAGGTTGTCGGCGCCGGTGCGGCGGCGGGTTTCGACTCCGGCGGCAACGTCAGCCAGGCCGCCGTCCCCGCCACCAGCACGGCCCCGGCGACCGCGACGACGAGTGTGCGACGTCGGCGGCGGGTGCGGCCGGACGCGCCGCGCGGGCCGACCAGCGGCAGCTCGGCGGTCAGCGCGCCGTCGCCGCGGCGCAGGTCGACCTGCTGGAACGCGAGCCAGTCGAGGATCGCCGGCAGACGTACGGTGAGCGCCTGGCGCAACTGCTGCTCGCGGGGGTCGTGTTGCTCGGCGGACCACGCGCCGTGCGTCGTGACCTCCCGCACCTCCAACCGGCAGCCCTGCTTGGTGGCCGTGACCGCGCAGGTCAACTCGCTGAGCCGGCCGGCCTCGTCACAGGCCAGCACGAGCAGTGTCGGCTCCTGCCGCTCGGTCACCTCGACCTCGACGTTGGCCTCGAAGCCGGGCAACTCGGCCGTGTGCAGCAGCAGGCGGTCCGCGACACCCTCGACCGTGTCGGCCTCGGCGAACCACCGTCCGAGCAGCGACCGATCGGCCAGTGCGCGCCAGACCCGGTCCGGCGGGTGGGACAGGTCGACCTGCGCACCGATCTCGATCACGGCGAGACTCTACGGGTTTCCCGGCCGGCGGTCCCGACCGCCCGAGGCTGCCGGTCAGCCCCAGCGCGTCGACCGCTCGACCGCCGCCGCCAGCGCGGCTCGGGCACCGGCACTCACCCCGGCGACCACCTCGGCCGCCGGCAGGTCCCGCGCGAGGGGGTGCGCCTGCCCCGCCCACAGGTTGGCGACCGACGCGTCCCCGTCGCGCCGGGCGGCGGCCAACAGCGGACGCGTCAGGTGCAGCACCTGCGGGTAACCGGTCGGCGCCGACGCGTCGTGCTGGCGAAGGAAGTCGTTGGCCATTCCCCGGGCTCGCTTGCCGGTGTACGACCGGGTCAGCGCCGTCGGCGTGGTTCCGGCCACCGCCGCGCGGTGCATCGGCGAGCTGCCCGCCTCCGGACAGCGCAGGAAGGCCGTGCCGAGCTGCCCGGCGGCGGCGCCGGCGGCCAACACGGCGGCCAGTGCGGGGCCGTCGACGATGCCGCCGGCCGCGACCAGCGGCCGGTCGCAGCGGGCGGCGGCCAGCCGCAGCAGGGGCAGCAGCGCGTAGTCGTCGTCGTCCGGCAGACCCCCGCGATGCCCGCCGGCCTCGGTGCCCTGCACCACCACCGCGTCCACGCCCAGGTCGGCGGCGGCCGCCGCGGCCTCCGGGCGGGTGACGGTGGCCCACACCTCGGTGCCCCGCTCGCGCAGCGCGACCACCACCGCCCGCTCGGGCAGCCCGAACACGAAGGACACGACTCCGACCGGGTCCGCGAGCAGCGCGGCCACCTTCTCCGGGTACGCGTCGTCCCCGCCGACCGGCTCACCCAGGCGCACCCCGCGCGCGGCGGCCTGCGGGGCGAGCCGTTCGGCGTACGCCCGGACGGCGGCCTCGTCGACGCCGCCGGGGTCGGGCAGGAAGACGTTGACGCCGAACGGCCGGTCGGTGCGCGCGCGAACCTGCGCGATGTCGGCGGTCAACCGCTCGGTGTCGATCATCCCGGCGGCCAGGAAGCCCAACCCACCGGCGGCGGAGACGGCTGCCACCAGCGCTGGCGTGGACGGGCCGCCCGCCATCGGGGCCGCGACGATCGGGTGACGCAACGTGGACAGCACGGACATCCCACCATCCTGCCGCACCGCCGGAGTTGGGTCACCGGCGCGCCGTGTGCCTCCTCCGCAGCACACCGGCCAGCCCGAGCAGCGCCACGAGTGTTCCGACGCCGGCCGCCACCAGCCAGGTGCGGTTGCCCGGGCCGGTGGTGTCCTCGGCGATCGGTCGGGCGAGGGTGGGCAACGCCGAAGCGGCGGAATCTGTCGGGCGCGCGGCGGTGGCCGGTCCGTCGGTGGCCGGGTAGCGCAGGATCGTCGGACGGGTGCCGGGTGGCTGGTCGGCGGACTCGGAGACGGTGAGCAACGAGCGGCCGTCGCGACTGTAGGTGATCGACTCGCCCTGGGGTTCGTCCGGCAACGGGGTGATCCGCGCGGTGCCGGCGGTCAGCGCGCGGACCACGTCGCCGTCGGGCACGTCGTACTCGAACGCGTCGGCGTAACTGCGCAGCACCACCCGGCGCCCGTCCGGCGCGCTCGCCGCGCCGGTGATCACGCCGCGCCCGAGGAACGAGAACGGGTTGCTGGTGTTCGTCGTCGGCAGGGTCACCTGGCCGACCGAGGCCAACGGCGTCGTCGCCCCGGACCGCAGCGCGGCGGTCGGGGCGTACAGGAAGACGGTGCCGCTGCCGCCCTTCGTGACGACCACCGGCCGATCGGACGCGTCGAGCAGCAACGCCTCCGCGTCGTGCGGGCGGTCCGGGTACGTCATCCGGTGCAGCACCGGCTCGTCCGCCCCGGGAGCGAGCCGCCAGAGGGCGATCGTTTCCCGGGAGTGGTCGTTGTCGCCGATGTCGGCGACCCAGACCGTGCCGTCGCGGCCGATGGCCAGGTCCTCGGTGTCGCGGGGGCGGGATGGGTAGGCCACCGCCCGGACCACCTTGCAACGCTTGTCGAGGAAGAAGATCCGGCGGCGGGCCTCGTCGTCGGCACCGTCGTTGATCATGACGTACCCGTCGTCGGTGGCGACCATGCCGGAGAGCTCCCGGAGCCGGTCGTCGCGCACCTGGCAGACGGGCGTCCCGGCCGCCGCCGCACCCGCCGCCGCTGCCGGCGTCAGCGCGACGGCCGGCGCCACCGCCGCGGCGAGCAGCGCCGCCGACGCCACACCCGCACGGGTACGCCGCCCCCAGGTCAACCGCCCGCTTACCCGCATCGCCCACCCTCCTCGTCGCGGCCGAGACCGGCCACCTGCCCATCCTGGCCGATCCCGGCCACCGGCGTGGCCGGCGCGGGGAGGTGGCCGCGCGCGTCGTCGACGTGCTGTCACCCCGCGAGCCGAACGGTCACCCAGCCCCCACGATGCGCCGGGGACGGCGCGGGCTTACGTGTCGGCCCGCACCCCGGTACGGTCCGAGGTGACCGCGGTCACGGCCGACCCGGGCGACGGCGCCCCGCCGGGTCCGACGTCCGACGCCGTCCGGCCGCCCGGCACGACGGAAGGGGCGCGGGGTGCGGATCAGAGCGGGGTTGTGCGTCGCGGCGCTCGTCGCGGCGGGGCTGGCGGTCGCCACACCGGCCGCGGCCGCACCGGTGGACGCCGCCACGGTGGTGCCGATCCAGGTGACAGGTGATCCGGCGAAACGGTTCAACCTGGTGCTGCTGGGCGACGGCTACACCGAGGCCGACCTGCCGGCCTTCCGGTCACACGTGGACCGACACCTCAACACCCTGTGGACGATCGAGCCGTTCAAGTCCTACCGCAGTTACTTCAACGTCTACGCCGTCGAGATCGTCTCACCCGAGTCCGGGGTGGACTGCGACCCCGGCCTGTCCGCGCCGCAGCGCGACACCGTCCTCGACATGGGTTTCTGGGGTGGCTGCAACCCGGCCAGCGTGCAACGCCTGCTCACCGTCGACGGCGCCGCCGCGAACGCGTACGCCGATCTGGCCGTCGGCACCACCCCGGGCAACCGGCAGCTGATCGCCCTGGCCAACAGCGGCACCTACGGTGGGGCGGGCGGCAGCAACGCCACCGCCTCCGGCGGCAACGCGCTCTCCGCGCTGATCAGCCCGCACGAGCTGGGGCACTCGCTCGGTGGCCTGCAGGACGAGTACGACTACTACGGCCGTGGGGTGCCCGGCGACACGTACGAGGGGCCGGAACCGGACTCGGCGCACCACACGGTGCTGACCGAGCGGCAGATGCGCGACACCCGCGCCAAGTGGTGGCGCTGGCTGGGCGAGCCGAGCGAGGCGGGCGGCACGATCGGCCGCTACGAGGGCGGCCTGTACCTCCAACGCGGGGTGTGGCGGCCCAGCCGGCACTCGATGATGAAGTCGCTGGGCTTCTACTTCGACCAGGTCGGCCGGGAGCAGCTGACCGAGCGGATCGCGGGCCGGGTCGGCATCGTCGAGGGTGGCACGGCCACCGACCAGCCGGTCGGCCCGGACCGGCTGCTCTGGGTGGACACCCTGCACCCGGTGAGCCACGCGTTGACCGTGACGTGGTCGGTGGACGGCCGGGCGGTGCCGCGTACCGGTAACGCCCGCCACCTGGACCTGCGGACGCTGCGCCTCAAGCCCGGCCGGCACACCGTGACGGCCACGGTGACCGACCCGACGGAGTTCGTCCGCGACCCGGCGGTGCGCCGCGCACCCTCGCTGACCCAGACCCGCACCTGGACGGTGGACACCGGTGTGCGCACCCCGCCGGTGGCGCAGCCACCGGCGATCACCGACTCCACCGCGACCGACCGACCGGTCGGCGCCCGCGACGTGGTGTACGTGCGGACCAGCCAGCCGACCGACCGGGTCCCACGCGTGCGCTGGTCGCTCGACGGCCGACCGGTGGCCGACACGGGCAGCGACCGGGACGTCCAGTTGGGCGCTCTGCGGCTGTCGCGCGGCACCCACCGGCTGACCGCCCGGGTCAGCGACCCGGTGACCCGGGCGGTGGTGACCCGCACCTGGGCTGTCGACGCGACCGGACCCGACGTCACGTCCGCCCTCTCCGAGCCGCTGCTCACCGTGACCCGGCCGGGCCGACCCACCGAGTACGTGTACAACGGCCCCTTCACCATGGGGCTCACCGGCACGGACGACAGCGCCGGGCAGGTCACCGCCGAGTTCCGGCTCGACGGCGACGGGTGGCACAACTACTACGGCTGGCCCACCGACGCCCGGTCGCCGTTCCGGTTCACCGCCACCGGCACCGACGTGGACGGCCTGGTCTACGGCAACCTCGGCTCGGGCGGCCTGTCGGTGTCCCCGTTCACCGAGCGGTCCCCCGGGTACGGCCGGCACACCATCGACTACCGGGGCATCGACGCGGTCGGCAACATCGGGGCCGCGCGCGCGTTCGTGGCCACCCTGATCCCGCCACCACCGGCCTGCAGCCGCGTGGTCACCGGCCGGCACACCGGCCCGCTGACGGTCACCGACGGCGTCACCTGCCTGCGCACGGCGACAGTGGCCGGCCCGGTCACCGTCGCGGCCGGCGCCGCCCTGGTCGCCGAGGGATCCACCATCGCCGGCAGCCTGGCCTCCTCCCGCGCCGCCGTGGTGGAGCTGCTGAACACCGAGGTACGCGGCGCGGTGGCGCTGACCGGCACCACCGACCACGTCACGGTGGTGGGAGCGCGGGTCGCCGGGCCGCTGGCGCTGACCGGCACCGCGTCGGCGCCCATCCTCGCCGGCGGCCAGGTGGGCGCGCTGAGCTGCACGGGCGGCCCGGCACCCGTGGAACTTGGCGCCCCGACGACGGTCCGGGGCACGACCGGGGGGCACTGCCGCGCCAGCGGATCGTGACCGGGTGGCAGGTCTGAGTTTCGCGGTGCGGGGTAGGCAGCGGCCCGGCGGCATGTCGACAACCGCCGGGCAGGAGGCTCCGATGAGCACGTACTCAGATGATCAGGGCGACACGTTTCCTCCCCCGGAGGCGGACGCCCACGAGCAACGGCAGGACGCCGTCGACTACGGGCCGCCGGACCGGGTGTCGGGTGACGTCGACCCGGAAGCGTCCGAGGCGGACCTGGCCGAGCAGGGCGCCCTCCCGGCGGGCACGCTCGAGGAGGTGACGTCGCTGCCGGCCGACGCCAACCCGGCCGACGCCCTGGAACAGCGCCAGGAGATCTCCACCCGCGACGAGGGCCGCCGCACCTGACCGCGTATGCCGTCGGCCCGGCCGCACCGGCGCCGGCGGCAGGGTCGCCAACACGTGTGATGCCGGTGAGTCATCAAGATGACTCACCGGCATCACGCTTGTGCGGACGTCCGCACCTGGACGGGTGGCCAACGAAGCTCAACCGGCGACGACCCGCAGAGCCGCCGCGGTGCCGATGCTCTGGCGAGCCCGGCGTGCACCCCCTCCAGGCTGTCCGCAGCACCCGGGCCGCCACCACGGAAGCTGGCCGCCGCGACGCGCCGCGTCGTGCTTGACAGCGACGAGGGCACCGATAAAGCTGTCTATTAGTCCTACTGTCGTAGGACAACAGGAAGGATCATCGCGAGTGATCGAGTTCGTGTTGGACAGCCGGTCGAAGGTGAACACCTACATGCAGCTCGTGCAGCAGGTGAAGCAGGCGCTGCGCGTCGGTCTGCTGACGCCGGGCGACCAGTTGCCGAAGGTCCGGGACGTCGCGCAGTCACTGGCGATCAACCCGAACACGGTGCTGAAGGCGTACCGGGAGCTGGAGATCGAGGGTCTGGTCGGTGGCCGACCCGGGGTGGGCACCTTTGTGCAGCGCACCCTGGCCGGCGCGTCCCTGCCCAACCAGGCCGAGCTCCGCGAGGACCTGGTCGCCTGGTTGCAGCGCGCGCAGGACGCGGGCCTCTCGGCCGAGGACGTCATCGCCCTGGTGGAGACCACGCTGCGCGCCACCCTCGCCGACGACGCCCCGCAGAAGGAGCCCGCCTGAGCGAGCGCGGCGAGCGAACCACCAGACACCGAAACAAGCGCCGCGCCGCCGCGAGGCGGCGGACGCAGGCGGATCGAGAGGAACAGAGGATGGACATGGTCTTGGAGGCCGACCGGCTGGGCAAGCGGTACGGCAGCACCTGGGCGTTGCGGGACTGCTCGCTGCACCTGCCGGCCGGCCGGATCGCCGCACTGGTCGGGCCGAACGGTGCGGGCAAGAGCACGCTCCTGCACCTGGCCGTCGGGTTGCTCAAGCCCGACGCGGGCGAGGTGCGGGTGTTCGGCAGATCCCCGTACGGCGACACGGAGGGCCTGGCCGACATCGGGTTCGTCGCCCAGGACACCCCGCTGTACCGGGACTTCACCGCCGCCGAGCTGGTCATCGCCGGTGGCAAGCTGAACAGGCGGTGGGACGCCATGCTGGCCCGCCAGCGACTGGCGCAGCTCGGCATCCCCCCGGACCGTCCGGTCGGCAAGCTCTCCGGCGGCCAACGGGCCCAGGTCGCGCTCGCCCTCGCGCTGGCCAAGCAGCCCCGGGTGCTGCTGCTCGACGAACCGGTCGCCAGCCTCGACCCCCTGGCCCGACGGGAGTTCCTCCAGTCGCTGATGGGCAGCGTCGCCGAGTCCGGCACCACAGTCCTGCTCTCCTCGCACCTGCTGGCCGACCTGGAACGCGTCTGCGACTACCTGATCGTGCTCAACTCCGCCCAGGTGCAGCTCACCGGCACGGTCGACGACCTGGTCGCCGAACACCGGCAACTGATCGGCCCCCGGCACGACGGCGGCGTCATCGGGGGCGTCGCCGCCGTGGTCCGGGCCAGCCACACCGACCGGCAGTCCACGCTGCTGGTCCGCACCGACGGCCCGGTCACCGACCCGGCCTGGACGGTCCGCGAGGTCAGCCTGGAGGACGTCGTGCTGGCCTACCTGGCCGACGGCACCACGCAGACCCGGCACAGCGAGTGGGGAGTGGCAGCATGATCTGGCTGACCTGGCGGCAACACCGCAAGCAGGCGCTCTACACCCTGCTGGGGCTCGTGGCGCTCGCCGCCCTGCTGGTGCCCATCGGCCTGGCCATGCGGAACACCTTCAGCGACCTCGGGCTGACCGACTGCGCCAGCCAGCTCGCCCGCGCCGACGTGGCGCAGGCGACCCGGGAGACGTGCGACGCGGGCTATCGGCGTTTCGGCAACCAGTACGGCAGCCTCAGTCTGGTGGCCGTACTGCTGATCACCCTGCCGGCCCTTGTCGGCCTCTTCTGGGGCGCGCCGCTGGTCGCCCGCGAGGTGGAGCACGGCACGCACCGGTTCGTCTGGACCCAGGGCGTCGGCCGGACCCGCTGGGCCCTGGTGAAGTTCGGTCTGGTGGGCGCGGCCGTCCTGGCCCTCGCGACGGTCTACGGGTTGGGCATGTCCTGGTGGGTCGACCCGCTCACCAAGGCCGCGCACGAGGGCCGGTTCGGCATGATCGTCTTCGACCTGCAGGGGATCGTCCCGATCGGGTACACCCTGTTCGCCGTGGCGCTCGGCATCTTCGCCGGCACCGTCTGGAAGCGGATGCTGCCCGCCATGGGCATCACCCTCGCCGGCTACATCGGCGTCCGGGCGGCGGTGGAGCTGCTGGCCCGACGGCACTACCAGCCGGCCCGGACCCAGACGTTCCCGATCGAGGGGGAAGGCCCACCGGAGATCAGCCGGGGGGACTGGATCCTCACCCAGGGCGTCCGGAACCCCGACGGGACGATGATCGCGGAGGGCGGCCGGATCCAGTGTCCGCCGGGCGGCAAGGGGCCGGACGATCGGGTCTGCGGTGCCGAGCTGGGGCTTGAGCCGGGCGCGTACAACTGGCAGCTGTACCAGCCGGCGGACCGGTTCTGGCTGTTCCAGGGGATCGAGACCGGCATCTTCGTCGCCCTGGCCGTGCTCCTGCTCTACCTCGCCATCCGCCGGGTGCGTCGGATCGCGTAGCCGCTCGACGGGTGATCGCCGGGGCCACGGGGCTCGGCGATCACCCGTCCGGCAGGCCGTCGACGCTCCGCGCAGTCGGATTCCGGCCCGTCGCCTACGCGACTCAACGTGCCGATCCACTCACCCTCGGTGCTCCGATGTGGACTCCGGGCCCGGGTTGGCCGGGCCACAGGGATGGGAGCGCGCGTGAAGTCCAGAATCCTCCGTCGGGTCGCCGCGTCGGCCGTGGCGCTCGGCTGCGCCGTGCTGGGCGCGGTGGTGTTGTCGCCCTCGGCGGCGTCGGCCAGCCCGATCCGCAACGCCACCGCCTGGTCGGTGCTGCTGTGCAAGTTCAGCGACAAGCCGGCGGAGCCACAACCGCCGTCGCACTTCGCCAACTTCCTCACCGCGGCCGGGGTCGGCACCGGCGGCGTGGCGGACTACCTCGCCGACCAGTCCGGCGGGCGGGTGTCGCTGGCCGGCTCGGTGGTGCGGGGCTGGTACCCGATGCCGTACACGTTGGCGCAGTTCCAGTCGATCGACAGGTGGACCCGGATCCAGCGCTGCGTGGACACCGCGGCGACCGCCGGCTACGCGGTGCCCGCCGGCAACCGGATCGCGGTCATGCTCAACGACTGGGTGGATTCCGGCGCGGCCGGCGGCCGGGTGCTGCTCGACCCGGGTGCCTGGAACGTCGGCTTCGCCGCGCACGAGATGCTGCACGGCTACAACCTGGGCCACTCGTTCTCCAACGACACGACGTACCAGAACGCGCCCTGGTCCCAACCGGGCGAGTACGACGACCCGTGGGACGAGATGAGCGCGATGAACATCTACGCGTTCACCACCGCGAACTACGGCACGAGCGCGGTCGGGCTCAACGGGCCGCACCGCGACGAGTTGGGCTGGCTGCCGAAGAACCGGATCCTCACCATGGCCGCCGACGGGGTCGGTTCGCGCACCGTCACGCTGGCCCCGCTGGAGGTGCCCGCCGCGAGCGGCACGCAGTTGATCCGGATCCCGTTCGACCCGGCCGACCTGTTCCGCTACTACACCGTCGAGTTCCGCCGCAAGACCGGCTGGAGCGCCGGCATCCCCGCCGACACCGTGCTGCTGCACGAGGTCCGCAACGGCACCCCCACCCTGCTGCGCACCGGGCCCGGCGGCGGCCCGGCCCAGTCGCTCAACGCCAACGGTGTGCAGATCGCCGTGAACTGGCTCTCCGGCAACGCCGCCTCGGTGACGGTGACCACCGACGTGGTCAACCGCTGCCTGCAGGGGTACGTCTGGCGCGAGGCCCGTGCCGGCGACCTCGTCTGTGTCACAGGTGCCACCCGCAGCCAGGTGTGGGCGGACAACGCCGCCGCCGCGAGCCGCTGGGTGAACGGCCCGTACGGCCCGCACACCTGCGTCGCCGGGTACGTGTGGCGCGAGGCGTACGCCGGGGACGACGTCTGCGTCACCGGGGCGCAGCGCAGCCAGGCCGCCGCGGACAACGCCGCCGCCCCGTCCCGGCGTAATCCGGCCCGCCTGGTGTCCGGCCCGAACACCTGCGTCAGCGGGTACGTCTGGCGTGACGCCGACCAGTCCGACTACGTCTGCGTCAGCGGTACGACCCGCTCCCAGGTGCTGGCGGACAACGCGGTCGCCACGAGCCGCTGGGTCAGTGGCCCGTACGGCCCGCACACCTGCGTCGCCGGGTACGTGTGGCGCGAGGCGTTCCTCGGCGACGACGTCTGCGTCACCGGGACACAGCGCAGCCAGGCCGTCGCCGACAACGCCGCCGGCCCCGGCCGGGTGTTGCGGCCGGCGGGCTGACCGACCGCGCCCCCGGTGGGTCGACCACCGGGGGCGCATCGGTCGGGCGGGTCAGCCGGCCAGTCGCCGGTAGCGGGCGACCGAGAGCGGCAGGAAGACCGCGACCAGGACGACCGGCCAGAGCACCGCCAGCCAGGGGTAGTGCTGCGCCGCCCAGGAGTCACCACCCCAGCCGGGGTTGCCGAACAACTCGCGGGTGGCGCCGACGGTCGCCGACAGCGGGTTCCAGGCGGCCACCGCGCCGAGCCACGCGGGCATGGTGGACGGTGCGACGAACGCGTTGGACAGGAAGCCGAGCGGAAACTCCAGGGTCTGCACGGCCACCACGGCCGTCTGCCCGCGGGTGACCAGCCCGAGGAAGATGCCGACCCAGATCAGGGCGAAGCGCAGCAGCAGGATCAGCCCCACCGCCGCCAGTGTGGCACCGGCCCCGCCGTGCGCCCGCCACCCGACGGCGAGACCGGTCAGCAGCAGCACCGCGAGGGTGACCAGGGCGAACAGCATGTCGGCCACGGCCCGGGCCGCCAGCGGGGCCAGCGGTGCGACGGGCATCGACCGGAGCCGGTCGGTCACCCCACGCTCCAGGTCCTCGGCGACGGCGATCGTGGTGAGGCTGATGCCGAAGACCATTGTCATCACGTACATGCCGGGCAGCAGGAATTCTCGGTAGCTGCCGCCGCCGGGCACCTGCAACGCGCCACCGAACAGGTAGGCGAACATCAGCACGATCAGGATGTTGAAGCCGAGTGCGGCGACCAGCGGGCCGGGATCGCGTCGCCACCGGGCCAGGCCACGCCAGATCAGCGTGGCGCTGTCGGCCACGAGGGCGGGCCGGCCGGGCGTCAGGTCCACCGCCGGGACGGGCGTGCTGGCCACGCTCATGCGGCCACCTCCTCAGTGGTGCGGGTCCGCTGCCCGGTGAGGTGCAGGAAGACGTCGTCCAGGGTGGGGCGACGCAGCGCGACGTCCGCCACCGGGACGTGCACGGCGTCCAGCGCCCGCAGCACGTCGACGAGCGCGCCGGCCCGGTGGCCGACCCGGACGCTCACCATCCGCCGGTCCGCGTCGACAGTCGGTTCGTCGCCGGCGACCCGGCGTACCTGGGCGACGGCGACGGCGAGGTCGGTCGGGGCGGCGACGACCACCTCGATCCGGTCGCCACCGAGCCGGGTCTTGAGGTCGTCGGGGGTGCCCTCGGCGATCACCCGGCCGGCCTCGACCACCGAGATCCGGTCGCCGAGTTGGTCGGCCTCGTCCAGGTGCTGGGTGGTCAGCAGCACGGTGGTGCCGGTGCGCACCAACTCCCGGACCGTCTGCCACACCTCGTTGCGCCCACGCGGGTCCAGTCCGGTGGTGGGCTCGTCGAGAAAGAGGACGTCGGGTGCCAGGATCATGCCGGCCGCCAGGTCGAGCCGGCGGCGCATACCCCCCGAGTACGTGCGGACCGGCTGCTCGGCCGCGTCGGCGAGACCGAAGCGGTCCAGCAGCTCGACCGCTCGCTGCCGGGCGCGGCGGCGACCCAGGTGGAACAGCCGGCCGAAGAGCACCAGATTCTGCCGGCCGCTCAGCGCCTCGTCGAGCGCGGGATGCTGACCCACCAGCCCGATGCGGTAGCGCACCTGGTCGGGCTGGCGCGTCACGTCGAACCCGGCGACCTCGGCACGACCCTCGTCCAGGCGCAGCAGGGTGGACAGGATGCGTACCGAGGTGGTCTTGCCGGCCCCGTTCGGGCCGAGCAGGCCGCACACCGTCCCCGGCCGCACCCGCAGGTCGAAGCCGTCCAGCGCGTAGCGGTCCCGATACCGCTTACGCAGCCCCTGGGCCACTATCGCGTCACCTCTTGTCGGCACAGTGCTCCCCTTCCGCAGGCGATCAACCCTTCCGCGGGCGATCGACGGAGGCTACCGTACAACATACGGTAGGAGATACGGGATCGATGTGTCGACGAGGGTTGGCCGAAGACCCGGGGCGGGCGCTCGGCGGAGGGTCTCGCTACTCGGTGGTCCCGACCTGGCCGGCCACGCCGACGTTCAGCGGGTCGGCAAGGAGTTTGTCGAAGGCCAACTCGGCGGCGCCGATCAGGACGGCGTCGCGGCCGAGTGCCGCCGCGCGCAGCCGCAGGTGCTCGCGGGAGGCGGGCAGGGGCATGGTGTCCAACCGCCCGCGGACGACGTCCGCCCCGGCGGTGAAGATGTCGCGCAGCGACCCGCCGAACACCACCGCGTCCGGGTTGACCACGTTGACCAGGTTGGCCACCCCGAAGCCGAGCCACTCGGCGACCTGCTCGACCGCGGCGCGGGCAGTTCGGTCGCCGTCCGCCGCCGCGCGCACGACCTCGGCCACCGCACCGCGGTCGCTCGGGTCACGGCCCGCGTGCCGCAGCAGCGCGGCTTCGGAGATCTCGGTCTCCCAGCAGCCACGTGAGCCGCAGCCGCAGGGCAGACCGTTCGGGTTGACGACCATGTGGCCGACCTTGCCGCTGTGACCACGGTGGCCGATCACCAGTCGGCCACCGACGATGATGCCGGCGCTGATGCCGAGGTCGCCGTGCAGGTAGATGACGTCGTCGATGCCCACCGCCACGCCCCGGACGTGCTCGGCCAGCCCGGCGATGTCGGCCAGGTCACCGGCCACGAAGCCGGGTGCTCCCGTGAACTCCGCCTCCAGTGCGACGGCGAGGGTCTCGTCGAGGCTGGCGACCCGGATCCGGCCGTCCGGGTCGCGGGTGGTGTCGGTGACCGCGGCGGCGCCGCCGACCAGCAGCGCGTCGGTGGCCACGGACCGTTCCATGTCCCGGACCAGGCCGGCGAGGGGCCCGACGGCGTCGATGGCCGACATGCCGCTGGGTCGCGAGATCTCCCGCCGGTCGAGGATCTGCCCACCGAGGCCGACCCGGGCGGCACGTAGCCGGTCCGCGTCGATGCTCAACGCGTGGGCGTACACCCGGTCGGAGCGGGGACTGACCACCAGTGACGGGCGGCCGGCGCGGCGGGCGGTGGTCGGTGCCTCCTCGGTGACCAGGCCGCTGGCGACCAGGTCGGCCGCGAGGGCGCCGATGGTGCTTCGGTTGAGGCCGAGCCGGCTGGTCAACTCGGCGCGGGACGTCGGCCCGTGCAGGTGGACGTAGCGCAGCACGGCGCCGAGGTTCTGCCGCCGGATCTCCTCCTGGCTGGCGCCGGGGACCGACGGCAGCGGGGATTCGGTGGTGCGGCCGACGCCGGCTGGCCTGGCCCGGACGGGTGTCGCCACGGTCAGACCTCCTTCCGGGTCGAAGCCGGTTGGCGCGGGGGCGCGAGGACGACGATGGGTCCCGGTAGAGGAGACCCGGGACCCATCGGCGTTGCTGCCTACCGTGCGGTGATTACTTGGTGAGCGGCGCGAGCTTCGGGTCGTTGGCGTACGCCTCAGCCGCGTTCGCCTTGGTGACGGCGACCGGCGGGAGCAGGTACGTGTCGACGACCTTGCTGCCGTTGTTGTAGGACTTGGTGTCGTTCACCTGCGGGGCGTTACCGGCCTGGAGAGCCTTGACCATGTTGATGGTCTCCTTCACCAGGTTGCGGGTGTCCTTGTTGATCGTCATGTACTGCTCGCCCTTGACGATCGACTTGACCGACTCGACCTCGGAGTCCTGGCCGGTGACGATCGGGGTCGGCTTGCCAGCGCCCTTGACCGAGGTCAGGATGGCGCGGGCCAGCGTGTCGTTCGGGGAGAGGACGCCGTCGAGCGGCTTGGTGCCGTAGGTCGAGGTCAGCAGCTGGTCCATGCGGGCCTGCGCACCCTCGGCCTTCCAGCCCTGGATGGCGGTCTGCTTGACGTCCTTCTGACCCGAGGCGACGACGACGTTGCCCTTGTCGATCTCCGGCTTGAGCACGCTCATCGCGCCGTCGAAGAAGACACCGGCGTTGTTGTCGTCCGGCGAGCCGGAGAAGAGCTCGATGTTGTACGGGCCGTTCGGCTTCTTGGCCTTCATGCCGTCCAGCAGGGCCTGGCCCTGGAGCTGGCCGACCTTGAAGTTGTCGAACGCGACGTAGTAGTCGAGGTCCGGGGTGTTCTTGATCAGGCGGTCGTACGCGATGACCTTCACGCCGGCCTGGTGCGCCGCGGCGACCTGGGTCGACAGCTGCGCGGCGTCGGTCGCGCCGATGACGATGACCTTGGCGCCCTTGGTCACCATGGCGGTGATCTGGGCCTGCTGGTCGGCGACCGTGGTCGACGCGCCGGCGTACTGCACGTCACCCTGGAAGCCGGCCTCCTTGAGACCGTTGGTGAACAGGTCACCGGCGAGAACCCAGTTCTCGGAGGTCTTGGCCGGCAGGGCGACACCGATCAGGGAGTTCGCCGCGAAGCCCTTGGCCTCGCCACCGGAGCTGCCGGAGTCGCCGTCGCGGCCGGAGCCGCAGCCAGCGAGGGCCAGCATGGCGGCGGCGCTGATGGCGACCACCGACGTGCCGAAGAATTTACGCATGGTGAGGACTTGCCTTTCTGGATGTGTAACAGGGTGGTGAGGGGTCGGTGGCCGTCAGCCGGACACCGCTGCCTTGGCGGGCTCGCGCTCCGCGTCCGGCGGTGAGGCGGAGTCGTCGCGGCGGAACGGCCGCATCAGGCTCCCGATGATGGAGAAGCGCCCCTGGCTCTTGTTGTAGACGTCGACCGCGACGGCCAGCAGCAGGACCAGGCCCTTGATGATCTGGACCTTGTCGGTGCCCACACCTTCGAGCTGGAGGCCGTTGTTGAGCACGGCCATGACGAGACCACCGACGATCGACCCGCTGATGGTGCCGATACCGCCGGCGACGGCAGCGCCACCAATGAAGACCGCGGCGATGGCGTCCAACTCCCAGCCGTTGCCGTCCTGCGGGCCGGAGGCCGCCGAACGGGCCACGAAGATCATGCCGGCCAGCGCGGCCAGGACGGACATGTTCATCATGACGAAGAAGTTGACCCGCTTGAGCTTCACGCCGGACAGTTCGGCCGCCCGGGAGTTGCCGCCCACCGCGTAGATGTGCCGGCCGCCGGCCGTGTTGCGGGTGTAGAAGGAGTAGGCGATCACCAGCACCAGCAGGATGATGCCGGAGATCGGGAAGCTGGTGCCCACCCGACCGCTGGCGAAGCGCAGCGCCGCGAAGGCGATCACGCCGACCATGACGGCCATTCGCAGGACCGAGATCCACATGGGCGCCGGGTCGGCGTCCATGGCCCGACGGGTCTTCCGGGCCTGCAGCTCGCGCCACACCACGGCCACCGCGGCGGCCAGGCCGAGCAACAACGTCGCGTTGTTGTAGCCGGTGTTCGGGCCGAACTCGGGCAGGAACCCGGAGCCGATGTCCCGGAAGCCCTCCGGCACCGGAATGCTCTGCGCGTTGCCGATGAACTGGTTGCCGCCGCGGAAGAGCAGCATGCCGGCCAGGGTGACGATGAACGCCGGCACCCCGATGTAGGCCACCCAGAACCCCTGCCAGGCGCCGATCACCGCGCCGATGGCGAGACCGAACACGATGGCGGCGGGCCACGGCAGGTCCCACTCGGTCATCGACTTGGCGACCAGGATGCCGGTGAAGGCCGCGACCGAGCCGACCGACAGGTCGATGTGCCCGGCGACGATCACCATGAGCATGCCGATGGCCAGGATCAGGATGTACGAGTTCTGCTGGAACAGCGCGATCAGGTTGTCCGAGCGCAGCGTCAGCCCGTTGGTCCAGATCTGGAAGATCAGGACGATCGCCACCAGGGTGAAGATCATCCCGAACTGGCGCGCGTTGGAGGTCGTACCTCCAAACAGATTCTTCTGAAGGTCCTTGATACGGCTCATCGGGAGGCCAACTTCTTCGTCGAGGTCATCTGCTTCATGAGGTTTTCCGGGGTGGCGTCCGCCCGAGCGATCTCGCCCGTAATGGCGCCTTCGAACACGGTGTAGATGCGGTCGCAGAGCCCGATCAGCTCAGGCAGCTCCGAGGAGATGACGATGACGCCCTTCCCCTGGTCGGCGAGCCGCTGGATGATGCCGTAGATCTCGTACTTGGCGCCCACGTCGATGCCGCGCGTCGGCTCGTCGAGGATCAGCAGGTCCGGGTCGGTGAACATCCACTTGGCCAGGACGACCTTCTGCTGGTTGCCGCCGGAGAGCTTGGAGACGCTCTCGTCGACCGTCGGGGCCTTGGTCCGCAACTCCTTGCGGTACGCCTCGGCCGCCTGGTACTCCTCGACCTCGTCCAGGACGCCGTGGTGCGAGATCTTGGACAGCTTGGCGGCCACCGTCGACGTCTTGATGTCGTCGAGCAGGTTGAGGCCGATCGCCTTGCGGTCCTCGCTGACGTACGCGAGCCCGTTGTCGATCGCGTCCGCGACCGACTTCAGGACGATCTCCTTGCCGTCCTTGATGATCGTGCCCGACTCGAACACCCCGTAGGAGCGGCCGAAGATGCTCATCGCGAGTTCCGTGCGGCCCGCGCCCATGAGACCAGCGAAGCCGACGATCTCGCCGCGGCGCACCACGAAGCTCTCGTTCTTGCAGACCTGCCGGTCGGCGGAGATCGGGTGCCGGACGTTCCAGTTGCGGACCTCGAAGAAGACGTCGCCGATCTTCGGGGTGTGGTCCGGGAACCGACTGCTCAGCTCACGGCCGACCATCCCCCGCACGATCCGGTCCTCGTCGACCCCGTCCGCCTTGACGTCGAGGGTCTCCACGGTCCGGCCGTCGCGCAGGATGGTGATCTGGTCGGCGATCGCCTCGATCTCGTTCAGCTTGTGCGAGATCATGATCGAGGTGATGCCCCGGGAGCGGAACCCGCGCAGCAGGTCCAGCAGGTGCCGCGAGTCCGCCTCGTTCAGGGCGGCCGTCGGCTCGTCCAGGATGAGCAGCTTCACGTCCTTGGCGAACGCCTTGGCGATCTCCACGAGCTGCTGCTTGCCGACCCCGATGTCCTTGATCAGGGTGTCCGGGTCCTCCTGGAGGCCGACCCGGGCCATCAGGTCCAGTGCCATCCGGTTCGCGGCCTTCCAGTCGATCGCGCCCCGCTTGCGCGGCTCGTTGCCGAGGAAGATGTTCTCGGCGATCGACATGCCCGGGATGAGCGCCAGCTCCTGGTGGATGATCACAATTCCGGCGTTCTCGCTGGCCCGGATGTCGGAGAACTTGCTCTCCGACCCCTGGTAGACGATCTGGCCGTCATAGCTGCCGTGCGGATAGACCCCGCTGAGGACCTTCATCAGCGTGGACTTGCCCGCACCGTTCTCGCCGCAGATGGCATGGATCTCGCCGGCGCGAACCACCAGGTTGACGTCGGAGAGGGCCTTGACTCCGGGGAACTCCTTGGTGATGGAGCGCATCTCAAGGAGGATCGGCACGCTGCTCATCGCTCGTACCACCTCGCCAACGTCATCGGTTGCCTCCGGAAGGTTGAACCTTCACTTGGTTTTGTTGTTGACGGCAACGTATTGCGGCCGGAGGGCCATCCGCAAGGCGAGGGACTGTTGAAAATGTAACAATCCGGCAATATCGACGTTACCCAGTCTTCGCCTGTCACAGCCGCACCCGCAGCCCCTCCCGGCACCTTCGCCTGCTTGTGGCAACGTTGTCAAATGGCCGGCGCCGCGATGATCGGCACCGGAGCCGTCGGCAGGCCCCGCCACCAGGCACGATCCGCGACGGGCCCGCCGAGTGGCGCCCGACCGCACGATCGGCGTCATCGAGTGATCTTGATGGGACCGCGACGCGGGCACCGCCTGCGGGACACCGGAGCGGCCCTCGGTCGACGGTGTGAGCCACGCCTCCATCTGCGGGCCGGATCGACGATGATCACCTCGTCACGCCCGCCACCAGGAGAGAGATCCGCGGCTTAACGTCCCTTAAGGGCGGATCGGGCCCGTCAGCTCGGGTGCAGCACCGCCTTGATCACCCCGTGCTCCCGGCGGTCGAAGCTGCGGTACAACTCCGGCGCGTCGGCCAGGGTGCCGTGGTGCGTCACGACGACGCTGGGCCGGGCGCGACCGGCGACGACCAGGTCACGCAGCAGCACGGTGTAGCGGCGGTCGTGGGTGCGGCCGAACCGGACGGCGACGCCCTTGCTGAACAACGTCCCCCACGGTGCCACGAGATCCTCGCGAGCGTCCGCGCCAGGTCCGGGACGCAGGTCCTGCTCCGGGTAGACGCCCGCGACCGCGATCGCGCCGGCCGGATTGACCAGCCGGGCGGCGTCGGCGATGACCTGGTCCGGGCGTTCCCGGTCGGGCCGCTCCCGGTCGCGGGCCTGGAACCCGACCGCGTCGATCACCTTGTCGACTCCGCCCAGCTTCTCCTCGCCGAGCGGCAGCCCGACCCGGGCCCGGTCGGCGCGGATCTGCTCGACCGGATCCCCGCGACGGAAGTCGATCGGCACGGCACCGATCTCACCGGCCTTCTCCAACCGAGCCTCGACACCGTCGACGCATTAGACGACCCGGGCACCGCGGAGCAGCGCCGAGTAGGCACCGAGCAGGCCGATGGTGCCGGCACCGAAGACGGCCACCGTGTCACCGGGCTCGACCCCGGCGAGGGTGGCGGCGTGCCACCCCGTGACGAACGCGTCGGCCAGCAGCACGAAGTCGTCCTCGTGCCCGTCCCCCGGCTCGCCGGGCACCGGTACGCAGTTGGCGTCGGCCCACGGCACGCGCAGCAGGTCGGCCTGGGCGCCGCGGTAGGTCCCCATCCCGGCGTAGCCGTACGCCGCGCCCGGCCCCTGGGCCCGCGCCCGCAGACAGGCCGCCGAGAGCCCTCGGGCACACATCACACACGTCCCGCAGAAGAGGTGCGTGGGGATCACCACCCGGGTGCCCGGCCGGACGGTCTGCACCGCCCGACCCACCTCCTGCACCACGCCCAGCGGTTCGTGGCCGAGCACCAGCCCGGGGTCGGCGCCGGTCCGTCCGTCGTACATGTGCAGGTCGGTGCCGCACAGCGCGGTGGAGGTGATCCGCACCAGCGCGTCGGTCTCCGCCTCCAGCGTCGCGTCGGGCACCTCCCGCACCGCGACGGTCCGGACGTCGGCGTAGACGACGGCTCGCATCCCGGGTCTCCTGTTCGGCGGTGAAGGAGCCGGTCTTCCCCAGGCGGGGCCGTTCATGCGGCGGTGCTATCTTAGGTCTCCTAAGTTCGTTCCTAGCGAGGCAAAGGTTCGGTATGCCACGGCAGGGTCTGACCAGCGCGCGCGTCTCCGCCGCCGCCGCCGAGCTGGCGGACGCGGTCGGCCTGTCCCGGCTGACCGTCGCGGCCGTCGCCCGACACTTCGGCGTCTCGGACGCCGCGTTGTACGTGCACGTCCGCAGTCGCGACGCGTTGATCGAGCACGTCGCGGTCCGGGCGGCGGCCGCGTTCGCCGACCAGCTCGCGCTCGCCGTGGCCGGGCGGGCGGGCCACCAGGCTCTCGTCGCGTTCGCCGACGCCTGGCGCGCGTTCGCCCTGGCGCACCCGGGGCAGTACGCGGCGACGCAGCTCCCGTTACCGCCCGAGGTGGGCACGAGGTCGGCCGGGCACCTGCGCCTGATCGAGCTGAGCTACGCGATGCTGCGTGGCTACGGGCTCGACGAGCCGGCGCTGACCGACGCGATGCGATTCGTCCGCAGCACCCTGCACGGCTTCGCGAGCCTCGAAAACGTCGACGGTTTCGGGCATCCCCGTGGTGTCGACGCGTCGTGGCACTCGATCCTCGACGCGGTCCACACCACTCTGAGCAACTGGCCGACCAACCCGCGGGAGCGACAGTGAACAGCCACGATCAGCACGTCGAGTCCTCCGACGGGACGCGCCTGGCGCTCCGGCGCCTGGGTGCCGGCGACCCCGTCGTCCTCGTGCACGGCTCGGGTGGCGGGTTGCACTCCTGGGCCGCCGTCGCCGACCAGCTCGCCCCCGACCACGAGGTGTGGATGCCGGCCCGCCGCGGATACGGGCCCAGTGACGTCCCGCCCGGCACCAAGTCGTTCGCGGTCGAGACCGCCGACCTGCTCGCCGTCATCGAGGCGGCCCGCCAGCGGACCGGCCGGAGGGTCCACGTCGTCGGAGCCTCCTACGGAGCGACCCTGGCGTTGCACACCGCCTCGGCCGATCCGCGCGACATCCGCTCGCTGGCCGTCTTCGAGCCTCCGCTCTTCGCGGCCGGGCCGGAGATCGCACCCCTGCTGGACCGATACCGTGCCGCCTTCGAACGCGACGACGCCCCCGCGATGGCGGCGGCGTTGCACGAGGTGACACGGGTGCCGGCGGAGATCGTCGCCGCGCTCGCCGCCGGGGCGGGCGACCGGACCCCCGACCCGGTCGAGGCGCGGCGCGCCGCGATCGGCTGGCTGCACGATCTCGAGGCCCTCGCCGGGGACAGCACGGACATCGCCCGCTGGTCCTCGATCACCGTGCCGACCCTGCTGTTGGCCGGCGCCGACACGTGGGAGCCCATGCCCACCATGATGAACGCCCTGGCGACGGCGATCCGGCCGGCGCGCCACCTCGTCTGGACGGGTCAGTCGCACTTCGTGACCATGACGGCACCCACCCTGGTCGCCGACGCCCTGCGACAGTTCTTCGCCGAGGCATCGGCGGCTCCGCCGAGTTCCGGCGACCCCACCGGGACGGCGACCGCCGCCCGCTGATGCCGCCGGGGCAGGATCCCTCACCACCGGTACGGATCCTGCCCGTCACGTCGGCGGGCGCCCTCGGCCTACCCGGTCGCCTGCTGCTGGCGGAACTGTTCGACCGGGAGGCCGCCGCGACCCCAGTTCTCGGTGTCGACCTCGTCGATCACCACGAAGGTCGACGTCAGCGGCTTGTTCAGGACGTCGCGCAGCAACTCGCTCACGCCCCTGATGAGGGCGGCCTTCTCCTCGGCGGTCGCGGCGGACGCGCCCGCGGTGCTGCCCTCGCGGGTGATCTGGATGGTCACGATCGGCATCGTGTGCTCCCTTCTAAGGTGTGGGTGGCGTCAGTGACCGGCGTTCTGGCCGCCGTCGACGTGCAGGATCTCCCCGGTGACGAAAGGAGCGGACTCCAGGTAGAGAACGGCGTCGACCACGTCGCTGGTCTCGCCCATCCGGCCGACCGGGTGCAGGCCCGCGAGCGTCTGGTGCGTCTCCACCGGGTGCATCGGGGTCTTGATGATGCCGGGCGCGACGGCGTTGACCCGTACGCCGCGAGCCGCGTACTCGATGGCCAGGGACTTGGTGGCCGAGCTGAGGCCGCCCTTGGTCAGGGACGCGAGCGCCGACGGAACGTGCGAACTGGGCTGGTCGACGAAGCTGGTCGTGATGCTGACGATGTGCCCCGATCCCCCGGCCAGCAGGTGCGGCAGGACGCGTCGGGTCAGGTGGAAGAACCCGGCGAGGTTGACCCGGGTGACCAGGTCGAACTCCTCGTCGGTGTAGTCGGTGAACGGCTTCGCGACGAAGACGCCGGCGTTGTTCACCAGGGTGTCGATTCGCCCGAACCGGTCCAGAGCAGCGCGTACCACCCGCTCTGCGGTGTCGGCCTCGGCGATGTCACCCCGAACCGTGACGACCTCCGGGTCGTCAGACGCGCCGATCGAGCGTGACGTCGCCACGACGCCATACCCGAGCTTGCGGTAGGCGTCCACGAGGTCGGCGCCGATGCCCTGGGAGGCACCGGTGATCACGACTACCTGCTGTCCCTGACTGCTGCTCATGAGGAAATCACCTTCACTAGACGACTGGTCGACTAAAAGCTAGCCGACCGGTCGTGTATCGTCAAAGCATGGGACGGACCAGTGACGCGCGGAACAAGATCCTCGACGCGGCCGCCGCGCTGATCGAGCAGCGCGGCTACACGGCGCTCGGGGTGGCCGAGATCTGCGCGACGGCGGGCGTGCCGAAGGGCAGCTTCTACTACTTCTTCGAGTCCAAGCAGGCGCTCGCCCGCACCGTCATCGACGAGCACTGGGTCACCCAGCGCCGCCAGTGGGAGCAGTTGCTCGGCGGCGAGCGCGACCCGCTACAGCGGCTTCGGGACCTGTTCGAGGCCGCCGAGGAAGTCCAGAGCGTCGGTCAGCAGAAGGCCGGCGTGGTTGCCGGTTGCCTGTTTGGCAACCTCGCCCTCGAACTCAGCAACCAGGCCGAGGAGATCCGCGGTCGGCTCCAGGAGATCTTCGAGGAACAGATCAGCCTCATCGAGCAGGTCGTCATCGAGGCGAAGGACCGCGGCCTGGCCGGCGCCGCGGTCGACAGCCGGGAAGCCGCCCGATCGATCGTCGCGCAGATCGAGGGGCGGGTCCTGCTCGCGAAGTTGCTCAACGATCCGACCCAGCTGGACATGCTGTGGCGCAACTGCCTTGATCTTCTCCAGGTGCCGGCGCAGGCGCGGACCACCACCGGCTGAACGGACGACGGTCCTCGACCGTCCACTTCGGGCGCACCGCGCGCCCGCTCAGTAGCATCGGCGGGGCACGATGTTCAGGCGGACCACCACCGACCGGATCGGGCACCCGACATGACGACCGAGCAGACCAGCTCTCCGCCGCGTACCGGCGTCGGCATCGCCGCCAGTGGCCTGGGCCAGCGTGTCCGAGGTGGTCGACAGATCCTGGACGACATCTCGCTGGCCATCGCACCGGGCCAACTGGTCGCGATCATCGGCGCCAGCGGCGCCGGCAAGACCACCCTGTTGGAGTTGCTGGCCGGGGTACGACGGCCGACGGCGGGCACCGTGACGTTCGACGGCACGGCCACGGCGGGCGCGATCGGTTTCGTCCCGCAGGACGACATCATCCACCGGGAGTTGCCCCTGGCCCGCACCCTGCGCCACGCCGCCCGGCTGCGCCTGGCACCCGGCACCGCGCCGGCCGAGGCGACCCGCCGAGTCGCGCAGGTGCTCGCCGAACTGCGCCTCACCGAACGGGCCGCCGTGCCGGTGGGCCTGCTCAGCGGTGGCGAGCGCAAACGCGCCAGCATCGCCGTCGAGCTCCTCGCCCGGCCCGGCGTGTTCTTCCTCGACGAGCCCACCTCCGGATTGGACCCGGCGATCGCCGTGGAGACGCTCCGGGTCCTGCGCACGCTTGCCGACACGGGGACCACAGTCGTGCTCACCACCCACCAGATCACCGACGTGGACCACTGCGACCAGGTCGTCGTGCTGACCCGACACGGCCGTCTGGCGTTCGCCGGCACGCCCGCCGCCGCCCGGGAGTTCTTCGATTTGCGGTCCCTCGTCGAGGTGCACCCGCGGCTCGACGAGGCGGCGCACCCGGCCGAGTGGCCCGACCGCTTCGCCGCGTACCGCGAGGTCGGCCCGCCGGCCCCCGCGATCGGCGGCGGTGACCACGCGACGCCACCACCTCGGCGGGTCGGCCGGCTGCGCCAGTGGGCCGTGCTCACCGCCCGCAACGCGGAGATCGTCGTCCGCAACCGGCTGACCCTGGCGATCCTGCTCGGCTCGCCGTTGCTGGTGCTCGGCATGTTCGCACTGCTGTTCCGGCCCGGGGCGTTCGAGCCGACCCGGCCGAGCCCGACCGTGACCGTGATGATCCTGTTCTGGATCGCGTTCGGCGGCTTCTTCTTCGGGCTGACCTACGGGTTGCTCCAGATCTGCACCGAGCTACCGATCCTGCGCCGGGAGCGGCTGGCCGGGGTCCGGCTGCTGCCGTACCTGATGGGGAAGGTCGCGGTGCTGCTGCCGCTGCTGGCCCTGGTGGACCTGGCCCTGCTCGGGGTGTTGCGGGGGATCGACCGGCTGCCGCCGGTCGACGGCACCGCCTTCGCGGCCCTGTACGTGACCCTGCTGCTCTCCTCGGCGGCGGCGCTCACCCTCGGCCTGCTGTGCTCCGCGGCGGTCTCCGACGCGGCCCAGGCGACGCTCCTGCTGCCGATGCTCTGCTTTCCACAGGTGCTCTTCGTCGGCGCGATCCTGCCGGTGCCGGCCATGGCGGTCGGCGGTCAGTGGCTCAGCTTCGCGATGTCGAACCGCTGGGCGTTCGAGGGCCTGGGGCACACCGCCGGGGTGGAACGACTCTGGCGCGACGGTGGCTCACCGCTCGGCCCGCCGCTGCTGGCCACCTACGGCGACAGCTTCTCCCGGCCGGTGTGGGTGAACTGGCTGGTGCTCGGCGGTTTCACGGTGCTCTTCCTCGGCGCCGCCTGGGCGGTGCTGGCCCGACGGGACTCCCGTCGTGCCTCCTGAGCCGATCCCGCACGCCTCCCCCACCGCGCTGTCGGGTTACGCCGCCACCGGCCGGCTCGACGAACTGCGCGCCACCGAATACCGGCACCTGGACACCGCCGGGCAGGTGTACCTCGACTACGCCGGGGCCGGGGTCGCCGCACACGCCCAGGTACGCGAACACCACGATCGGCTGCTCGCCGGCCTGTACGGCAACCCGCACTCGGAGAGTCCCACGAGCACGGCGGCCGGGTCCCTGGTGGAGTCGGCACGACGCGCCGTGCTCGACTTCTTCCGCGCGGACCCGTCCGAGTACACGGTCGTCTTCACCCCGAACGCGACAGGCGCGTGTCGGCTGGTGGGCGAGGCGTACGACTTCGGCCACGCCGCTCCGCTCGTGCTGACCTGGGACAATCACAACTCGGTGAACGGCATCCGCGAGTACGCTCGCACGGCCGGCGCGCCCGTGCGCTACGTACCGCTGAGTGGGCCGGAGTTGCGGGTCGCCGATTCGGACCTGGTCACCGTGCTCGATTCCGGCCGTGGTGGGCTGGGCCGGCGGTGGCGTCGGGGTCGGCGAGGGCTGTTCGCCTATCCGGCGCAGAGCAACTTCTCCGGTGTGCAGCACCCGCTGGGCTGGGTGGAGTTGGCCCACCAGCACGGGTACGACGTGTTGCTCGACGCAGCCGCCTTCGCGCCGACGAATCGGCTGGACCTCAGCGTCGTCCGGCCGGAGTTCGTGTGTCTGAGCTGGTACAAGCTCTTCGGCTACCCGACCGGGGTCGGTGCGTTGCTGGCCCGCCGCGACGCGCTGGCCCGGCTGCGCCGGCCGTGGTTCGCCGGCGGCACGATCCGCGCGGTCAGCGTGCAGGGCGACTGGCACCGGTCGATGGACGACGAGTCGGCGTTCGAGGACGGCACCCTCAACTTCCTGAGCATCCCGGACGTGGAGTTCGGCCTGCGATGGCTGGGCTCGATCGGCGTGGACCTCGTGCACTCCCGGGTCGGCCTGCTCACCGAGTGGCTGCTGGAGCGGCTGACCACGCTGCGGCACGCCAGCGGCCAACCCCTGGTCCAGGTGTACGGGCCGACGACGGGCGCGGGCCGCGGCGGCACCGTGACGTTCAACCTCCGCGACCCGGACGGCACCCTGGTCGACGAGCGGCTCGTCGCGCGGGAGTCGGCGGAAGCCGGGTTTTCCCTGCGTACCGGTTGTTTCTGCAATCCGGGCGCGGGCGAGCGCGCGTTCGGGATCAGCCGGGAGTCGGTGCGGCGGCGGTTGTTGGCGCGGGTCGACACGATCGATGACTACCTCGCCGCGCTGCGCCTGCCGACCGGCGGCGCGGTCCGTGTCTCGTTCGGACTGGCATCCACCGCGACCGACGCGGAACGCTTCGTCGCCTTCGTCCAGTCGACCTACCTCAACCGCGGTGTCGGCGCCGAAACGCCGCTGCCACCCCGGCTGCGCTGCTGACGCTAGCTGACCTGGACCACGGGCGCCGGGCGGTGCGTGATCTCCTCCATGAACGGGAACTGGGCGGTGAGCTCGGCGACCGTCAGCCCGGCCCGCCAGGCCGCGGCCACCCTGGCGACCTGCAGCAGGTCCATCACGTCGCCACGGGCCAGCACCTCGCCCGAGACCCGCAGGTCGATCATGAAGTAGCGGGCCTGCGAGCCCAGCGTCACGCAGACCACGCCCTGGTCGGAGTGCAGCTCGGCGCAGGTGAACCGGCCGCGCCCCTGCTCCGGGGCGGTGACCCGGCCCAGGTCGAGCCCGTGTCGGGTGCCGGTTTCGACGAGCGCGGGGGCCAGACCACCCCGCTCGACCAGGTCCGGGTAGAGGCGCACACCCAGCGCCGTCGACGCGTCGCTCATGACTGACTCCCACTTCCTTGTGACAGAGACCAGCAGCGTGCGGGTTACGAGGAGGTTTCCGGCACGCCTCGTCATCCTGTCCCGGGTGGACGTCCCACGGCAATAGGAAGTGTCGATTCGACAGCCGTCGAGTAACAGCCGGCCACGCTGCGAGCTACTGGAAACACTCTTGACAGAAAGCCCTCATATCGACATGCTTCTCTCTGGAGAGCGCTCTCCGTCCTCTCGTCGTGCAGCCTCCGCCACTCCCCCGCCGAGGAGCCTCCCGTGTTCACAACCCTCCGCTCTCGTCCCCTCGTACTCCTGGCGGCCGCCGTGGTCGCGACAGTCGGTGCGCTCGTCCCGGCGCACCCCGACCGCGCCGAGGCCGCCATCGGCCCGATCAGCTGGCAGGACGAGTTCAACTCGCCGGCCGGCACACCCGTCGACCAGAACAAGTGGCGCTTCGACATCGGCGGCAGCGGTTGGGGCAACAACGAGCGGCAGTACTACACCAACAGCACCAGCAACGCCGTGCACGACGGCCAGGGCAACCTGGTCATCACGGCCCGCCGGGACAATCCCGCCAACTACCAGTGCCACTACGGGCGCTGCGAGTACACGTCGGCGCGGCTGCTCTCGGCGGCCACCTTCACCCAGACCTACGGCCGGTTCGAGGCCCGGATCAAGATTCCGCGCGGCCAGGGCATCTGGCCGGCGTTCTGGATGCTCGGCACCGGCGGCGGGTGGCCCGACGCCGGCGAGATCGACATCATGGAGAACATCGGCCGGGAGCCCAACACCGTGTACGGCACCGTGCACGGGCCCGGCTACTCCGGCGGTGGCGGCATCACCGGCAGCCGCACCATCGGGGCCCCGCTGGCCGACGGCTTCCACACCTACCGGGTGGACTGGGAACCGAACGTGATCACCTGGTACCTGGACGGGGTCCAGTACCACCGGGTCGATCCCGCGCGACTCGGCGGCAGCCGCTGGGTGTTCGACCACCCCTTCTTCATGATCCTCAACGTGGCGGTGGGCGGTAACTGGCCCGGCTACCCGGACGGCTCCACGCAGTTCCCGCAGCAGATGCTCGTCGACTACGTCCGGGTCTCCAGCTACACCCCCGGTGGCGGCGACCCGGCGCCCGGCACCAGCCGGATCAGGGGTGCGCAGAGCGGGCGCTGCATCGACATCCCCAGCGCCAACCCGGTCGAGGGCGCCAAGTTGCAGATCTGGGACTGCAACACCACCGCCGCCCAGGCCTGGACCTTCGCCTCCGACGGGACGGTCCGCGCGATGGGCAAGTGCATGGACCCCGCCTGGGCCGGCACCGCGAACGGCACCGAGGTCAACCTGGTCAGCTGCAACGGCAACACCGCGCAGCGTTTCACCCTCAACGCCGCTGGCGACCTGGTCAACCTCAATGCCAACAGGTGCGTGGACGTACGCGACGCCAACCCCAACAACGGCGGCAAGCTGCACCTGTGGGACTGCCTGGGCGCCGCCAACCAGAAGTGGTCCCGCGTCTGACCGGCCGAGTGCGAAGGCGTGGGCCGGCCGAGGGAAACTCGGGCGGCCTACCGCCGTGCGGGCCGGCGCTCACCTCCTCGAGCCGGATTGACTCGATGAGCGGAGGGCGTGACTTACGCCCACTATGTTCGGACTAGTCCATAATCCGGCAGTTCCGGGAGTGAGCTCATGTCGCACCACCTCGATACCCCCCTGGCCGCCCAGGGCGGCCAGTTGTACATCGACGACCTGTACGTCTTCAACGGTGACCGCGCCACCGTGTTCGTCATGGACGTCAACAGCTCGGTGACCAAGGCCGACATCAAGCGCGGCTTCCACGCCGAGGCGCGCTACGAGATCAAGATTCACATCAACCGGTCCGAGGTGGAGGACCTCACCTACCGGTTCGCCTTCGGCGAGCCGGACGGCGACGCCCGGCAGGCCCTCCAGGTGTACGAGCTCAGCGGAGCGGACGCCCGCGACGACGCCGCGATGGGCACCCCCGTCGCCGAGGGGCGCACCGGCGAGGTGACGACCGGCGGCAACGTCCGGATCTGGGCCGGCCGGATCACCGACCCCTTCTACGTCGACCTCGACGAACTCGCCACCATCAACGGCGCCGTCAAGAACGGTTCGCGGGCGGACCGCTCGGCGTGGCGGGTCGACCAGGCCAAGAACAGCTTCGCCGGCACCACAGTCGAGTCGATCGTCCTTGAGGTCTCCCATGACGAGCCACTGCTGCGCGACGGCACTGAGATCGGCGTGTGGTGTCGCACCATGCTGGCCACCGACGCCGGCGGTTGGCGCCAGATCAACCGCGCCGGCCACCCGATGATGTGGCCGATCTTCTGGCCACACGACACCGACTTCTCCGACCCCGCCAACTTCCGGCACCCCGGCAACGACCTCACCGAAGGCGGCGAGGAGATCGCGAACGCGGTCGCCGGGGTGGTCAAGGCGAACGGCACCGCACCGGACCCGCAGGCGTACGGCTGGAGCGTCGCACGGCAGCTCTACCCCGACCTGCTGTCCTACCAGGTCGGCACGGCAGCGAACTTCGGTTTCGCGGTCCGCAACGGGCGCACCCTGGCCGACAACGCGCCAGAGGTGATGTTCTCCCTCGTGTTGAACACCGGCACGACCTCCGGGCTCACCCCGGAGGTGACCAAATCGGCCCGCGCCGAACGGTTCCCGTACGTGATCCCCGCCTGACCAGGCAGCCGCGCGCTACCCGCAGGTGAGAAAACACCCCTTTAGTCCGATATACGGTTGTTTGCGCAGATAGTCTCATCAGTGCAATCCCACGGGGATGTCAGGACGAAGGAGACTCGATGCGCAGGAAACTTCTCGCCGCCGGCCTAGCCGGTTTCGCCGCTGCCGCCGCCCTCGCCGGGCCAGCCGCCGCGGACACGACGGGCGACACGATCGTGAGCCTCACCGTCAACGCCGCCGGTGGCCTCTCGATCACGGTGCCCGCGACAGCGAACATCGGAAACGGCGTGGAGGGCACGACCGTCTCCGGCCAACTGGGCCCGGTCACCGTGCTGGACCAACGGGGATCGCTCACCCCGAACTGGACCGCCACCGTCGTCTCGACCGACTTCGTCACCGGCGGCGGCACCTCCGGGGAGACAATCCCGGCCATCAACGTCCTGTACTGGTCGGGTAACGCGACCGGGACGGCCGGCGGCGGCACCTTCACGCCGGGGCAGCCGACCGCAGCTCAGGCGGTGATCATCAATGTTCCCCGGACGGCGTTCAGCAAAACGGGCGGCACCGGCAACAACTTCGCGAGCTGGAACCCCACGCTGCAGGTGAACGTTCCGGATGGAACCGTCGAGGGCGTCTACACCGGGACGGTGACACATTCGGTGGTCTGAGCCGCTCGGCCGGCTGGTGCTGCTGGCCTCGGTCGCTCTCGTAGCGGTCGGGGCGTCGGCGGCCCCAGCCGTTGCCGCGCGGGAGCAGCGGTACGAACCTGGGGACGATCCCGCCGCGATCAATCTTCGATTGCTGGACATCCCCGCCGCCCGGGCCGAAGATCCCCGCGCCCGGGTCTACATCATCGACCACCTCAAGCCAGGCGCGACGATCAGCCGCCGGGTCGAGGTGCGCAACGATTCTCCGGCGACGCAGAAGATCGAGCTCTACGCCGGCGCGGCCTCGGTCGTGAACACCGCCTTCACGGTGCCCGATGACCGCACCGGCAACGAACTCAGCGGCTGGATCAAACTGAAGACGGCCGCCGTCGAGCTCGCCCCGGGCGAACGTGACTCGGTGGCGGTGGACATCGCCGTTCCGAAGACAGCGTCCAAGGGCGAGCGGTACGCCGCCATCTGGGCGCAGGTGACCAGCGGGTCGAAGCAGAACGGCAACGTGGTGCAGGTACACCGAGTGGGTATCCGCGTCTACCTCGACGTCGGTCCGGGCGGCGAGCCGCTGACGGACTTCCGGATCGGCGATCTGGCAGCCGAGCGAGGAATGGGTGAGTTCCCCGTGGTCACCGCGATCGTCACCAACACCGGCGAACGGGCGCTGGACATGACCGGACGTCTCACGTTGAGCAAGGGAGCGGTCCAGGCCGGGCCGTTCAAGGTCACCAACGGCGTGACGATCCTGCCGGGCCAGAGCGGCAAGGTCCGCATCGCGGTCGATCAGTCGCTGCCCGCAGGCGTCTGGGACGTGCAGGTGTTTCTCGCCAGCGGGCTGGTGGAACGGAAGGCGGAGGGACGTATCACCCTGCCCGTTGCGGCACCGATGGAACTCGCCCAGTCCCCGAGACCGATCTGGCTCGCCTACGCGATCGGCGTCGCGGCGCTGCTGGTGCTGCTCGTGCTGGTCGGCTGGTATCTCGCTCGACGACGACGGACACAGTTCACGCCTGGTCACCGCGTGAGCTGACGCGGACTGACCTCGTCGGCGCGGCCGAGGAGGTCAGTCCGCGGGATGCTGTCAGCCCTCGATGTCCCGGGGGTCGCGGCTGCGGGGGTAGGTGTTCTTCTCCCCGATCGTGCCGTCCTGCTTCTTGATCACGTGCTCGACGCCGCGGTCGGCCGCCATCTCGCGGCCCTGGGCCTGTGCGTCGGCCTTCACGTCATGCGTGCTGGTGGCCCGCTCGTGGCCCTCCGGCTTGTTCTTCCACTGCCCGTCCTCGTGGTACGTGTCGACGTCACCCTTGGCCATGGCCGGCTCCTCTCCGCGTCTGAACTGTCCCCCCAGTCAGTGCCCCGAGCCGGGCCGGGCAAACCGCGGGCCTCAGGAGACGGCCGAGCAGTTGTTGCTCACCCGCCGGAGGATCTGTTCACGTTCGTCGGTGGTGATGCCCGACGCCGTGCCGTCGAAGTACGTCTCGACCTTGTCCCAGCCGCGTCGCTGCTCGTAGTGCAGGTGCGGCGCGCCGGAGTTGCCGGTGCTGCCGAGCCGCCCGAGCTGGTCACCCTGGGCGACCTTCTGACCGACAGCGACCAGCGGCGGTTCGAGCATGTGCAGGTACTGCGTCTCCCACTTGCCGCCGTGGTCGATCTTCACCCAGTAGCCGCCACCGCGCCCCCGTGGGCCGTCCGGGTTCTCCGGGGTACGGCCGCCCAACGACCCGTTGATGCCCGCCACCGTGACCGTGCCGGCGGCGGAGGCGAGCACCGGCCGCCCCCACGCCTCGCCCTCGATCGGAAAGAAGTCCACGTCGTAGTCGTCGTGACCGGGGTAGGTGCTGAGCTGCCACGTCTCGCCACAGGAGACCGGCATCTGGAAGAGCGGGCGCGGGCCGGCCGGTCGCAGCATCGGCACCGCGAGCACCGCGATGCCCAGGACGGCCGCCACCGCGACGAGCGCGAGGAGGATGCGGAGGGCGCGGCTGCCAGGACGGCGGTGGGAAGGGGTTCTGGGCGGGCGGCCGGTCGTCATCGAGCCGAGCATGGCAGATGCCGGCAACACCTCGGCCCCCCGGTCTGCCCGCCGGCACGGCGACGGCCGTCCGAGTCGCCCAGGTCCTCGGCAGAGGCGCCGGCTCCAGCGGTAATACCATTCGCGGGTTTGCACTATGTCCACTTTGGCAGTGCGCAGGGATCACGGCCGATAGGCTCGGTACAAGGAGACGCAGCGAATTAGCACGTGATGACGGGAACAACAATGCGCAGGCCCTTTGAACTGACCGTGGCAATCGGAGCGGCATGCCTGGTGGCTTGTCCCACGCCCGCCCGGGCCGACAGCACCGGCGACGTCACGGCCACCGTCGTCGTCGCCGGCGGTGAACTCTCCATCATCGTGCCGGCGAGCGCAGATCTCGGGCACGGGTCGCCCGACGAGGGCATCTCCGGTCAGCTCGGCACGGTCACCGTCGTCGACGATCGCGCACAGCTCGCGGCGACCTGGGTGGCGACCGTGACAGCGACTGACTTCACCACCGGTGGCGGGACGCCGGAAGAGACGATCCCGGCCAGCACGATCGACTACTGGTCCGGACCAGCTACGCAGGACGTCGGCACCGGCGTCCTCGTACCGGGTCAGCCCACCGCGGCCGAGGCGGTGCCACTCGCCACGGAACCCAGGGCGTTCAGCAGGACCACCGGTGACGGACTGAACAGGGCCAGCTGGAACCCGACCTTGATCTTTGAGCTGTCTCCGTCCACGGTGGTAGGCGTCTACACCGGAACGGTGACCCACTCGGTCGGCTGATCGGCGCCGTACGACAAGCGCCGGCTCGGCAACCGCCTCTCGGCGGTCAACGCGGCTCGCGGCTCGCTCAATCCAGACTGACCGCGCCGGCCATTCGGTCGGTGCTCTCGGTCGGTCGGGACGCCGAGTGGGCGGGCGCGGGCGCAACCCGGCGTCGGCGGTGGCGAAGCAGGACGATCGCGCCCAGGCCGACGATGAGCAGCGCCACCACCGCACCTGCCGACCAGAGCCAGGACATGCCGGAGCGCTCGGCGGCCGGGGCGACGGCGCCGGCCGGGAGCAGATCGGAGTGGGTCGCGCAGACGAGTGGCTTCTTGCCGTCCTTGGCGGTGGCACACGCAACCGTGGCGAGTCGCAGAAGATCCTTTGGCGTCTCACCGACCCGGGCCACAGTGGTGAAGGTGGACTCCTGACCCACCGTGAGGTCGGTGTCCCAGGTGACCGCGCCGTCCCGAGACTTGCCGCCGCGGTCGGCGGAGACGAGGGTCAACCCGGTCGGCAGGCTCTGCGAGACCTTGATGTCCGCCACTTTGGTGGTGCCGAGATTGCGGACGGTGAGCCGGTATGTCAGCTCGTCGCCGGCGGCGACCTCGGTCCGGCCGTCGTCCACCGTGATGCTGAGCAGCGGGCCGGGCGGCGAGGCCGACGCGGACGGCTTCGGCGTTGGGGCCGCCGCCTGCGCCGGGGCGACCGCCGGCCCGGCCAGCACCCAGGCGGCCAGTGCGGTCGCCAGGACAGGGATCCTTCGCATGATGCTCCTCAGGCTGTTACTCGGTAATCGCCACGTACTCCAACGTCGTGGAGTACTCGTCGGCTACGACCGCGGGAATGCTGACCTCGTAGTCGTTGCCGATCGCGTCCCCGCCCGGCGCCGACGGCCCGGGCTGGCGGTGCACCACCACCGGCGTCACGTCGGAGAGTTCGCGGAAGACGCTGGTACCGCTCTCCCGTACCCTCAGGTTCTCGATCGGGATCGTGTACGGATTCTCGGGATTCGCCCCGACCAGTTCGGGCGCCAGCCCGCGCACTGTCACGGCGTATCCGGTGGGGCTGTTGGTGGTGACGGTCATCGTGACCGCCTCGGGCCGACCGACCACCTGCTGAGGCCGGCCGGTCAGAGTGAACCCGGCCGGCAGGCCAGCCAACGTGATCGACTGCGCGGCCACGACGACCGTTGCGGTGCATGCTGCGCCGCCCCCACCCGCCGGGCAGGTATTACCGAGGGTGGTGGAGGCCACGGTGTTGACCAGGCTCCCGTCGCCGGAGACCGGTTGGTTGACGGTGACGCTGTAGGTGATCGCGGCGGTGGCACCGACCGGCAGGTCACCGGTCCAGGTGAGCACCGGGGCGGTGTAGGACAGCACGCCCGTGGTGGTCACGGCGTCGCCGACGTACACGGCGTCATCGAGGACGTCGACGAGCGAGTCGGTGAATGTGGCACCGCTGTAGGGAGCCTGCCCGCTGTTGGTGACGAGCACCGAGTACCGCACGGTCCCGCCAGCGACGACCGTGCCGGTGTCGGCGGTCTTGGTGATGCTCAGTTCAGGGATCCGGACCGCGACCGTCGCGGTGCAGGCCGGCGATCCCGGACAGTCGGCGCCCACGGTGCTGGAGCTGACGGTGTTCACCAGGCTCTGGTCGCCGGTGTCCGGGAAGTTCACCGTGACCGAATAGGTGATCACCGCGACCGCCGCGACGGGAAGGTCACCGGTCCAGGTCAGCACCGGCGTCGCGTACGAGACCACACCGGAACTGGCGGTGGCGTCCGCGTTGTAGACGGCGTCATCGAGCACACCGGTGAGCGAGTCCGCGACTGTCGCACCGGTGTACGGCGACTGCCCGGTGTTGGTGACCGTGATCGTGTACGTGACCGTGCCGCCGGCGGTGACCGTGGCGGCGTCCGCGGCCTTGGTGATGCCCAGCCCCGGGATCAGGATGGCGACCTGGGCGCTGCACCTCGGGTCGGTGCTGCCGACCCCGCAGTTGTTGGCCTGCGCGCCGGAGGTGATCGTGTTGACGAGGGTGCGACCGGCGACCTGGCTGTCGCTGACCGTCACGGTGTAGGTGATCGTCACGGCGGCGCCGATCGGCAGGTCACCGCGCCAGGTCAGCACCGGCGTCGTGTAGGAGACCACCCCGGAACTGGCGGTGGCGTCGGCGTTGTAGACCGCGTCCCCGAGCAGGCCGGCGAGCGAGTCGGTGATCGTCGTGTCGACGTACCCCGTCTCCCCGGTGTTGGTGGCGGTGATGGTGTACGTGACGGTGCCGCCCGGCGTGACGGTGGGGTTGTCGGCGGTCTTGTCGATGGCGAGGCCGGGCAGCAGCACGGCGACACTGACGGTGCAGGCGGGACCGGGCGCGGCGGGCGGGCAGTTGCTACCGGGCGCGTTGCTGGTGATGGTGTTGGCCATGACCCGGTTGCCGGTGTCCGGGTTGTTGACCGTGACCGTGCCGGTGATGACGACTTCCCCGCCGATGGGGATGTCCCCGGTCCAGGTGACGACGGTGCCGACCACGGTCAACGTGCCGGAGCTGGCGACCTGGTCCCCGTTGGGCCGGGAGTCGTCGAAGCGGTTCGCGAGGTTGGTCGTGCCCTGGATGCCGACGTACGGGGTGGGCCCGGTGTTGGTCAGGGTGACAGTGAACCGGACGACGCTGCCGGGCGTGGTGGTGGCCACGTCGGCGAGGTTGGTGATGGTGAGCGCCGGGATGAGCACGGTGACGGTGACGGTGCAGCCCGGGTCGGTGCCCCCGGCCGGGCAGTTGCTGCCCGGCGTGGTGGAGGTGACGGCGTTGGTCATGCTGCGGTCGCCGTCGGAGGGGTTGTGCACCGCGACCGAGTAGGTGATCACGGCGGTGCCGCCGACGGCGAGGTCACCCGTCCAGGTCAGGGTCGGCGCGGTGTACGCCACCACCCCGCCGGTCGCGACCGCGTCGTTGTTGAAGGTGGCGTCGTCGAGCACGGCCGCGAGGCTGTCGCTCAGGGTGGCCCCGGTGTAGTCGGTCTGCCCGCTGTTGGTGACGGTGATGGTGTAGCCCACCGTGCCGCCCGGGGTGGTGGTGCCGACGTCGGCGTGCTTGTTGATGCTCAGGGCCGGCAGCAGCACCTGGACGGTCGCCGTGCAGGCCGGATCCGAGCCTCCGGGCGGGCAGTTGTTGCCCGCGGCGGTGGAGCTGACCGTGTTGACCAGGACGCGGCCGCCGGTCTGCGGATCGTCGGCGGTGATGGTGTAGGTGATGGTGACCGATCCGTCGATCGCCAGGTCACCGGTCCAGCTGAGGACCGACGCGGCATAGGTGACGACACCCGAGCTGGCGACGGCGTCGCCGTTGTAGGTGGCGTCGTCGAGCAGGCCGGTCAGGTCGTCGGTGACGGTGGCACCGGTGTACGGGGTCTCACCGACGTTGGTAACGGTGATGGTGTAGCCGACGATGCCGCCGGGGACGGTGCTGGCCCGGTCCGCGGTCTTCGAAACGGTCAACGCCGGGATGAGGATCGTGGTCGTCGCCGTACACAACGGGTCGGTGCCGCCGGACGGGCAGTTGTTACCGGGTACGGCGGAGCTGATCACCGAGGTCATGATCCGGTTGCCCAGGTCCGGGTTGTTCACCGTGAAGGAGCCGGTGACAGTGAGCACCGCACCGACCGCCAGGTCGCCGGTCCACCGGATCGATGCCGTACCCGGCACCAGGACCAGAGTGCCGGTCGATGCCGCCGCGTCGCCGGTATAGGTGGCGTCATCGACCGAGCCGGCGAAGTCGGCCATGATCTCGATCGCGGTCAACGGGGTCGTCCCGGTGTTGGTCGCCGTGGTGGTGAATCGCACCGTGCCGCCGGGCACCGCGCTCGACGGGGCCACGCTGTTGACGATGCTGAGCACCGACACCGTCACGGTGGCCGTGCAGGCGGGGTTGGTGCTGCCGACGAGACAGGTGCTGCCGACCGCCGCGGAGCTGACCCGGCTGGTGAGGAGACGGTCGCCGCTGTCCGGATCGGCGACCGACACGGAGTAGGTGACCGTGGCCGTCGCCCCCGGGGCGAGGGTGCCGGACCACTGCAGGTTCGGGCTGGTGAAGGTGACCGTGCCGGTGCTGGCGACGGCGTCGCCGTTGTAGGTCGCGTCGTCCAGCAGCCCGGCCAACGAGTTGGTCACCGTGACGCCCGTCTGCGCGGTCTGCCCGGTGTTGACGATGGCGATGGTGTAGCCCACCTGCGCGCCGGGCGCCGTGCTGGCCGTGCCGGCGGTGATGGTGATGCCCAGGCCGGGGGTGAGCACGGGCACCAGCACCGAGCAGTCCGGGTTGGAGCTGGCCGGCGGGCAGGTGCTGCCGACCTCGGTCGAGGAGACGGCGTTCACCATCGTCTTGTCGCCCGGGTCGGGGCTGAACACCCCCATGGTGTACGTGATGACGGCGCTCTGCCCCGCCGCGAGGTTTCCGGTCCAGGTGAGCGTCGGCGCCGCGTACGACAGAACGCCCGCCGTGGCGGTGGCGTCGTTGCCGAAGCTCGCGTCGTCCAGCGCGCCGGTGAGGTCGTCGGTGACCACCGCCCCCACGTACGGTGCGGTGCCGGTGTTGTTGACGGTGATGGTGTAGCCGACCGTGCTGCCGGGTGTGGTGACGGGTGTGTTGGCGACCTTGACGATGCTCAGCGCCGGCACCAGCACGTCGACCCGGACGGTGCAGCGCGGATCGGTGCCGTCGACCGGGCAGTTGTTGCCCTGGATCGCCGAGGTGGCCGTACTTGTGATGCTCTTGTCGCCCTGGTCCGGATTGCGGACGCGGAAGGTGCTGGCGATGGTCACCACACCGCCCACCGGCAGGTCACCGGTCCACGTCAGACCGTCCGGGCCGACCACGAGGCCGCCGGAGGTGACCGTGTCGCCGATCGGCACGGCGTCGTCGAGCAGGTCGGCGCCGCCCAGGTTGACGGCCGCGCCGAAGTAGGCGGTGCCGCCGTCGTTGGTGATGGTGGTGGTGAGGACGACCGTGCCGCCGGGCAGCACGGTGGCCATGTCGGCGGTGTTCAGTATGGTCACCTGCGACACGGTGACCCGCGTGGTGCACCTCGGGTCGACGCTGCCGGCGGCACAGTTACCGCCGTCGGATTCGGAGACCAGGGTGTTGACCATCAGGTTGTCACCGGTGACCGGCTGCACTGTCACGCTGTAGGTGATGGTGACGGACCCGGCCGTCGGCACGTCACCGGTCCAGGTGAGCACCGGGGCGGCGTAGCCGATGGTGCCGACCCCGCCGGCCGAGGCGTCGTTGTTGTAGACAGCGTTGCCGAGCACGTCGGCGAGCGAGTCGTCGAAGGTCGCGCCGAGGTACGGGGTGAGCCCGGAGTTGGAAATCACCACCGTGTACGTGACCGTCGAACCGACGACGGCCGAGGCCACGCTTGCGGTCTTGGCGAACGTCAGTTGGGTCTGGTCGACAACCGCGACGGTGACCGTGCAGGTGGGGTCGGTGCCGCCCACCGGGCAGTTGGCGCCCGCCGCGGCGGAGCTGACGACGTTGGTGAGCACGTCGTCACCGAGGGCTGGATTGTCGACGGTCACGGTGTAGGTGACCGTCACGGTGGCGCCGACGGCCAGGTTGCCGGTCCAGGTGAGTGCCGGTTCGGCGTAGGAGACCGTACCGGCCGTGGCGCTCGCGTCCGCGTTGTAGGCGGCGTCGTCGAGGACGCCGGTCAGGTCGTCGGTGACGCTGGTCGCGGTGTAGCCGACCTGCCCGGAGTTGGTGATGGTCAGCGTGTAGGACACCGCACTGCCCGGCAGCGCCGTCGTGGCAGTCGTCGACTTGGCGATGGTCAACGCCGGGGTGAGGACGAGCACGGTCGAGCTGCACCCGGGCGCCTGGGCCGTCGCGGTACAGGAACTGCCCACGGCCGTGGACTGCAGGGCGTTGACCATGACCTTGTTGCCCGGGTCGGGTGAGAGCACCACCACCGAGTAGGTGATCGTGACGGCCGCGCCGACCGCCAGGTCACCAATCCAGGTGAGAGTGGAGTCAGCGAAGGCCAGACTTCCCGCGCTGGCCACCGCGTCACCGTTGTACACCGCGTCGTCCAGCACCGCCGCCAGCGAGTTGGCCACACTGATCGCGGTGTACGGCGCGGTACCCGAGTTGGTGATCGTCACGGTGTAACCGACGGTCTGCCCCGGTACGGCGGTCACCGTGTCGGCGACGACGTCCAGTGCGAGGCCCGGCACGAGCACGGCCACGTTGAAGACACAGCGCGGATCCGTACTCGCGGGTGGACAGTTGTTGCCCGCGGCCGAGGAGAACGCGCGGCCGCTGATCTGCCGGTCGCCGGTGTCCGGGTCGAGCACGGTCGCGGTGCCGGTCAGCGTGATGGTCTGCCCCACCGCGATGTCACCGGTCCAGACCGCACCGCCACCACCTGCGGTCAACGTCCCCGAGGAGGCGGTCTGGTCACCGGTGGGCAACACGTCGTCGATGAACCCGCCGAAGTCGAGATTGACCCTGGTGTTCAGGTAGGGGACCTGGCCGGTGTTCGTGAAGGTCGCGCCGACCCGGATCACCCCACCCGGCAGGACGGTGGCCGGCTCGGCGTCCAACGCGATCACGAGTCGGGCCACCGGCACGGTGATCGTGCAGCGGGCGTCGCTGCCGCCCACGCTCGGGCAGTTGTTGCCCGCTGCTGTCGAGCTGACCCGGTTGCTGAGGATCAGGTCACCGGCGACCGGATCGTGCACCGTCACCGAGTAGGTGATCGTCACTGACCCGCCGACGGCCAGGGGTCCAGTCCAGATCAGGTTGGGGCTGACGAAGCCGACCGTGCCGGCGGAGGTCACCGCGTTGTTGTTGTAGGCCGCGTCGTCGAGCACGCCGGCCAGCGCGTCGGTGACGGTCAGCGTCGGGTACGCGGTCTGTCCGGTGTTGCTGATGGTGACGGTGTAGCCGACGGTCGCGCCCGGCGTGGTGGTCGGCACGCTGGAGGTCTTGGTGATGGTCAGTGCCGGCACCAGCACCAACACGGTGGCGGTGCACCGCGCGTCGCTGCTGCCCGTCGCGCAGTTGTTGCCCGGGGTGGTGGAGACCACCGTGTTGACCATCGACTTGTCGCCCGGGTCCGGGTCGAGGATCGTCATCGAGTACGTGATGGTCGCGGCGGCGCCGATGCCGAGCGCGCCCACCCAGCTCAGGTTGGGCGAGGCGTAGCTGACCGTGCCGGACGAGGCGGTCGCGTCACCGTTGTAGGTGGCGTCGTTGAGTGGGTTGGCCAACGAGTCGGTGAACGCGGCCGCCGCGTACGCCGTCTCGCCGGTGTTCGTCACGGTGATGGTGTAGGTGACCACGCCACCGGGGACGGTGGTGGCGCTGTCCGCGGTCTTGACGATGGTCAGCCCCGGCAGCAACACCGTGACGGTGGCCGTGCAGGCCGCGGCGGGCGCGCCGGCCGGGCAGTTGTTGCCGGCCGCCGTCGAGCTGAGCGTCGAGGTCAGCACCCGGTTTCCGGCGTCGGGATTCTGCACGGTCACGGAGAAGCGAACGGTGGCAGTCGCTCCCACCGCGAGCGCGCCGGTCCAGGTCAGCACCGACCCGGACACGTCGACGGTCCCGCTGTCAGCCGTGGCGTCCGAGTTGTAGACGGCATCGTCGAGCACGCCGGCCAGCGGGTTCGTGACACTTGTCGTCGCCGGGTACGCCGTCTCCCCGGTGTTGGCGATGGTGATGGTGTAGCCGACGGTGTCGCCGGGGATGGCGGTGGCCGCGCTCGGGGTGTTGGTCAGGGTCAGCCCGGGCAGCAGCACGGCGACCGTCGCCGAGCAGCGGGTGTCGACGCTGCCGGTGGCGCAGTTGGCGCCCGGTGTCGGAGAGACCAACCGGTTGGCCATCGACCGGTCACCGGTGGCGGGACTGCCGACGGTCACCGAGTACGTGATCGTGGCGGATGCGCCGACGGCGAGGGCACCGCTCCAGGAGATGGTCGGGTTGGTGTAGGTGACGGTCCCGGAGGTGGCGGTGGCGTCGCCGTTGTAGGCGGCATCGTCGAGCACCCCGGCCAGCGAGTCGGTGAGGCTCGCCCCGAGGTAGGCGGACTGGCCCGTGTTGGTCACCACGATCTCGTAGGCCACCACCGCACCGGGCGTCGTGCTCGGCACGCTCGCCGTCTTGAGCAGCGTCAGCCCGGGGATGAGGATGGTGACCGACGCGGTGCACTGCGGGTCGATGCTGCCGGGGGCGCAGTTGTTGCCGACCGCCGAGGATGACACCACGCTGGTCAGCACCGCGTCGCCGGTGGTCGTCGGGGCGACCGTCACGCTGAACGTCACGGTCACCGTCGCGCCGACCGCGAGGTCACCGTTCCAGGTGAGGATCGGGCTGGCGTACGACAGCGCGCCGGCGGTGGTGGTCGCGTCGTTGTTGTACGTGGCCCGGCCGAGCACCCCGGCCAGCGAGGTGGCGACACTGATCCCCGTGTACGCGGTCTGCCCACTGTTGGTGATGGTGACCGTGTAGCCGACGGTGGAGTTGGGTGTCGTGGTCGCGGTGCTCGCGGTGTTGGTCAGGACCAGGCCGGGCACCAGCACGGTGACAGTCGCGGTGCAACGGGCGTCGTTGGCGGCGGCCGGGCAGTTGCTGCCGAGGCTGCCGGAGCTGACCGTGTTCGTCATGACCTTGTCGCCGGGGTTCGGCACGCGAACGGTAACCGTGTACGTGATGGTGGCGCTGGCGCCGACCGCCAGGATGCCGGTCCAGGTCAGGTTCGGGGAGCTGAAGGAGACCGCACCTGTCGTCGCCGCCGCGTCGTTGTTGTAGACCGCGTCGTCGAGCACCGCGCCCAACGCGTCGGTGAAGGTCGCGGCCGGGTACGCGGCCTGGCCGGTGTTGGTGACCGTGACGGTGTAGCTGACCACGTCGCCGGGTGTCGCGGTGGTCCTGTTCGCCGTCTTGACGATGGTGAGCGCGGAAATCGGGACGTTGACCGTACAGCGGGCGTCGAGGCTTCCGGTGGCGCAGTTGCCGTACGTCGGCGAGGTGACCGCGTTGGTCAGCATCAGGTCACCGGTTGGCGGGCTGGCCACGGTGACCGAGTAGCTGATGGTCACGGCCGCCCCGGCGGCCAGGTTGCCGGTCCAGCTCAGCGTCGGGTTGACGAACGAGACGGTGCCCGAGGTGGCGGTCGCGTCGGCGTTGTAGACCGCGTCGTCGAGCACCCCGCCGAGCGGGTCGGTGATCGTCACGCCACTGAGCGCACCCGAACCGGTGTTGGTCGCGCTGATCGTGTAGTTCACCGTTCCGCCGGCCGCCACGGTGGACACATTCGAGGTCTTCGTCACGACCAGTGGCCCGGTGGTGATCACCAGGGTGACCGGTTGGGTCGCCTGTTGGCCGGCGGCGTCGACCACCCGCACCGTGAAGCTGGAGCTGCCCTCGGTGGTGGGGGTGCCGGAGAGCAGACCGGTGCTCGGGTTCAGGGTCAGACCCGGCGGCAGCGTGCCCGCGCTGACCGACCAGACGAACGGCGCGGTGCCGCCGTTGACCGTGAGCTGAGTGCTGTAGGGAATGCCGACCTGGCCGGGCGGTGGCGGCGGGAACGTCAGCGTCGGTGACGCGGTGATGCCGAGGGAGACTGTCCTGGTGGCGGCCTGGCCGAACGAGTCGACCACCCGGACGGTGAACGAGAAGTTGCCGCCGAGGGTGGGGGTGCCGGAGAGCAGCCCGGTGCTCGGGTTCAGGGTCACACCCGGCGGCAGACTGCCCGCGCTCACCGACCAGACGAACGGGCCGGTGCCCCCGTTCACGGTGAGCTGGGTGCTGTAGGCGATGCCGACCTGCCCCTGCGGCGGTGGCGGGAAGGTCAGCGTGGGCAGCGGCGCTATGACGATGCTCAGCGCCTGGGTGGCCGCCTGGCTGCTGGCGTCGACCACCCGGACGGTGAAGGAGAAGGTCCCGGCCGTGGTGGGGGCGCCGGACAGCAGACCCGTGCTCGCGTTGATGGTCACCCCGGGCGGCAGGCTGCCCGCACTGATCGACCAGGCGAACGGTGCCGTACCGCCGTTCACGGTCAGCTGGTTGCTGTAGGGGACGCTGACCTCGCCGGCAGGCGGCGCGGGGTTGGTGAGGCTGGGCGACTGGTTCGGGATGACCGGCGCGGACTGCGCCGAGGGCGGTCCGGCGCCGCCCGCGTTGCGGGCCGTCACCGTGAACGTGTACGCGGTGCCCGGGGTCAGCCCGGTCACCGTCTGGGTGGTCGCCGCGCTGGCGAAGGTCTGTGGGGTCTGCGCCACCCCGCCGATGTACGGGGTGATCACGTACGAGGTGATCGGGCTGCTGTTGGCGTTGGGGGCGGTCCAGGTCAGCGTGGCCGAGGAGTCACCGGCGCTGGCCGCCGTGATGGTGGGGGCGCCGGGCACCGCGTACGGCACCACCGCGTTGGACGCCGGACTCGTCGCGCTGGTGCCGATCGAGTTGACCGCCGCGACGGTGAACGTGTAGCTCGCGCCGACCGTCAGCCCGGAGATCACCCGGCTGGTGGTGGACGCGTCGTACGTGATCGGGGTCTGCGCCACCCCGTTGCGGACAGGGGTGACGATGTAGCTGGTGATCGGGCTGCCGTTGCTCGCCGGAGCCGTCCAGTTCACCGTGGCGTTGGCCAGGCCGGCGGTCGCGGTCGGCGCGGTCGGAGTGGCCGGCACGTCGGTGTAGACGTACGTGGCCGCGGCGGCGACACCCCGGGTGACCACTGTGACGTTCACCGTGGCGGCGCTGCTGCGCGCGGGCATGGACGAGATGCTCAACGTCCCGTCGGCGTTCACCGTAAAGCAGCCGGGCGCCGGGCCGGACGGGCAGGGCAGCAGGGTGACTGGCGTACCGGCCTGCTGTTGCGCCGTGGTGCCGATCTCGATGGCGGTCGCCCCGGCGATGTTCGTCCCGCCGACCGTCACCGCCGCGCCACCGGCAATCGTGCTCGTCGCGGGCGAGACGGTGATGCCGCTCGGCGTCGCCGGCGGCGTGCCCACGACAGTGGTGGTGGAGATTCCGGGGTTGCCGTCGATGGACGAGGCGGTGACCGTCGACTGCGTCTGGATGATCGACGGTGTGACGGCGGACCCGGTGACGATGGCGACCACCGAGATCGGTGGCAGCGAGGTCCCGTTGGCGAAGGGTCCGTTGCTGTTGGTGCAGGTGACGGTCTGCCCCGTTGGCGCCGCGCAGACCCAACCGCTACCGAACGCGCCAACCGGCACCACGCCCGGCGGCGTGGTCGCGGTCATCGAGACCGGGGCTGTTTCGTTGGCGCCGACGGCGACCGAGGGAACCACCGTGTAGTTGACCGGATCACCGGGCTGGGGGTTCGGGCCGGTGTAGCTGGTCTGTGTGACGTTCAGGTCTGGCACCGGGTTGAAGGTCACCACGTTGGTGTTGTCGACCTCGTGGTTGTCCACCACGGAACCGGTGGACGCCACCCAGCCGAAGGCGAGTTGGCGTGGGATGCCGTTGCTGTTCAGCCAGTTCGGTGAGGGGTAGAGGCCGGCGGCGACCGCGGGTAGCGGCCCCTCCAGGACCCGCGAGACGCTCGCGCCGACCGGCCGGAAGACCACCATGTAACGTCCGGCCGCCACCACCAGACCGGAGGCGGTGGTGAACGACGAGGTGGTCGGGTTGATGACCACCTCGACCGGTACGACCGAGCCGGCGCGGTTGTTGGCCCGCAGTGGGACCACTGGCGACGATCCGTTGGTGGCGGTGCTGTTCAGACCGCAGTAGCCGACCGTGCCCCGCCCGGGTCCCCGGACGAGCACCTGACCCGGAATCCGGGAGGCGGTGACGAAGGCTGGGTCGGTACAGCCGCTCCCCTGGTAGGTGGTGGTGCTGTAGTTGCCGAAGACGTCGAACCCGATGCCCAGGTAGCCGTTGGCCAGACCGGGCAGTGTCCTCGTACCGGTGTAGCCCAGCCCTCCCCCGGACTGGCCGATGCTGGCCGGTGCGGTCGGGTTGGCAGGGTCGACCGCGGCCAGCACCAGGGTCATTCCGTCCGCACCGCCGGTGTTGCCGTACTGGTAGAGGTTGAAGGTCATGTCCAGGCCGGACGCGGTGGGCACGCTGGTCGCCCCGAAGAGCCCACCGGTCCGGTTGATGGTGGCGTCGGTGAGTCGCAGCTTTCCACTGCCGGGCGCGTCGGTCTGCGTCGCACAACTGCGCAGTGCTCCGGTGCCGGTGTTGCCGGAGGCGCTCAGGCAGGCGAAGTTCGGGGTGGTGGACGCCGCGGGTAGGGCCGGCAGGACGATCGGACCGAGTCCGTCCGGGGTGTTGTTGTGGAAGGGCTGGTTGAACAGGACGGTGCCGGCTGCCTCGGCGACGACCGGGTTGAGCACGGCGACCAGAGTGGCCAGCAGGGTGCCCACCACGCCAACTGCGGTTCGGCGTCGGACCTCGCGGCGACCGAACAGTCGCAAGGACCGGGTGCGGGTGTTCAACGGGCCACGTCCGTGCTGTCGACGATTGCGCCAGTCAACGAGGGGCGCACGCCGTTCGTCGCGGCACCGCGCTGACCCCGTCTCGCCGTAAAGCCATTCACCATCGCCACGGACATGCGTCAACCCCCCATAAGACGCACTAAGGCTATGTCAGCCGATGAGCCGCTTTCAGGCGTAATCGGAAAAAACGGGACGAATCGGTGCACGGACCGGACCTGAGCGTGATTTCGTGAATCGTGAAAGACGCTCGGCGGATGGCGGTCGGCCCGCCGGCCAGACCAATCGGGACGGACCGAGGGATAGCACGTGGCCTACCGGGTCAGGTCGTCAAGAACCGACGCCGGCAGCGCCGGATGCGCTCCGTCACCCGCCACCGTGGACGGCGCCGGTGTCGCCGCAGCGGTGCCGCTCCGGCGACGCCGGAGCATCCAGCCGAGCAGGAGCAGGATGACGAGGCCCCCCACCGTCGGACCGATGAGGTGCAGCGGAAGGATGACGACCGTCGCCTGCGCGCTCCCCGCCCGGCCGTCCGGGTTCGACACCGCGACTGTCACCCGACAGACGCAGATGAGGGGTGGATCGTCCCACCGGGCGCTGACCTGTCGGCTGCCGTCGCGCAGCAGGGTGAAGTCGGGGAACGTCACGTCCTCCCCTGCCACCCGGGCCCGTAACCGGTCGGCCGCGACGAAATCGCGGCGAAGGGTGCCGACGTTGCGTACCGTCGCGGTGAGCGCCAGCGGACCACGCAGCGCGAAACCGGGCGCATCGACGTCGCTTACCTGCACCGACTCGATCGCGTCGCCCGGCACCGTGACATAGATCGGCGCGCCGACACTGCGGCGGATGCTCGTCCCGGCTGCATTGGCCGGCGGTGGTGCCGAGAAAATCACCGCTACCTGGTGCTCGCCGGGTTCGGCGTTCGCCGGTACCGCGATCCGGAGGTCCACCGGTTCGGTCGCACCGGGGGCGAGCCGAAGGCGCTTCGGGTTCACCGTGACCCAGTCGATCGCCGTGTGTGCCACGTCCGAGCGGAACGTCAACACCCCCGCAGGATCCACCGCGAAGCTCTCCGTTCGCATCGAGACGTCGATCGCCGACTGACCACGGTTGGTCACGGTGAACTGTCGCGGCTGCCCGATCTCGTCGGCTGGTACGACCATCCGGCTGGGGCTGACGGTCAACGAGAAGTCCGACTGGTCCGGCGAAACGGTGTTGGCCGGCACGATCGGCGTCAATGCCAGCAGTACCGGCAGCACGGCACCCGAAATGTGAGACAAAATCGACACCTTTTCAGGGTGAATTGAGGTAGAAAATGGGGTTCTTACCCTAACCAGACCGTGCCGTCGCCGAGCCGCGAATGGACTGTTCGCAACTGGGCGAACGCGCTACTCGGAGCGAGGCTGGCGGTCGGATGGCGAGGGTCCCGTCGTGGAGACTGGCAGGGTTGCCGCGCGGTAGCCGGCGCCGGCAAGCATCGTTCCGGGGCGCCGGGCACCTGGCGGGGATCGGTCCATTGTGATTTCGGTCGCGTAGAGCCCCAGCCGCACGGTTTCCGGATCGGGTGTCTCGCGCACGGCGGCAGCCAGCGCTGTTACATTGCAGTCGCATCGCAAAAGAGGTATGGTCGTTTCAATGCAGTCGCATTGCAACGAGGGTAGGTCGCCATGCACGTGATCGCGTTGTCCGAGGTGACCGCCGCCATGACCGCAGTGGTCGGCGGCAAGGCAGCCGGGCTGGGCGAGCTGATCCGGCACGGCGAGCAGGTCCCCGACGGTTTCTGCGTCACCACCGAGGCGCACGGACTCGGGGTCGTCCCGACGGCCGAGGTCGTCGCCGCGTACCAGCGGCTCGGCGCCGGCCCGGTGGCGGTGCGCTCCAGCGCCACCGCCGAGGATCTGCCGGACGCGAGCTTCGCCGGGCAGCAGGACACCGTCCTCAACGTCACCGGCACCGCCGAGCTGATCGCCGCCATCGAGAAGTGCTGGGCTTCGCTGCACGGCGACCGCGCGACCGCCTACCGCGACGCCCACGGCATCGATCATCGAACGGTGCTGATGGCCGTCGTCGTGCAGCGCATGGTCACCCCCACGGTGGCGGGGGTGCTGTTCACCGCGAACCCGCTGACCGGGCACCGCGACGAGATGGCCGTCGACGCCGCCGCCGGCCTCGGCACGACAGTGGTGGACGGCGCCACCGCCGTCGACCACTACCTCCTCGACGACGTCACGCGCGACGAGGCCGGCTGCCTGACGGCGGCCCAACTGGCCCGCCTCCGCGCCACCGGCGAACGGTTGCAGGCGCACTTCGGCTGCCCGCAGGATGTCGAGTGGGCCATCGACGCGGACGACGTGCTGTGGCTCCTCCAGTCCCGGCCGATCACCAGCCTGTTCCCCGCCCCGCCGCCGAGCGGGAAGCCCCTCCCCCGCGTCTACCTGGAGTTCGGGCACGTCCAGGGCATGCGGCAACCGGTCACCCCGATGGGCATGTCGACCCTGCGGGCGCAGATCGCCGCGATGCTCGCCGCGCTCGGGGTGCGGGTCGAGATCGTCGACATCGGCGGCCGCCTCTACGGCGATTTGACCGACCTCGCGCGGGACCGATCGTCCCGTAAGCGACTGGTGCGGCTCCTGGCTGTCGACTTCGGCCCGCGCGCCCAGGCGGCGATGCGGCACGTGCTGGCGGATCCCCGGTTCGCCCCGACCGGTGGCCGCACCACGCGCGGCCCGGCGCAGGGCGCCGCGTCGCTGCGGACGGCCGGCCGCGCGGTGGTGGGGATCCTGCGGGCGCTGGCCCGTCCCGAGGCCGCGCGGATGCGGATGTTCGAGGCGATCGAGCAGCTCAGAGTACGCTCGGCCGCCCCCGCCGACCTGCGGACCGCCGCCGACCGGCTGCGCTTCGTCCAGGCGACTGAGGCCGACGCCGACGACAGCGCCGACGCGATCATGTGGCCGATCGTCGCCGGAATGCTCGCCACCGCGTTGCCGACCGCCCTGCTCAAGGGGGTCGCCGGCCCGGACGAGATCCACGCCGTGCTGGGCGGGATGCCGCACAACGTCACCATCGAGATGGACCTGGCCCTGTGGCGGCTCGCCCAGGGTGCCGGCGAGCACCGCCAACTCCTCCTCGACACCCCGCCGGCCGAGCTGGCCGCGCGCCACCTGCGCGGCACGCTGCCCGACATCGGCATGACCGCCTTCCTGGACGTCTACGGTCACCGGGGCATCGCCGAGGTCGACCTCGGTGTGCCGCGCTGGGCGGAGGATCCGACCCCGGTCTTCGCCGCGGTCGCCAACTACCTGCGGGTCACCGATCCACGGCAGGGCCCCGACAGGCGCTTCCAGCGGGCCAGCGCGGCAGCCGAGGCGGCGTTGGCGGAGCTGGTCGGGCGGGCCCGCCGTCGGCGGCCGGTGCGGGGCAGCATCGCCGGGTTCCTGCTGCGCCGGGCGCGGTCCCTGGCCGGCCTGCGCGAGGCCGGCAAGTTCGCCGGGCTGTACCCGCTGCGCGAAACCCGCCGCCAACTGCTGCTCATCGGCGCCGACCTGCACGGATCCGGGTTGCTGGACCAGCCCGACGACATCATGTTCCTGACCCTCGACGAGGTGCACACCCTCGTACACCAGGGTGTTGATCTGCGCGGCACCGTCACCGCCCGACGGGCCGTGCACCGCCGGGAGCTGCGTCGCCGGCGCGTGCCGGTGGCGCTGCTCTCCGACGGCACCGACGTCGAGACCGTCCTGCCGGCGGCGCCCAGCGGCGACGGGACGCTCGTCGGCGTGGGCGCGTCGGCGGGCCGGGTGACCGGCCCCGCCCGGGTCGTCCACGACCCGGCCACCGCCCACGTCGAGCCCGGGGACGTCCTGGTCGCCGCGACCACCGACCCCGGCTGGACCCCGCTGTTCCTCACCGCCGCCGCGCTGGTCACCGAGACCGGCGCGATCATGGCGCACGGCCCGACGGTGGCCCGGGAGTACGGCATTCCCGCAGTCATCTGCGTGCCGGACGCCACCCGGACGATCTCCACGGGACAGCTCGTCACCGTGGACGGTGGCGCCGGCACCGTCACACCGCACTGACCGTCGGCACCTAGCGATAAGGACGACCATGACCGACACGAAGGCACCGGCCAGGGCTCGGGTGGGCTCGCTGCTGCGCCGGGCGGCCCAGGCCGAGGCCGCGACCTGGCGCAGCCTGTACGTCTGGGCCCGGCGCCGCCCCCTGCCGCTGGGATCCGGCGACGAGCCGTTCGGCTACCTCGGCGTGGTCAGGCCGATCCTGGGCATCTTCATCGGCCTGTCGGTCGTGGAGATTCCCATCTTCGATGTCGTCGTCACCCACGTGGTGCCGTGGCGACCGGCCCGCTGGATCGTGCTCGGCCTCGGCATCTGGGGTCTGCTCTGGATGATCGGGCTCTACGCCAGCATGACCATCCACCCGCACGTGGTGGGCGACCGTGGCCTGCGGGTGCGGCTCAGCTCGGGCATCGACATCTTCATCCCGTGGACCGACGTCGAGGCCCTGCGCAAGCGGTACCGGTCGCTGCCGTCGAGCAGGTCGGTGCAGGTCGAGCAGGAGGGCGACCGTCGGGTGGTGTCCCTCGCGGTCGGCAGTCAGACCAGCATCGACGTCCTGCTGCGCCGGCCGCTGGCCGTCGACCTGGCGAAGACCGGGTCCCTGCCGGTGAACGAGCTGCGGCTGTACGCCGACGACCCGGACGGCCTCCTACGCAGCGCCCGGGGCACCCCCGCGAGCAGCACCGCCAGCCGGTAACCACCGCCGCTGGCGGGAGGTCCGGGTCACCCACTGTGAAACGATCGAGGCCATGCCCAAGAAGGTCGATCACCAGGAGCGACGCACCCTCATCGCGGACGCGCTGATGCGGGTCGCCGCGGACCAGGGCCTGGAGGCGGTCAGCCTCCGCCACGTGGCCGCCGCGGCCGGGGTGTCCGCCGGCATGGTCCAGCACTACTTCCGCACCAAGGACGAGATGATGGCGTTCGCGTTGAGTGTGGTGCGGGAACGCAGCCAGCTCAGGATCACCGAGGCGCTGGCACGCCTGGGCGAGACCCCGCCGCCTCGGCTGCTGCTGCGCACGATGCTCGCCGCCCTGCTGCCCCTGGACGACCGGACCCGCGACGACGGCCGGGTGGCGCTGGCGTTCCTCGCCTACACGGCGGTGCGACCGTCGGCCGAGCCCCGCCTGCACGAGGACACCGCGCAGTTCACCGGCTTCATCGCCGGTGTCCTGCCCGAGGGGCACGGTGCCGCCGCCGCGGCCGGCCTGCTGGCGCTGATGGAAGGTCTCGGTCTGTACCTGTTGGGTGGGCAGTACACCGCCGAGCAGGCACTGGCCGCTCTGGACGCCCACCTGGACCTGCTCTTCGACTGATCCGGTCGCGGCTGCGCGGCTCTATGTATGGGGGTTTCTAGTATCGCTGCGTCCGGTTTCCGGCCAGTCGGTACGCCTTCAACCGCTCGCGCGCCCACCGCAGCTCCGCACAACCCTCGGGCCGGCAGCGCTCGCAAGATCCGTGCGCGTCGTGCTGAACCACGGTCTGCCGAGCCAGCATCGGCACCCACACCGACCGGGGCAACTCCCGCTCAATCATCGGCGGTGCGCCTTGAGCGTGGCGCGCGCCCAGCTCAGCATCTCGCACCCGCCATCGCGGCACTGCCAGCAGCGGCCGGTGGCTCGGTGCTCGCGCGACGGCTCATGATGCTGGGTGATCACCCGCTGCGCGGTCCAGACGACCAGCGCGGGCGTCAGAGGTCCGTCGTCCATGGCCACGGCTCCACCTCCGCTAGTGGGCAGGTCCGGCCACCGATCCCTGATCAAGTGGCCGGACCGCTATCCGTGCACCCCGTCAGTTGCCGACCGATAGGGGCGCCACAAGGAAACCTGCCATGGCTATCCATCGGTAGTCAAGCACTCCCCATGGGTGATTGAGTGGAAGGTGCCGACCGATAGGGGAACACCAGTGCCACCGCAGTACGCCTACCAGCGCGTTGCCGAGGACTTGACCAACAGGATCAAGTCCGGGGAATTCCCGCCGGGCTCGCGCCTGCCGAGCCGGGCGGAGCTGTGCGAGCAGTACGAAGTCTCAAGCTTCGTCGCTGACCGCGTGTTCCTCATCTTGAAGATGCAAGGACTCACGGAGTCACTGCCCGGAGCCGGTGTGTACGTGAAGGACAACGGCTGACGCTGGAGCGTCCCGGACCCTGGCAGGCACCGAGACGTTCGCTGCGGTGTTCGGCTTCGCCGCGACCGTCTGCCTGTGGTGGCTCTACTGGCGGATCCACGGGATTGTGCGGGTCCGCCCGCCGTGGCAGTCTGCGGATCCTCGGGTGCCGGAAAAGGGGCGGTGGCACATGCTGAGCATGCACGGAGCGTCAGTGGGCTACGGCGGTGAGCCGGCCGTCCTCCGGGAGATCACGCTGACGCTCCGACCGGGTCGCATCCTGGCGGTGACCGGGTCGTCGGGCGCGGGCAAGACGACACTGCTCCACGCCCTGGCCGGGCTGTTGCGGCCACGGGACGGCTCGGTGACAGTCGACGGGCAGCCGCTGCGCGACCGTGACCACGCGGTCGCGCACCGGATCGTGCTCGTCCCCCAGGACAACGGCCTGGCCCCGATCCTCACCGCCGCCGAGAACCTTCAGGTGGCGCTCGTGGCCGACGGCGTGACACCACCCGAGGCCCGGCGGCAGACCGCCGCGATGCTGGATCTGCTGGGCCTTGCCAGTCAGGCCGACCAACTCGTCGAGGAGCTGTCCGGTGGCCAACAGCAGCGGACGGCCGTCGCCCGCGGCCTGGCCCTGCGCGGCGGCGTGCTGCTGGCCGACGAGGTGACGAGCGAACTGGACGCGGGTAACCGGCGGCGGGTGCTGGACCTGTTGCACGACGAGGCGCGGCGGGGCGCGGCCGTGGTGTTCGCCACCCACGACCCGGAGGTGGCCGCCGCCTGCGAAGCGGAGGTGCACCTCGTCGAGGGGCGGGCGGAGATCCTTCGCGACTGAGGCCCGCGATAACCGGTAGGTCTCGGTCCACCCGCAGGGGGCGGCGGGCCGGCGGGCGGGTCGATAGCCTCGGCGTCAATGCTGACCGTCATCTGGGGCGCGCTCGCGGCCCGCCGGGCACACGCGTTGGCGGTGCTCCTGCTCGCCGTGCTCGCCAGTGCCGCCGCGGCGGCCGCACCGAGCTACGTCGCCGCGGCCGGGCAGGCACTGGCCCGGTATGAGATGTCCACCGCGAAGCCCAACGAGCTGCGCGTCCGGCTCGCCGAGGGCGCCGAATACCCGGGATTGCCCGCCGACCCCAGCCGCACCGTCTTCACCAGCACGGTCCAGCGACTGACGCCGGCCGGGTTCGACGTCCTGCTGGGCGCTCAGAGCGGTGGCGTCGCCGCCGGTCGAGCCGGCGAGGTGACCACCAGCCTGATCTTCCGAGCGGGGGTGTGTGAGCGGGTCGCGGTGACCGGCGCCTGCCCCCGGGCCAATTCGAGGGGTCAGCTCCCCGAGGTCATGGTCAGCACGCACACCGCTGCGCGGCTGGGTGTCGCCGTCGGCGATCGCTTCACCTTCGCCGCGGTGCCGGTACGGGTGACCGGCATCTACCGACCGCTGGACGTGACAGATGCGTTCTGGCTCGGGGGGGAATTCATTCGGCCGGCCGCCGGAGGCACCCCCGGCACGTCGATCCCGGGCAGCGCCGAGGATGCCATCTTCACCGCCGAGGCTGCTCCCCTGCCCGATGACGATGTCATCCTGCATCGCTCGACGGCCGACCTCTACGTCACCGAAAAGCTGCTGGACAGCCGGTCCATGCCGGAGTTGCGCGCCGAGGTCATGCGGATGCAGCGGGACGGAAACCGCGAGGGCTTCGGTGCCGGCACCACCGTGACCAGCCTGTTCGACCGCATCGAGCGACAACGCGGGCAACTGGCCGACGGCGTCACGCTGGGCGCCGGGCTGCTCGTGCTGCTCTGCTGGCTGGTGCTCTTCGTCGCGGTGGGTTCGGCGGCGGAGCAGCGGCGACCGGAGCAGGGCCTGCTCCTGCTGCGCGGGGTGCAGCGCCGACGACTGTGGGCGCTGGCGATCGGCGAACACGCCGTCCCCGCGTTGGTCGCGATCCCCCTCGGCTGCCTGGGTGGCGTCGCCGCTGCCACACTGCTCGCCGCGCACACCCTCCCGGCCCGCGCCGACGTCACGCTGGACGCCAACGTCGTCGCCTTCGCCGCCATCGGCGCGGCCGGCGCGCTCGCCGCGGTGCTGCTGGCCCAGGCCCGGATGCTGTCCGCACCGGTCGTCGACCTGCTGCGTCGGGTGCCGGCTCGGGTTCGGGGATGGCGGGCGACGATCGGTGACGTCGTCGCGGTGTCCATCGCGGCAGCCGCCGTGGTGCAGTTGCGCACCGGCGGTTCGCCCAGTGGGCTGGCACTTGTCGCACCGGTCGCCGGGGCGCTCGCCGCGGCTGTGGTGCTGGCACGGGTCGCGATGCTGGCCGGCGCCGCGGTGGGTGCGGCACTGCTGGCGCGGGGCCGCACCGCCGTCGGGCTCGCGCTGGTGCAGGTGGCCCGGCAACCACGGTTCCGGCCGCTGATCGCACTGCTCACCGTCGCTGTCGCCATGCTCGCCTTCACGGCGGCGATGAACGAGGTCGCCTCAGCCGCCTACCGCGATCGGGCGGTCGTGGAGGTCGGCGCGCCGCGCGTGGTCGAGGTCGACGCGCCGTCCCGTTCGCACCTGTTGACGGCCGTGCGGAAGGCTGATCCCGAGGGTCGCTACGCGATGGCCGCGGTCGTGACGAGAACACTCCCCGACGGCGGCACACCAGTGCTCGCCGTGGACTCCGCCCGGCTGGCGACGGTAGCCGTGCCGCATCCGTCCTACGGAGTGTCCTTCGCGGACATCGCACGGGCCATCCGCCCCGCCCCGCCCGGGGAACCGGTGCTGCTGCGGGGGCGGCTGCTCACCGTCGTCATGTCGGCCACCTTCGACGCGGAGGCCTTCGGCGGAAATCAGGTGCAACTCGCAGTAACCGTCTCCAGCGCCAATGGCACCCGGGTGGTCGCCGCACGCCCGGACATCCGGCCGGGGCGCGACGAGTACGTCGTTCAGGTGCCCGAGTGCGTGGCGCAGTGCCGCCTGGTCAAGGTAGAAGTCGTCACCCAGGTGCTGTGGCAGGACCTGACGGTCCACTTCGAGGAGCTGCGCAGCGGCGATGACGGCGCCGACACGGTGGTGCTGACCGGTACGCAGTTCGCCGATCTGAAGCGGTGGCGAAGCGCCGCCACGACGGGTGCCTCGGAGATCAGCGCCACGGGCGGCGCGTCCCCGGCGCTGGCCCTGCAGAAGGGGGAAGGTAGTCCGGGGGCAACCGGCTTCAGTGTTGCCGATTCACCGTTTCCGCTGCCCGTCTACCTGACCGGGTCGGAGGGGACACCGCTCGGCGGGGCTCATGCGTACGAAGGCGTCGACGGGTCACCGACCACAGCCCGGATTGCCGGCGTGGCCGACGGTCTGCCGCAGCTCGGTGGCGCGGGCCTGATCGCCGACCTGGAATACGCTGATCGACTCGCGGTCTCCGGCCAGAGCGGCACCAAGGAGGTGTGGCTGGCCGCGACCGCGCCCGCCGACGTCCTCGACCGGCTTCGCGCCCAGGGTCTGGCGATCGTCGGTGAGCGGACGATCACCGGGGTTCGCCAGGACTTCGATCGGCAGGCTCCGGCGTTGGCGCTGCGCTTCAACCTGTTCGCCGCGCTGGCCGGGGTGCTGATCGGGGCGGCCGGCCTGATCGCGATGGCGGCGGCCGAGCAGCGTAGCCGGGTGGCCATGCTGGTGGCGCTGCGGCGGCAGGGGTTGCCGCCACGCGCCGTCCGTGGCGGCTACGGGTTACCGGTCGCGGTCGCCGCCGTGTCGGGCGGTCTCGTCACCCTGGTGATCTGGCTGCTCACCCGAAGCGGGCAGCGGCTGTTCGGTGACGGCCGCTCCCCGGTCCCGATCCCCGAATGGCCGGACATCGGCCGTCTGCTGGTGTTCGTGGTGCCCACGGTCACCCTGTTCACCCTCACCGCGGTCGTCCTCGGCCGGGTCGTCGCCGCCTCGGTACGCCGCCGGAGCAGCCGATGACCGCCACGCCGCCGGAGCGGCCGAGGACCGCCGAGCCGCCGGAGCGGCCGAGGACCGCCGAGCCGCCGGAGCAGCCGATGACCGCCGAGCCGCACGACGAGCCGACGACCGCCACCCGCTCGGGGGTGGCCGTCACCTGCCACCGGCTCATCCACATCTACCCCACCGCCAACGGCGACGTCGTCGCCCTCTCCGGGGTGGACCTGCGCATCTCGCCCGGCGAGATGTTGGCGATGGTGGGCCCGTCCGGCTCGGGAAAGTCCACTCTGGTGGCGATCCTCGGCGGGCTCATGCAGCCGTCCGCCGGGCGCGTGCAGGTGGGCGACCACGAGCTGTCCCGACTCTCCGCCAAGGGCCTGGCCGCCCTTCGCGGGGCCACGGTCGGCACGGTGTTGCAGGGCGCCGAACGCAACCTGCTGCCGTACGTGTCGCTGTCCCGCAACATCTGGTTGGCGCAGCGACCCGCGGCACGCCTCGCCGGACGCCGGCTCGATCCGCCGGAGGCGATCCTGGAACTGGTCGGCCTCGCCGGTGCCGGCACGCGGCGGGTGGGCGACCTGACCCCGGGGCAGCGTCAGCGGGCCGCTCTGGCGCAGGGGCTCGCGGCCGGGCCCGGGCTGCTCCTGGTCGACGAGCCGACCAGTCAGCTCGACGCGTCCGGTCGGGACGAGGTGCTTACGGCGCTGGCCACCGTCAACGCCCAGCGGGGCACCACTGTGGTCGTGGTGACCCACGACGGCGAGGTGGGTGCCCGGTTGGGCCGGGCGGTCACCATCCGGGACGGTCGGGTCGGGGCCGAGGGGCGGGACGGCCGGGACTTCGCCGTGGTGGCCGGCGACGGCACGATCCAGTTGCCGCCCGAGACGTTGGCGGCCTTCCCGGCCGGGACGCTGTTCGAGGTCGACCACGCCGACCGGTCGGTCACCCTGCGCGCCGTCACGTCCTCGTCGTCCTCACCGGACGAGGCGGGCAACGCCAGCAGTGCGCCCGACCGCGCCGCCGGAATGTGATCGACCCGGTTGCGCCGAAGTCGCGGTGTCCCCGGTAGCGGGACACCGCGACCTCACCGAACCGGAGTGGAGCACGCCGGCCGTGGCTGCCCGCCTCAGCCCGCCGCCGGGGTGCCCCGTGCCTTCAGCCGGCGCAGCTCGTCGGCGGACATCAGCCAGGTCGAGTTCGTCGCGCCCAACCCGAGGAGCACCTGGTCGAAGGCGTTGCCGTCATTGTCGTCGGTGTAGCAGACGCTCACCTCGCCCCACGGCGACGCGGCGACGGCCACCTGCTCCTGCCGGCCGGTCGTGGTCTGGCTCAGCGCCTGGGCCGCCAGGCGGCCGGTAGAGGTGCCGTCCGGGTTGAGGCCCCGCGCCCAGACGTCCGGGTCGCTGCCCGACACCGTCCAGCTCACCACCACGTTGTCCTGGTCGTCGATGCCGACGCCGGGAGTGCCGGCCCCGGCCCCAGTGGAGACCTGGACCTCGTCGTGCCGGGCGGTGCCGGCGGCGGTGAACGACCGCGCCCAGACACCTCGGGTGCCGGTGTGGTCGGATTCCCACCCGACGGTGAAGTCCCCGGCGACGTTCGCCGCGACCGAGGCGCGCTGCTGCTGCCCGCCACTCTGCGCGTTGGCGGTCCGCCGCGACAGCACCACGGCGCCGTTGGACCGGGCCAGGCGGGTCAACCCGATGTTGTACGACCCGTTCGCGTCGGCGTCCTCGTCCCAGACCACGAGTGCCTCACCGGCGGCGGACACCGCCACGTCGGGGCGGTGGTGCGTGCCCGTCGTCTGCGAGGCGGTCACCTCGTACCCCTTGGTGGTGGCCGCGGTGTAGCCGGCGGCCTTCACGGTGGCCGGGGCGGTCCCCTGGACGTCCTCCCAGACCACGGTGAAGCCAACCCCGGCGGTGGTCGGCGCGCCGTCCGGGTCGACCGCCACCTTCGGCCAGATCTGCTGCCCGGCGTCACTGGCGTTGGCCTGCCCCGAGCCGAGCACCGCGCCGCTGGGCGACACCACCCGGTACTGGATGTTGTAGACGCCGTTGCCGTCGCCGTCGGCGGCCCAGACCACCACGGCGTTACCCCGGTCGTCGAGCCCCACGTCCGGGCTGATGTGCCGCCAGGCGGCCCCGCTGGTGCCCCCGCCGGAGAGCTTCAGCTCGTAGGCGGGCGTGCCGTCGCGGAACAGGCGCAGGTAGATCTCGCTGTGGGTGTCGTCCTCGGGCGCGGTGCTGTCCCGGTCGTCCTCCCACACCACGGCGACCTGGCCGTTGCGGTTCATGGCGATGCCGGGTAGGTCCTGGTCACCGGTGGCCACGCTGTTCGCGGTGGTCCAGGTGACCGCCTCGGCGGTGACGGCGATCGGGGCCGGTGCCAGGTTGCCGACCAGCAGGGACGCGGCGAGCAGTGACGTGATTGCGGTCATGGCGGTTCTCCTTTACCCGGCCTGCAGGCCGGGCTGGCCGTCGAGGATGACGAACGAGCGCACCGTGGACGCCGCGGCGCCGTGCTCGGTCACCGTGTTCACCGCGCGGAAGTCCGCGCGGACCTGGCTGCGACTGATCGTGGTACGCACGTAGCCACGCCGGTCCGAGTAGAACTTCAGGTGCGGGTTGGTCGCCGCGTTCGGGATGGTGGTGCTGCCGGTGCCGTTGCCGGTCGAGGTGATCGAGGTGCAGACCAGTTCGGTGCCGATGGTCGCCGACGACGGGTTGGCGTAGTCGGCCTTGAGGTCGTTGGCCCACGACCGGTGCACGTCGCCGGTGAGCACCAGCGGGTTGCGCACCCCGCGCTGCTGCCAGCCGGTCTGGATCCGGCTGCGGGAGGCCCGGTAGCCGTCCCAGGCGTCCATGCTCGCCGCGCCGCTCGCCTCGAACTGGCGGGCGAAGAAGACCTGTTGGCCGAGGATGTCCCAGGTGCCGTAGCGCTGGGCCAGCCCGTCGAGCAGCCACGCCTCCTGGTTCGCCCCGGTCAGGGACCGGGAGGCCAGGTCGGCGTCCGCGCAGACCTTCCAGCCGTCCCCGCAGGCATGGTCGTCGCGGAACTGCCGGGTGTCGAGCATGTGGAAGGTGGCGAGTTGTCCCCACCGCACCCGCCGGTACAGCGGGATGCTGTTGCCGCTGGCGGCGGAGGCCGGCCGCAGCGGCATGTTCTCGTAGTACGCCCGGTACGCGGCCGTGCGCCGAGCGGTCCACTGCGCGGCGGTCAGCGTCGGGCTGCTGTCGGCGCGGACCATGGTGGCGTAGTTGTTCTCCACCTCGTGGTCGTCCGGCACCACCAGCCAGGGTGCCGCCGCGTGCGCCGCCTGCAGGTCCGGGTCGGACTTGTAGAGCGCGTACCGGCGGCGGTAGTCGGCAAGCGACACGATCTCGGCGCCGACGTGCTGCCGGACCGCGGAGGTGTTGACGCCACCCTCGTAGATGTAGTCGCCGAGGTGCAGGATCAGTCCGGGGTTCTCCTCGGCCATCCGCCGGTACGCCGTGTAGTAGCCGGCCTCGTAGTGGGCGCAGGAGGCGAAGGCCATCACCAGGTCACGGCCGAAGGTGCCGGGCGCCGGGGCGGTCCGGGTCCGCCCGACCGGGGAGATCTGACCCTGGGCCCGGAATCGGTAGTAGTAGTCGGAGTCGGCGGCGAGCCCGCCGGCGATCGCGTGCACGGAGTGCGCGTCGGCGTAGCGGGCGGTCACCGAGCCGGAGGCGACGAGCGAGGTGAACCGGTCGGTGGTGGACACCTGCCACTCCACTGGCACGTCCGCGTTGGCCATGCCGCCCTGTCCGTCGGCGTTGAGGGGCGACGGTGCCAGCCGGGTCCACAGGACCACGTTGTCCGGCGCCGGGTCACCGGACGCCACACCGAGTTTGAAGGGGTACGGCACCGCGGCGCGGGCACCCTGGCGGGGTGTCACCGCGACGCCGGCTACCACGAGTCCACCGAGGACGAAGATGCGACGGCTCAGCCTTGTCATGGTCAACAGCCTTGAGAACGTCGATGAACGGCGATGGGTGCGGCGCGGAATCCCACATGACGGAAGGCTGTCCGCACCACGGCGGTCAGGTGTCCTGGCCGCCCGGCAGTCGCCGTCAGCCCAGCGGTGCCGGAGACTCCGCGCCCGGAATGGTCAGCTTCGGCGCACCGGACCCGTCAGCCGGGACACTCCAGACGTCGGGCAGGCCGTCGTCCTGGCGAATCGTGTAGGCGAGCGTCCCGCCGTCCAACCAGGCGGCCTGGTCGTCGACGCTGCGGCTCTCGGCCGTCGCCGTGACCCGCATGGTCGCCAGCTCCAGGACCGACAGACGCCAGCCCTTCGCCGGGTCGGCGTCGACCGCCTCCTTGAAGGCGATCCGGGTGCCGTCGGGTGACAGCGACGGGCACTCGACGTTCTCCTTCAGCGTCTCGACCGTACCGGCGGCGACGTCACCCCGAACGAGGTAGCGCCTGCCCGCGGTGGACATGGTGGCGTAGAAGCGGTTGTCGTCGGCGGTGAAGGTGACGCCCCAGTAGTTGACGTCCGGGCTGCGGTAGCTCCGCCCGTCCCGGGTGATCGCGAACTCCTCCAGCGAGGTCACCGTGGCGCCGGTGGTGGTGTCGAGAATCCCGGTACGGGTGGAGAAGCCGCTGGCCGTGTAGGAGTCGCCGCCGACGAACGTCGTCCAGGAGACCATCCGGCCGGAGGCCGAGACGCGGGCCCGGTTCGGCAGACCCGGTACGCCGACCGCCCGGGTCTGCCGCAGCGCCGCGTCGAGCACGACGACCTGGTACGACCAGGCGGTCTCCGGTTTCAGACAGACGCCGGTGCCCGCGGCGGCGTACACCCGCAGGCATTCCAGGGCGGAGACGGTGCGCGGCCCGGTGGGGTCGGCCGTGGCGACGGTGGACAGGTGCCGGTCGGTGATGGCCAGCAGGCGTGGGCCGGGTGCCAGGGTGACCGCCTGGTCGCCGCCGACGGCTGGCGGTGTCCGGGCGGGTTCCGCGGCCACGGCCACGTAGCCGGCCGCCACACTGCCCAGCAGCACGGCCGAGGCGACCACCACGCCGAGTTTCGCTCGGGTCGACAACACGGTCATCGGGACACACTCCGGGTGACGAGACGGGACGGGGCGGTCAGCAGGAGCAGCGTGCCGACCAGTACGCCGGCGACGGCCACGGCCGCCGCCCGGATCGCGGCCTGCGGCCCCCACGCCTGCCAGGCCAGACCGAACAGGACGGAGGAGACGAGGTATGCGAGGGCCTGCCCGGTCTGCACCAGCGCGATCCCGGTGGTCCGCAGCCGTGCCGGCAGTATCGGGCCGGCGAGCGCGATGAGCACCCCGTCGGTGGCGGCGTAGAACCCGCCGTACAGCAGAAGCGTCAGCGCGATCAGCGGCCAGCCGTCGACCGGACCGGCCAGCAGCAGGTACGTCGCACCGAGGGCGGTGTAGCCGCCGAGCACCACCGGTAGCCGGCCGATCCGGTCGGCGAGTACGCCGAGCGGGGCGGCGAGCAGCAGGTAGGCCAGACTGGTGCCCACCGCGAGCAGGGGAAACCAGCGCAGTCCGAGGTCCTCGCGGCGTTGCAGGAGCAGGTAGACGAAACCGTCGCCGATGGTGGCCAGCCCGAGCAGCGCCGCGGCCAGCACGAGCCGACGGGCGGGCCCTGCGCGCAGCAGACCGAACGCCTCGCGTACGGAGACGGTCGGGCCGTCCGTCGTCTGGTCGGTGGGACGTTCCCGGACGAAGAGCACCAGGACGACGACGGCCAGGGCGGCGACGCAGAAGCTGGTGACGAAGACCGCGTCGTACGACTGCCCGACGACGAGCAGGACGGCGAACGCGGCGAGCGGCCCGAGGAACGCGCCGACGCTGTCCATCGCCCGGTGCACCCCGAACGCCCGGCCCAGCGCCTCGGGCGGCGTGGAGAGCGTGATCAGCGCGTCACGCGGGGCGCTGCGCACACCCTTGCCGAGCCGGTCGACGGCGATGACCGCGCCGATCGCCGGTATGGACCGGCCGGCGAGCAGCAGGCCGAGTTTCGCGACCGCCGAGAGGGTGTAGCCGATGCCGGCGATCAGCTTGCGCCGCCGGAACCGGTCGGCGGCGAACCCACCGACGACCCGCAGCAGTGCGGTGGCGCCGGTGTGGACACCGTCGAGCACACCGAAGGCCACCGGGCTGAGCTGGAGGCCCAGTACCAGGTACAGCGGCAGGACGGCGGCCACCATCTCGGCGGAGACATCGGTGATCAGGCTGACCGTGCCGAGTGCGACGACGTTGCCGCTGACCAGGGCGAGCCGTCGACGCCGTGGCCCCGACTCGGGCGGGTCGGCGTCGGGCGGGTCGGCGGCCGGTCGGGAGACGGTCGACAGGTACACGAGCAGCTCCTCGGATCGACAACTGCCGGTCAGCCATCGTCCGTACTCATCGGAGCGGGCACAACGGACCGTGCGCGGCAGCGAGGCGAGGCGCGGATGAACGCCTCGCGAACATCGAGGTGTTCGCCTGCCCGGACGCGGTGTTCATCCGCCCGTCGCCCACCGGCCGATCGACGCTCCTACATTCCTTGCGCTTCACACCCGCAGCGAAGGAGTCCTGGATGGACATTCGATTCCCCCGTCCGTCGATCACGATCGGGGCGGTCGCGGTGCTCGTCGCGGCCACCGCCGCCGTCGTGGTGACCGGTGCCGACGCGGCGTCGGCGGCGAGCGTGACGTTCACGCCGGTCGCCGACACCTACGTCCAGAACGACGCGGCGTCCACCAACTACGGCACGTCCACGCAGGTCGTTGTCGACAACTCGCCCGTGCGGCGCTCGTTCCTGCGCTTCACCGTGAGCGGTGTCAGCGGCACGGTGACGAGTGCCAAGCTGCGCCTGCGCACCATCAGCGGCAACGACGGCAGCGACGCCGGCGGCACGTTCCGCCGGATGTCCAACACGACGTGGTCGGAGACCGGCACCACCTGGAACAACCAGCCGGCCATCGACGGGGCCACGCTCGGCACCATCGGCGCGGTCAGCGGCAACACCTGGTACGAGGTCGACGTCACGGCCGCCGTCACCGGCAACGGGACGTACAGCTTCGGTGCGACCTCCGCCAGCGGCGACGGCGCCTACTACGACACGCGTGAGAGTGGTGCCGACGCGCCGCAACTGGTGGTCACCACCGGGACCACCACGCCACCGGATTCCGGGGACCCGGTGTTCGTCGGTGCCGGCGACATCGCCGACTCCGGCTCCGGCGACAGCGCCACCGCGACGCTGCTCGACAGCATCCCGGGAACGGTCTTCACCACCGGCGACAACGTCTACGACAGTGGCACCGCGTCGCAGTTCAGCAGCTACTACGAGCCCACCTGGGGCCGGCACAAGAGCCGCACCCGCCCGTCGCCGGGCAACCACGACTACAACACGTCGGGCGCGACCGGCTACTACAACTACTTCGGTACGTCCGCCGGCCCGAGCGGCCGCGGCTACTACTCGTTCGACCTCGGCAACTGGCACATCGTGTCGCTGAACTCGAACATCAGCATGTCGGCGGGTTCGACGCAGGAGCAGTGGCTGCGCGCGGACCTGGCCGCCAGCGGCAAGCCGTGCACGCTCGCCTACTGGCACCACCCGCTGTTCACGTCCAGCTCCAACCACGCGCCGTCGACGTCGACGCGCCCGCTGTACCAGGCGCTCTACGACTACAACGCCGACGTCGTGGTGTGGGGGCACAACCACGTGTACGAGCGCTTCGCACCGATGAACCCGTCCGGTGGCGCCGACTCCAGCCGGGGCCTGCGCAGCTTCGTCGCCGGCATGGGCGGCGCCAGCCACTACGGCTTCGGCACCATCCAGCCCAACAGCGAGGCCCGCAACAGCTCGGCCTGGGGCGTCCTGAAGTTCACCCTGCACTCCAACAGCTACGACTGGCAGTTCGTACCGGTAGCCGGCCAAACCTACAACGACAGCGGCACCACCACCTGCCACTGACCGCGTGGATCCCGCCGTGCCGTTCGCGTCGCGGCGGGATCGTCTCGCGCTCGACCAGCGTGCCGGGCGCCGAGGCGGGCCTGGTACCCCGACAACCACCTGTGACGCGTGGCCCCCGCCCGCAAGGGGGCAGGGGCCACGGTCGTACTGTCGCTACGTCAGCGAGCCGTGCCGGCCCGGCGCTTGTTGTAGACGTCGAAGGCGACCGCGACGAGCAGGACGAGGCCCTTCACCACCGACTGGGTCGACTGGTCGATGCCCATCAGCTGCATGCCGTTGCTCATCACCGCCATGATCAGACCGCCGACCATGGCGCCGACCACGGTGCCCACCCCACCGGTGACCGCCGCGCCGCCGATGAAGGCCGCGGCGATCGCGTCCAGCTCGAACATGTTGCCGGCTGCGGGCTGGGCGCCATTCGACCGCGAGGAGTAGATGACACCGGCCACCGCGGCCAGGAAGCCCATGTTGACGAACATCCAGAAGTTGACGGTGCGGACCTTCACCCCGGACAGCGCCGCCGCCGACAGGTTGCCGCCGATCGCGTAGACCTGGCGACCGAAGACGGTCCGCCGGGTGAGCAGGCCGTAGACCAGCACCAGCACCGCCAGGATGATCAGCACGATCGGCAGGCCGCGAGCGTGTGCCAACTGCCAGGCGAAGTACATGATGACCGCGCCGACCAGCACGACCCGCGCGACGAACAGCGGGAACGACTCGACGGGCTGCTGGTAGCGGATGCGCGCCACGCGGGTGCGGAAACCACTCACCGCGTACCCGGCCACGGCCACCGCGCCGATCAGCAGCGTGAAGGCGTCGAAACCCTGCCCGCCGAGCAGACCGTTGAGGAAGCCCGCCGCGACCTTCTGGTACTCGGCCGGGAACGGCGACAGCGAGATGTTGTCGAGCACCCGCAGGGTCAGACCCCGGAACAGCAGCATGCCGGCCAGGGTGACGATGAAGGCTGGAATGCCGGCGTACGCCACCCAGAAGCCGTGCCACGCGCCGACCGCGACGCCGACGGCGATCGCGGCGACGACGCCGACCCACCAGGGATAGCCCTGCTGGATCACCAGAACGGCGGAGACCGCTCCGGTCAGCGCGACGACCGATCCGACCGACAGGTCGATGTGCCCGCCGATGATCAGGATGACCATCCCGATCGCGAGCACCAGAATGTACGAGTACTGAAGAACGATGTTGGTGATGTTGCCGGGGCTCAGCAGCACCCCGTCGGTCAGGATCGCGAAGAACGCGACGATGACGACCAGGGCGACGTAGATCCCGCTCTGCCGCAGGTTGTTCAACACCAGCGCCCGCAGGTCGTTCGTCCCGCTGTGCAGAGCGGCGGCGGGTGTGCCGTCCGGAGTCGCCGGGCTCTCCGTCGGAGGGGTCTTGATGCTGGTCACGCGACGAGCTCCTTGTCCTTGGTCATCAGCTCCATGAGGCTCTCCTGAGTTGCCTCGGCCACCGGCATCTCACCGGTGATCCGGCCGGCGGCGAGGGTGTAGATGCGGTCGCACATCCCGAGCAACTCCGGCAGCTCCGAGGAGATGACGATCACCGCCTTGCCGGCGGCCACCAGCCGGTTGATGATCGTGTAGATCTCGAACTTGGCACCGACGTCGATCCCCCGGGTCGGTTCGTCCAGGATCAGCACATCCGGGTCGGTGAACAGCCACTTCGACAGGACGACCTTCTGCTGGTTGCCGCCGGAGAGCTTGCCGACGACCGCCATGACGCTCGGCGTCCTGATGTTCATCTCCCGCCGGCTCGCCTCGGCAACCTTGATCTCCTCGTTGCCGTTCACCCAGCCCATGCGGGACAGCCGGTCCAGGGCGGCGGCGGACACGTTGCGGCGGACGTCGTCGATGAGGTTCAGACCGTACCTCTTGCGGTCTTCGGTGACGTAGGCGATGCCGTTGTCGATCGCCTCGGCGACGGTACGCGCCTGCACCTCCCGACCGCGCACGAAGAGTCGGCCCCGGATGTCGCGGCCGTACGACCGACCGAACACGCTCATCGCCAGTTCGGTGCGCCCCGCGCCCATCAGGCCCGCGATGCCGACGACCTCGCCGGCGCGGACGGACAGGGCCACGTCCTCGACGACCATCCGGTCCTGCACCGGGTGCCGCACCGTCCAGTCCTCGATCCGGAGGACCTCCTCGCCGGGGGACGACTCGCGGTCGGGGTAGAAGCTGTCCAGGTCGCGCCCGACCATGCCCCGGATGATCCGCTGCTGGGTCACCTCGTCGGAGCGCATGTCGAGAGTCTCCACCGCGCGCCCGTCCCGGATGACCGTGGTCGAGTCGGCGATGGCGGTGATCTCGTTGAGCTTGTGCGAGATCATGATGCAGGTGATGCCCTGGTCCTTCAGGGCCCGCAACAGGTCGAGCAGGTGTGCCGAGTCGATGTCGTTGAGAGCGGCGGTCGGCTCGTCCAGGATCAGCAGGCGCACCTTCTTCGACAGCGCCTTGGCGATCTCCACCAACTGCTGCTTGCCGACGCCGAGCTGGATGACCGGGGTGACCGGGTTCTCGTGCAGCCCGACCGACGCCAGCAGCTTGGCGGCGTCGGCGTTGGCCAGGTTCCAGTCGATGAGCCCGAGGCGGTTGCGCCGCTCGCTGCCGAGGAAGATGTTCTCCGCGATCGACAGGTACGGCACCAGGGCAAGCTCCTGGTGGATGATGACGATGCCGTTGGCCTCGCTGTCGCGGATGCCACGGAACTGCATCGGCTTGCCGTCGAAGAAGATCTCGCCGTCGTACGAGCCGGACGGGTAGACGCCGGACAGCACCTTCATCAGGGTGGACTTGCCGGCGCCGTTCTCACCGCAGATGGCGTGGATCTCACCACGGCGTACTGCGAGGGTGACGTCCTCCAGCGCGGTCACGCCGGGGAAGGTCTTCGTGATGCGACGCATCTCGAGGATGGTGTCGTCCATGGTCACTGTCCTCCGTCAGGTCTGGACGGGTACGCCCAGACGTCGGGCCCGGCGGCGACCGCCGGGCCCGACGATTGGCTTACTTCTTGGCCTGACCGGCGGCGACCTCTTCCGCCGTCCAGTAGCCGGAGTCGATCAGCGCGGTCTTGATGTCGTCCTTGTAGACCGTGACGATCGGGAGCAGGTACGACGGGACGACCTTGACACCGTTGTTGTACGTCTTGGTGTCGTTGGCCTGCGGCTCCTTCTTCTGCAGGAACGCCTCGGCGGCGTTCACGGCCTGGTCGGCCAGCAGGCGGGTGTCCTTGAAGACCGTGGAGCTCTGCACGCCGTCGTTGATCAGCTTGATCGAGGCGATCTCGGCGTCCTGGCCGGTCACCACCGGGAGCTTCTTCGCCCCGGTGCCGTAGCCGGCGTTCTGCAGGGCGGTGATGATGCCCCGGGAGATGCCGTCGTACGGCGACAGCACACCGTCGACCTTCGAGCCGTCGTTGTAGCTGGAGGTGAGCAGGTTCTCCATGCGCTTCTGCGCGGTCTCCTGCTGCCACCGCAGGGTGGCGACCTGCTCGGGCGTGGTCTGCTTGGACTTGACGACAAGCGTGCCGTCATCGACGAACGGCTTGAGCGTGTCCATCGCCCCGCTGAAGAAGAACTGCGTGTTGTTGTCGTCCAGCGACCCCGCGAAGAGCTCGACGTTCAGCGGCCCCTTGGCGGTGCCCTTCGAGCCGTCCTTGTTGAGCAGGCCGAGCCCGACGAGCAGCGCGGTGCCCTGGGCGACGCCGACCTTGTAGTTGTCGAAGCTGACGTAGAAGTCGACGTCCTTGCTGCCGCGGATCAGCCGGTCGTAGGAGATGACCGGAATCTTCGCGGACGCGGCGGCCTGCAGCTGGCTGCTGAGCGCCGTGCCGTCGATCGCCGCGATGACCAGGACGTCAGCACCCTGGGTAATCATCTGGTCGACCTGCTGCGACTGGGTGGGGATGTCGTCGCCAGCGTACTGGAGGTCGACCTTGTAGCCCTTCGCCTCAAGCTTGGACTTCACCGCGTTGCCGTCGGCGATCCACCGCTCCGAGGTCTGGGTCGGCATCGACACACCGATGGTCAGGTCGCCAGGCTTGGCGTCGCTCTTGTCGTCACCACTGCCGGCACCCCCGCCACTGCACGCCGCCATACTCAGCGTCAGCATCGCGCCGCCGAGAGCAACCAGGAATCTCCTGCCCACGGGCCTCTCCTCTCTGGACTCCCCCGTCGAGTGCCGGGGCCAAAACTGTCACCTTTCGGGGTAGTGTTAGCGCTCACATACGACACGTCAACACCAGATCCGAAATACCGGTGTCACGGTCTCGTAACGGAGGCGTCCCCAGCGGCGAGGCCAGCGCCCGGAGGGGCCCCGACCTGGGCGCACGGCGGTGACCGGCACCGGAGCGGACGGCCGTCAGGCAGGGCCCGTCGACCGCACCGAGCCACCGTCCAGACGGCCGGCGGACGCGACGGTGCCCGCGGACGACGGGTGTCGTCCGCGGGCACCTGGAGTGCGGTCGGATCAGGTGGGCTGCCGCGACCTGGTCGGTCGACGGACCCGGTCGGCTATCGCTGCGTCCACCGCTGGTTGGCCGCCCCGGTGCAGTTCCAGAGGATCACCGTGGTGCCGTTGGCGGTGCCGTTGCCGTTGACGTCGAGGCAGAGCCCGGACTGGGCGCCGCTGATCGTGCCGTTGGCGTTGATGGTCCACCGCTGGTTGGCTCCGCCGTTGCAGTCCCAGATCTGCGCCTTGGCGCCGGCCGCGGCGCCCGTGGGCGCGTCCAGGCACTTGCCGAGCGACTGCAGGGTCTGACCGTTGACGGTCCAGCGCTGGTTGGCGGCGCCGTTGCAGTCCCAGATCACCGGCTGGGTGCCGTTGGCGGTGTTGCTGTTCGGAACGTCCAGGCAGCGGCCGGAGGCGGCACTGGCGAGCGCGCTCGACGTGCCCGGCGGCGGGCTCGTCGGCGGCGGGGTCGTCGTCGGAGGAGTCGTCCCCCCACCGCTGACCCGGTACACCACCGTGCCGTGCGCCGGAACGCTGGCGCTGATGGCCCCGCTGGAGGAGGTGGTGGCACCGGACCACGCCTCGACCAGGGTGAACGAGCTCCCGGACTTGCCGACGGCGGCGGCCGTGGTCGAGATCGTCGTCGTCGAGCCACCCTGGTTGAGCAGGGCGACGGCGACGTCACCGTTGGCGAGCCGCTTGGCCAGCACCCGGCGGGTGCCGTCGAACGACACCTGCGTCCCCTGCAACCCGAGCGAGTCCTGGTTGATCGCGATCAGGTTGGCGTTCTTGAGGATGGTCTGCGTCGCGGCGTTCATGTTCCGGACGTCGTTGCCGGCGATCAGCGGAGACGCCATGATCGCCCACATGGCGAAGTGGCTGCGCATCTCCGTGTCGTTCATGCCGCCGCGACCGACCTCCATCATGTCCGGGTCGTTGAACCCACCCGGCCGCGCGTAGGACGCCAACGGAACCGTCACGTTGATGATGTTCTGGATGCCCATCGGGTAGCCGTTGGTCTGACCGGTGTCCCAGGCGTTGGTGATGTCCTCGGTGGTACGCCACATGTTGGCCACGTCGCCCCAGTTGCGCTGCGGGCCGGTCTTGGCGTGGATGCTGTTCGGGTTGATGCTGTAGACGATCGGCCGGCCGGTGGCGGCCAGCGCGTCACGCATCTTGGCGAAGGTGGCCACCTGGTCGTTGATGCTGCCCTCCGGCGAGCACCAGTCGTACTTGAGGAAGTCGACGCCCCAGGCGGCGAACTGGCGGGCGTCCTGCACCTCGTGGCCGCGGCTGCCGGTGGCGCCGGGGTAGGAGTTGAAGTACTGCGCGCAGGTCTTGTCGACCGGCACCTGATAGATGCCGAACTTGAGGTCCCGGGCGTGCAGGTAGTCGCCGAGCGCCTTCATCCCGCTGGGGAAACGGGTGGGGTCGCCCTGGATGTTGCCGGAGCTGTCCCGGTTGGGGTTGAACCAGCAGTCGTCGACGACGACGTAGTTGTAGCCCAGGTCCCGCATACCGCTGCTGACGATTGCGTCCGCCGTCTGCCGGATCAGCGCCTCGTTGATGTTGCAGCCGAACGAGTTCCACGAATTCCAACCCATGGGGGGAGTGCGCGCCACCCCGTTGTCCAGTGCCTGCGCCGCCGGGGCGCGGAGGCCGACCAGAGCACCGGCGACGAGCACTCCGGCCGCCAGCACGCTCCCCCAGCGTCGACCTCGGGTGATGCGGTTCATCGAGCCTCCTTGTCGGTGGCGCCCGCCGGTGACTACGATCAGAGGTGGGACGAAAGCTGGACGCCGATTCTTGTTAGCGTTAACAGAGACGTCCATCATGTTACGGCCACATTTCACGAGGTTCAATACCTCCCGGCCAGTTGCATTGTCCCCGGTCGATGAAAAAAGCCAGGCTTCGATTGAGCGGCGTCTTACCGACGGTGACGAGCCAGCAGGGCGGCGCGGTGCCGTCGACGCCGAGACCCTCCGGCTGGGGCCGACGTCAGCGCCGCGGTGGGGCGACGCTCTCGCGGGCGACCAGGGCCGGGGCGATGGTCTGCCGCATCGCCCCGCCGGTGCCCGTCTCGATCTGGGCCAGCAGCATCTGCAGGCTCGCCCGCGCCACCGCGTCGAAGTCCGGGCGGACGGTGGTCAGCGGCGGAATGAAGTACGCCGCCTCCGGCACGTCGTCGAAGCCGACCACGCTGATGTCGTCCGGCACCCGCCGGCCGAACTCGTGCAACGCCCGCAGCACGCCCAGGGCGAGGTGGTCGTTGGCGGTGAAGACGGCGGTGACCTCCGGCATCCTCGCCAGCATCTGCCCACACCGGTAACCCGACGCGGCGGACCAGTCCCCCGGCATCAGCGGCGGCGGGTCCACACCGGCCGCGAGCAGGGCGTCCCGCCAGCCGTCGATCCGGCCGACGCTGTCGAACCAGTCGAACGGCCCGGAGACGTGCCAGACCGTGCGGTGCCCCGCGTCGAGCAGATGTCGGGTCGCCGCCCGGGCACCCGCCACCTGGTCGACTGTCACCAACGGCACCGGTCGGCTCGGGTCGCCGTCGACGGTGACCAGCGGGACGTCCTGGGGAAGACGCTCCAGCGCCTCACCCGCCGACTCCACCGGCGCGATCACCACGATGCCGGCGACCCGGTGCGACAGGTGCCGCTCGACGGCTGCCGAGATGGAGCGGTGGTCCAGGTTTCGCACGCTGCCGACGCTGACCGCGAAACCCTCCTCGGCGGCGGTCTGCTCCAGGGCGGCCAACAGCGACGCCGGACCGTAGAGGGTCGTGTTCTGTGCGACCACACCGATGACCTGGGATCTGCCGGTCACCAGGGCACGAGCCGCGCCGTTCGGGCGGTAGCCGAGCTCGGCGATCGCCGCCCGCACCCGGAGCCGGGTCTGCTCACGAACGTTGGGGTGCCCGTTGAGCACCCGCGACACCGTCTGATGGGAGACACCGGCCAGACGAGCGACATCTGTCATCGCGGGACCGTGGACGGCCATTTCACTCTCCCCGCTAAGTCTCGGGCCCGCGGCCCGGTCGACGTCGACTGGAGCGGCCCGGCCCAATCCCCCTCGCTCAGCCACCACGCCGGTGCTGAATCCCAGGTGACCAGCGCTGAATCGCCGTCAGTCTACGCCAGCATCCGCTTCGATTACGGGACGGCTGTGCCCGGATGTGCTACGCATCGAAGCCGCACAAGGCTTTTCCCACCCGGCGTACGCGGGCAGCCGGCTCGCGGTTGCGGGCTGCGGTGGCACGCCAACCTGCTCCACGCTCCTTCAGAGAGCGTGGAGCAGGCCGGCCGGGCACCGGGTGGTGGCGCCGACCGCACGTGCCAGTCGGGCAAACGCTCGTCGGCGCCACCGGTCAAACCGACAGTCGTGTGACTGGTGTCACGGTGTCGTCAGGTCGAACCTGCGGACCGTGACCGCGCCGCCGAGTGCCGACGTCGCGTGGTTGAAGATGGCGAACCGGTAGCCCATGAAGAACTGCCAGTTGTTCGCCAGCGTCAGGGCGTTGCCGAACGAGGTGAAGTTGACCCCGTCCGTGCTGTACGAGAAGCGCGCCTGCCGGCCGGACCCCGGTCTGATGTCGGCGTTGGCGCGCAACCAGATCCGGCCACCGGAGACGGCGGTGCTCGCCACCTCACTGCCGGTGCTCGTGGTGTTCCAGCTGCCGTCCATCGTCAGGCCGTTCTGCATGACCAGACGGGTCGACCCGTTGTCCCGCCGGACTCCGATCCAGGCCGACGAGTTACGCAGCACCGCCAGGCCGGTGCGGTCACCGTCGCGCATCGTGGAGTAGTCCAACTCGATGGTGGCCGTCGAGGTGGGGCCCTGGATCCGGTGGGTCAGCGTGTTACGCGCCTTGTACAGGTCGCCGGTGACGGTGGCGGTCTGCAGGTTCAGCCCGTTGTTGACCGACCACTTGCTGTTGTCGGGGTTGTGGTTCCACTCCCACTGCGGGCCGAGGGTGGTGCCGGCGAACGTGTCGGTGCCGGTGAGCGGCTTGACGGCTCGTGGCGGCGCGGGCAGGTTGGGCTTCGGGTACGTGGAGCCCCACGTGCCGTTGACCGTCTGCAGCACGGGCCAGCCGTCGCCGGTCCAGGTGATCGGCGCCATCGCGGGCATCCGACCACCGGGGTACGCATCGACGAACGACATGTAGTACCAGTCGCCGTTCTGGGTCTGCACCAGCCCACCCTGGTGCGGCACGCCGCCACCGGAGATCGGGCCGGGCAGGTTGAGCAGCACCTGACGCTGCTCGTACGGGCCGAACGGGCCGTTCGTCGACTTCAGCACGTACTGGCCGTTGGCCGGGCGGGTGAGCCAGATGTAGTAGGCGCCGTTGCGCTTGTAGAACCGGGCGCCCTCCAGCGTGCCGATGCTCGACGGCGTCTGGTACACCTGCTGGGCGCGGACCTGGGACTTCCCGTCCGCGGACAGCTGCGCCACGCTGATCGTGCCGTTGCCGTACGCGATGTACGGGGTGTCGTTGTCGTCGAACAGCAGGCCGGCGTCGTAGTAGCAGTTGGGGATGGTGGTGTGCTTGGTCCACGTGCTGTCGACGGCGGACGCGGTGTAGATGTGCGTCTGCGCGAAGTCGATGCACCCGGCCCAGTAGTACGTCTTGTTGCTCGGCCGGTAGTTCAACGTCGACGCCCAGATCCCGTCGACGTACGCGTTGCTGCCGCCGCTCATGTCGTACTTCGAGCCGAAGTCGAGCTTGGGCACCGAGTGACCGGCGAACTCCCAGTTGACCAGGTCGTACGAGCGCAACACCGGAGCGCCCGGGGAGTAGTGCATGGTGGACGCCGACATGTAGTAGGCGTTGTCCACGCGGATGATGTCGACGTCGGCGAAGTCCTGCCAGACCACCGGGTTCGAGTACGTGCCGTTCGACGGGGGCGGCGTGGTGGTGGGCGGTGGCGTGGTGGGGTCGCCCCCGCCGTCGACGCGGACGAGCTGCCACTGCTGGTTGGTGCCGTTCCAGTCGGCGTACTGCACGATGTTGCCACCGTCGGCGGTCGAGGCGCCCTGCACCTCCATCACCTTGTTGCTGTTGCGGTTGATCAGCCGGACGTACCCGCCGTCCGAGTCGGCCAACCGGAACTGCTGGTTGGTGCCGTTGTTGTCGGACCACTGCACGATCGGCCCGCCGTCGGCCGTGGAGCGGCCGGAGACGTCAAGCACCTTGCCCGACAACCTCGACTTGAGCCGGTAGTAGCCGCCGCCGGAGTCGACGAACTGCCACTGCTGCTGGTTGCCGTTGTTGCGCGTCCACTGGGTGATCCGCGCGCCGTCGTTCGTGGCCATGTTGTACACGTCCACTGCCTTGCCGCTGTTGCGGTTCACCAACACGTACCAGGCGCTGGTGTCGACAGTTGCCGCCGACGCGGGCGCCGCGGCCACCGCTGCGGCCGCGCCACCGACCACCAGCACCATCGCGGCGACGGCGAGTCTCGACAGCCACCCGCGCCGCCGTGGCGCACCCCGGGGAACCCGACCGATGGAAAGCATGATCCTCCTCTGCTGACGCGAACCGTGCGGTCTGGGCCGGCGTCCGCGGCACCGGGCGGGGCACCGAGCTGACCAGGCCCGGCCATGTGATCGCTAACACCGGTCGCCCGACCGTCGCGGTGACGAGGTGCCGAAACCGCGGGGTAGGACACGCGCGCGACCGGGCCAGCCACGACATCGACCATCTTGGCTATAGACTGTGAGCGATAACATGCTGTTAGTCAAGGCGTAACACGACCGCCTCGCGGGCCTGCTGGCACACACGCGAACGGGTGGCCCACCCCCGCCCGCAGGCAGGGATGGACCACCCGTTCTCCGACCGCGCGGGTCAGAAGCCGCGGGCCAGCCGGTAGTAGGCCTGGTTCCAGCGCAGCTCGTCGGCGAAGCGGCGGGGCTCCGTGTCGGCGTCGATGACGACCAGCTCGGTGCGGCTCATCTCCGCCAGGTCGTGCAGCTCCTCCACGCCCACCGCCTGCGACAGCACGGTGTGGTGCGGGGCGCCCGCGGTGATCCACGCCTCGGCCGAGACCGGCAGGTCGGGGCGCGGACGCCAGACGGCACGGGCGACCGGCAACCGGCGCAGCGGCTGCGGCGGGGCCACCACGTCGATCTCGTTGGCCACCAGCCGGAAGCGCTCCCCCATGTCGGACAGCCCGAGCACCACGGCCGGACCGGGTGCGGCGTCGAACACCAGCCGGACCGGGTCCTCCCGGCCACCGATGCTCAGCGGGTGGATCTCCACGTTGGGCACGTCGGAGGCGATGGTCGGGCAGACCTCCAGCATGTGGGCGCCGAGCACCAGCTCGTTGCCCGGGGTGAGGTCGTAGGTGTAGTCCTCCATGAACGACGTGCCGCCGCTCACGCCCACCGACATCGCCTTGAGGGTGCGGACCAGGACCGATGTCTTCCAGTCGCCCTCGCCGCCGAAGCCGTAACCGTCTGCCATCAGCCGCTGCACGGCGATGCCCGGTAGCTGACGCAGCCCCCCGAGGTCCTCGAAGTTCGTCGTGAAGGCCCGGAACCCGCCCGCGTCCAGGAAGGCACGCATGCCCAACTCCACGCGCGCGGCGTACCGCAGCGAGTCGTGCTGCTCCCCGTCGGGCAGCAGTGCGCCGACGATGCGGTAGGTGTCCTCGTACTCCTTGACCAGGTCGTCCACCTGCGCGTCGGTGACCTCGCCGACCACCTCGACCAGGTCGTTGACGCCGTAGGTGTTGACCGAGACCCCGAACCGCAGCTCGGCCTCGACCTTGTCGCCCTCGGTCACCGCGACGTCGCGCATGTTGTCACCGAAGCGGGCCAGCCGCAGCGACCGCATCGCCGACCAGCCCAGCGCTGCGCGGGCCCACGCCCCGATCCGATTGGCCACCCGCGGGTCGCTGACGTGCCCGGCCACCGTCTTGCGGGCCACACCGAGACGCGTCTGGATGTACCCGAACTCCCGGTCGCCGTGGGCGGCCTGGTTCAGGTTCATGAAGTCCATGTCGATGTCGTTCCACGGCAGCAGAACGTTGGCCTGGGTGTGCAGGTGCAGCAGCGGCGTCTGCAACGCGTCCAGACCGGAGATCCACATCTTGGCCGGCGAGAACGTGTGCATCCAGGCGATGACCCCGACGGCACCCTGGGCGGCGGCGTCCCGGCAGACCTGCAGGATCTCACCGCTGTTGGTCAGGACGGGCTTCCAGACCACGCGGGCGGGAATCTGCGGCGAGTCGTCGAGCGCGGCCGCGATCTGGCGAGACTGCTCGGCCACCTGGCGGAGCGTCTCCTCGCCGTACATGCCTTGGCTGCCGGTGAGGAACCAGATCTCGGGTTCGGTGTGTGGTGCCATGGGGTTGCCTTCCGCGAGAGGGGCGGTCACTTGTAACGGATTCCGATGAGGCGCTGGAGGAGGATGAACGCGAACAGCAGGCCGCCGATCACGATCTTGGTCCACCAGGAGTTGAGGCTCCCATCGAAGGTGATGAGGGTCTGGATCACGCCCAGGACCAGTACGCCCAGCACCGTTCCGAAGACGTAACCCGCACCCCCGGTGAGCACGGTGCCCCCGATGACGACGGCGGCGATGACGTCCAGCTCCATGCCGACGGCGATCAGTGGCGCACCGGAGAGGGTGTAGAACGACAGCAGGATCCCACCGATCGCGGAGCACAGACCACTGATGGTGTAGACGGCGATCCGGGTCCGCCCCACCGGCAGGCCCATCAGCAGGGCCGACTGGGGGTTGCCGCCGATGGCGTACACATTGCGTCCCAACCGGGTGTAGGCCAGCGTGTACGCGGCGACGGCGACCACGACGAAGGCGATCAGCACGCTGATCGACACGAAGTTGCCCTGCGGGTTACCGATCCGCTCCTGCGACATCGAGGTCCAGAACCCGTCGGTGATCGGGATCGACGCACCGGAGATGAACGTGCACATGCCCCGGGCGAAGAACATCCCGGCGAGCGTGACGATGAACGGCTGGATCTCGAAGAAGTGGATGGCGCAACCCATCAGCAGACCGAGCGTCGGGCCGATGAGCAGGGCGATGACGAGCACCAGTGCCGCCGGCATGCCGTCCTGTAGCAGCGCGGCCGACACCATCGCCGTCATGGCGACGACCGATCCGACCGACAGGTCGATGCCACCGGTGAGGATCACGAAGGTCATGCCCACCGCGACGACGAGCAGGAAGCCGTTGTCGATGAAGACGTTGAAGATGACCTGCACGTTGGAGAACGCCGTGTACTGCGACACCCCGATGGCGTACATGACCAGCAGCAGGGCGAGCGTCGCCAGGACCGGTATCTGCTTCCTCGGCAGCCGGAACCGGTTACGACCGGCGGTAAGCGTTCCAGTGGTCATGCCGGCACCTGCTCCTTCGGCTTGTCGGCGATGGGGGCGGACGGCGGAACACTGCGCCTGCGGCGGGCGAACCGGGCCCGGAAGGCCGGTGCCTGGATGAGGCAGACGGCGATGACGACTACCGCTTTGAACAGCAGCGACGTCTGCGGCGAGATGTCCATGGCGTACACCGTGGTGGTCAGGGTCTGGATGATCAGTGCCCCGATGATCGTGCCGCTGAGGAAGAACCGGCCGCCGGCGAGGGACGTACCGCCGATGACGACCGCGAGGATCGCGTCCAACTCCACCCAGAGACCGGCGGCGTTGCCGTCGGCGCTGGAGACGTTGGCCGTCATCATGAAGCCGGCGACGGCGGCGCACGCGGCGCTGATCACGTACACCAGGAAGATGACCCGGGCGGACCGGATGCCGGACAACCGGCTGGCCACGGCGTTGCCGCCGACCGACTCGATGATCATGCCGAGCGCGGTGCGCCTGGTGAACGCGGCGACGAGCAGGGCCGCGGCGAGGGCGATGAAGATGGCCAGCGGCAGGGTCAGCGCGTGGCCCAGGCCGATCGCCCGGTACGGCTCGGAGTTGATGGTGATGATCTGACCCTCGGTGATCAGCTGGGCGAGACCCCGGCCGGCCACCATCAGGATCAGGGTGGCGATGATCGGTTGGATGCCGATCACGGCCACCAGCACCCCGTTCCAGGCGCCGAGCACGAGCGCGACCCCGAACGCCATCGCGAGGGCGGTCAGCACCACGCCGAGGTTGTTCTGGTCGGGCTGCTTGCTGATGTACATGCAGGCGATCGCGCCGCTGATCGCGCAGAGCGAGCCGACCGACAGGTCGATGCCGCCGGTCGAGATCACCAGGGTCATGCCCAGCGCGACGAGGATCAACGGTGCGCTCAGCCGCAGGATGTCGATCGGCGTGCCGTACAGGTGCCCGTCCTTGAGCTCGATGGACAGGAACCCGGGCCGGTAGATCGTGTTCGCGGCGAGCATGACGACCAGCACGGCGGCGGGCCAGAACAGCCGGTGACCGGTGATCGTCCGGTAGCGGCTCACGGTGTCGCTCATCGGTCTGCCTCCTCGCGGTGGGATCCACTCGCGATGGTCTGCATGATGCGGTCGGCGTTGAGACTGTCGTCGTTGGGGAGCTGCGCGACCATCTGGCGGTCCCGCATGACTGCCACCTTGTGGCTGAGGCGCAGCACCTCCTCCAACTCGGCGGAGATGAACAGCACCGCCATGCCACCGTCGGACAGCTGCGTCACCAGCTTCTGGATCTCGGTCTTCGCGCCGATGTCGATGCCCCGGGTCGGCTCGTCGAGGATCAACAGCCGTGGCTCGGTGATCAGCCACCGGGCCAGGAGCACCTTCTGCTGGTTGCCACCGGAGAGGTTGCGGACCGGCACCTCCGGGTCCGCGGGCCGGATGTTGAGTGCCTTGATGTACTTGTCGACGAGCTCGTCCTGACGACGACGCGGGATGGGCCGCAGCCAGCCGCGGGCCGCCTGCATGGCGAGGATGATGTTCTCCCGGACCGACAGGTCGGCGACGATGCCCTCCGCGCGGCGGTTCTCCGAACAGAAGCCGACGCCGTGGTCGATGGCCTGCGCGGGGGTCCGCAGGCTGCTCGCCGTGCCGTCGACCGTGACCTGGCCGCCGTCGGTCCGGTCGGCACCGAACAACAACCGCGCGACCTCGGTACGCCCCGAGCCCAGCAGGCCGGCCAGGCCCACCACCTCGCCGGCGTGGATGGTGAGGCTGAACGGCTGGACCGCCCCCGCCCGGCCGAAGTCCGACACCGCCACCAGCGGGGTGCCCTCCTCCAGCTTGGCCAGGTCGCGACGGGAGTGTTCCTCGATGCCCTCGAGGATGTCGAGTTCCTTGCCGATCATCTTCTCCACGAGGGAGAGCTGGGGCAGCTCGGGGGTCAGGTACTCGCCGACGAGCCCACCGTTGCGCAGCACGGTGATGCGGTCCGCGATCTCGTAGACCTGGTCGAGGAAGTGGGTCACGAACAGGATCGCGATGCCCTCGTCGCGCAGTTGCCGCATGATGCGGAACAACTGCGCCACCTCGCCGGCGTCGAGGCTGGACGTCGGCTCGTCCAGGATCAGCACCCGGGCCTTGATGTCGATGGCGCGGGCGATGGCGACCATCTGCTGGATCGCCAGAGAATACGAGCCGAGCGGCGCGCTGACGTCGAGGTCGAGGTCGAGGCGGGTGAGCAGGGCGCGGGCGCGGCGGCGAACCTCACCCCAGCGGACGGCGCCGAGGCGCCGGGGCTCGCGGCCGATGAAGATGTTCTCCGCCACCGAGAGGTTGGTGCAGAGGTTGACCTCCTGGAACACGGTGCTGACCCCGGCGGCGTTCGCCTGCATCGGGCCGGTGAAGGACACCGGCTCCCCGTCCAGGGTGATCGTGCCCTCGTCGGTGTCGTAGACACCGGTCAGCACCTTGATGAGGGTCGACTTGCCGGCGCCGTTCTCGCCCATCAGGGCGTGCACCTCGCCGGGAAGGAGCTGGAAGTTGACGTTGTGGAGTGCGCGCACCCCGGGGAAGGACTTGCTGATCCCGGTCATCGTCAGGACCGGACGGCTATCCGTCATCCCATCAGACCTCTTCTGGGTTGTCGACACGGAAGGGCCGCTACGCGCCCGCAGCGCCCGCCCGGTCGCCCCTGGGGGTCGCTCGGGCGGGCGTCGTACGGGGGTGTTCGCGGGCCGAGCCCGGTCCGTTGCGGGTATGAGAGCGACGCGGCGGGGCCGCCACGCGAGCGCGGCGACCCCGTCGTCGATCAGTACTTACGGTTGGGCAGAGCTTCCTTGGCCTGCGCCTGGGTGAAGGTGGTCTCCTCGGTCTCGATCCGAGCAGGCACCTCCTCGCCGGCCTTGACCTTCTTGGCCAGGTCCATCAGCTGTGGGCCGAGCAGCGGGCTGCACTCCGCGATGAAGTTGAACTTCCCGTCGGCGAGGGCCTGCATACCATCCTTGACGGCGTCGACCGTGATGATGGTGATGTCCTTGCCCGGCACCTTGCCAGCGGCGGTGATCGCCTCGAGCGCACCCAGGCCCATGTCGTCGTTGTGCGCGAACAGCACGTCGATCTTCTTGTTGGCCTTGAGGAACTGCTCCATGACCTGCTTGCCACCGGCCCGGGTGAAGTCACCCGACTGGGAGGCGATGACCTTCAGGTTCGGGTTGGCGGCGATCGCCTCACCGAAGCCCTTCTTACGGTCGTTCGCCGGCGCGGCGCCCGTGCTGCCCTGCAGCTCGACGATGTTCACCGGACCCGAGGCGGTCTTCTTCTGCTCGACCAGCCACTCACCGGCGAGCTTGCCCTCCTTGACGAAGTCCGAGCCGAGGAAGGTCTTGTACAGCGACTTGTCGGCCGAGTCGACCGAGCGGTCGGTCAGGATGACCGGGATCTTGGCGTCCTTGGCCTCCTTGAGCACGGTGTCCCACCCGGACTCGACGACCGGCGAGAAGGCGATCACGTCGACCTTCTGCTGGATGTAGTTGCGGATCGCCTTGATCTGGTTTTCCTGCTTCTGCTGCGCGTCGTCGAACTTCAGCTCGATCCCGGCCGCGGTGGCGGCCTCCTTGATCGAGACGGTGTTCGCGGTACGCCAGCCGCTCTCCGCGCCAACCTGCGAGAAGCCCATCGTGATCTTGCCGTCGTCCTTGGTGCCGCCGCCGCTGCCGGTGTCGCTGTTGCCGCAGGCCGCCATGCTGCCGACGAGCAGCACACTGGCGAGGACCGTGGCAGCGCGCCACGGAGCGGAGTGCATTCGCATCTTTCGCATCGAATCTCCTTGGCTCGGTGTGGTGGGGAACCGCGCCAACCGCCGATGTGCAAGGAGCGGCGTACGCGGGTGTTGCGTGCTGCTACTTCGGGGTGGTGCAGACCGGCGGGTCGGGTATGGCCAGAGGTCAGAAACCCGCCGGTGGGACTGGTTGTTGACCGTAGACGGTCTGGTAACGGTCGTGGAGGGCGTCGATGTCCGCCTGTGCGATCGGCACCGGCTGCCCGAGTGCGCGGGCCAGGTGCGCCGTGCGAGCCACGTCCTCACACATGACCGCGGCCTTGACCGCCGCGCGGGCGTCCCGGCCGATGGTGAAGACGCCGTGGTTGCGCATCAGCACCGCGGGTGAGCGGTGCCCGGCGAGCGTGCCGACGATGCCCTTGCCGATGTCGTCGCCGCCGATCAGGGCGAACGGACCCACCGGAATCTCCCCGCCGAACTCGTCGGCCTGCGCGGTGAGGTAGCAGGGGATCGACTCCCCCCGCGCGGCCCAGGCGGTGGCGTACGAGCTGTGCGTGTGCACGACCCCACCGACCTCGGGCATGGACCGGTAGACGTACGCGTGGGCGGCGGTGTCGCTGGACGGGGCGAAATCTCCCTCGACGAGGACACCGTCGAGGTCGCACACCACCATCGTGGCCGCCGACAGGTCGTCGTAGCCCACGCCGCTCGGCTTGATCACCATGAGGTTGCGGCCGGGCACCCGCGCGGAGACGTTGCCGGCCGTCCAGGCCACCAGGCGGTACCGGGTTAGCTCGGAGTGCAGGCGGGCGACCGTCTCGCGCAGCTCGCTGACAGCGGTCATGCCACCACTTCCAGCGCGGGCTCGGGTGTGGCCGCGGCGCTCTCGACCGCCGCGTTGCGGATCGCCCGCAGACGGAGCATGACGTCGTTGCCGCCACGACCGAAGTGGTCGTGCAGCGTCCGGTACTCCGCGTAGAGGGCGTCGTAGGCGCGCGCCCGCTCCGGGTCCGGACGGTAGACGGCCTCGTGCACCCGGCCCATCGCCTGCGAGGCCTCGTGGATCGAGGGGAACTCACCGGCGGCGACGGCGGCGTGGATCGCCGACCCGAGCGCCGGCCCCTGCGCCGAGGCGATGATGTTCAGCGGTCGCCTGGTCACGTCGGCGTAGATCTGCATCAGCAGGGCGTTGTTGGTGAGGCCACCGGCGATCACCAGGTCGTTGACGGCGACACCGGCCTCGACGAACGCCTCGATGATCATCCGGGTGCCGAAGGCGGTCGACTCCAGCAGCGCCCGGTAGATGTCCTGCGGCCGGGTGGCCAGGGTCATGCCGACGATCATCCCGCTGAGGTCGTGGTTGACCAGCAGGGAACGGTTGCCGTTCCACCAGTCCAGGGCGATCAGGCCGTGCGCGCCGACGGGCTGGCTCGCGGCCAGCTCGGTGAGTTGTTCGTGCGAGTCGATGCCGGCCGGGGCGGCGTGCTTGACGAACCAGCCGAAGATGTCGCCGACCCCGCTCTGCCCGGCCTCGTAACCCCACGCGCCGGGGCTGATGCCGCCGTCCACGACCCCGCACATGCCGGCCACCTCGGCGACCGCCGCGCCGTTGACGACGTGGCAGGTCGAGGTGCCCATGATGGCGACGAGCCGACCGGGCTGCACGGCCTGCGCGGACGCCGCGGTGACGTGCGCGTCGACGTTGCCGACGGCCACCGCGATGCCCTCGGGCAGGCCGGTCCAGGCGGCCGCCTCGGCGGTGAGCGCGCCGGCCCGGGCACCGAGCGGCAGCAACGGACCGTCCAGCTTGGCCACGAAGTCGCCGAAGTCGGGGTTGAGCGCGGTCAGGAAACCCTCGGACGGATAGTGGCCGTCCTGCAGGATGCCCTTGTATCCGGCGGTGCACACGTTGCGGGTCTCGGTGCCGCAGAGCTGCCAGACGATCCAGTCGGCCGCCTCGACGAAGCGCTCGGCCCGGTCGTAGACCTCCGGATCCTCCTCCAGGATCTGCAGGCCCTTGGCGAACTGCCACTCGGCGGAGATCTTGCCGCCGTACCGGCCGATCCACGGCTCTGCCCGCTCGTGGGCCAGCGCGTTGATCCGGTCGGCGTGCGGCTGCGCGGCGTGGTGCTTCCACAGCTTGACCCAGGCGTGCGGTCGGTCGCGCAGCTCGGGCGTCTCACACAGTGGGGTGCCGTCGGCGAGCGTCGGCAGCACGGTGCAGGCGGTGAAGTCGATGCCGATGCCGACCACCCTGGTGGGGTCCACCCCCGCGGCGGACACCGCCGCCGGGACGGCCTGCCGCAGCACCTCGCGGTAGTCGTCCGGGTTCTGGAGAGCCCAGTCCGGGGGCAGCGCTCGGCCTCCCGGAAGCGTCGTGCTGATGACGCCGTCGCCGTACTCGTGCACCGCGGTCCCCAACTCGGCACCGTCACCGACACGGACCACCAGAGCTCGCCCGGACAGGGTGCCGAAGTCGACACCGACGACGTAGCGGTCGTCAGCTCCATCCACACGGTTCATGTTCACCTCCACCGTTAACGGGGATAGTGTTAACGCTCACATCCAGCCTCGTCAAGACATCTAGGCGCAACAGCTCCGTAACGGAACGGGGAAGCCGGGCCGACTCGGGCGCGTCAATGGCGGACCGACACAAAGCACGTGAATCCGGTGTGGGTGACCGATCGGGCACTCGGGACGAGGGCTGCCGCACGGGCCGGGCGCCGACCGAATGACCCGCGACGGGCCGGGCGACGGGTGCCGCACCTCCCCCGCCGCGGGACGCCCGCCTGCCGGCGGCCACGCGCCGGGCCGGGATGATGTTGGCGATAACATCACCGGGCCGCCGCGCTCCCATGGCCGGACCTCTGGCACGGCCACCGGTCGCCGCGATGGCTCATGAGCGAGCGCCCCCGGGGGCTACCGGCGCACCGCACGGCCCCGCGAGGGGCCCGTGTTATCGATAACATTCGACGTTTTAGTGATCCACTCGCGTTCCTTGAAATCGGGGGTCCGTAGGGCGAAGACGGGCCGACTTCACGAAAGCCGAGTCGATCAAGCCCCCGCCGGCCCGTACCGCGCGACAGGGACAGCCGGCGGCTCGGCCCCCCGTGGGCCGAGCCGCCGGCTGTCCGTCGCGATGGCGGGACGTCGAGCGGGTGTCGGGATCAGGTGGCCCGACTGCGGTTGTACAGGGCCTTGGCCCAGAAGAAGCTGAGCACGCTGATGACGACGCACCAGACGACCGCGATGACTCCGTTGGCGCCGATCCCGGTGCCGAGCAGCAGGCCGCGGAGGGTCTCCATGACGGGCGTGAAGGGCTGGTAGTCGGCGAACCACCGCACCGGCGTCGGCATGGAGTCGGTGGGGACGAACCCGCTGCCGAGGAACGGCAGGAGGATCAGCGGCATGGGCAGGTTGCTGGCCGTCTCGACACTGTCGCTGACCAGGCCGAGGGCGACGGACAGCCAGGTGAGCGCAAAAGTGATCATGGCGAGGACGCCGATCGCGGCGAGCCACTCGACCGGGTTGGCCGTCGGCCGGAACCCGACCAGCAGCGCGACGACGGTGACGGCCGCGAGGCTGAGCAGGGTCTGGACCAGGCTGCCCAGCACGTGGCCGGTGAGCACCGACGGGCGGAAGATCGCCATCGTCCGGAACCGGGCGATGATGCCCTCGGTCATGTCCATCGCGACCGAGATGGCGGTGCCCTGCGCCGCGCTGACCACCGTGATGAGCAGGATCCCGGGGGTGACGTAGTTGGCGTACTGGGAACGGTCGCCGGACGGGCCGAGGCCGGCGCCGAGCGTGCCACCGAAGACGTAGACGAAGAGCAGCAGGATGATGATCGGGATGCCGATGAGCAGGAACGTCATCGACGGGTACCGCCGCATGTGCAGGAGGTTGCGCCGCAGCATGGTGCTCGAGTCGCGGACGGCGAGGGAGACGGTGCTCATCGCGCGGTGGCCCTTTCCTGGTCGGGTCGGCCGGCACGGGAGTCGGGCTGGCCGGTGAGGGTGAGGAAGACGTCGTCGAGATCGGGGGTGTGCACGGAGAGCCCGGCCACGCTGATCGAGGCCTCGTCGAGCTGGTCGAGCAGCGAGCGCAGCGACCCGACTCCGCCGTCGCTCGGCACCTGGAGGGTGAGCGCCGCGTCGTCGCGGGTCCCGGCCGCGAACGTCCGGGCCGCCGAGTCGAGCCCGTCCTGGTCGGCGAACTGCAACACCACGTGGCCGCCCGGGATGAGCCGCTTGAGTTCGCGCGGGGTGCCCTCGGCGATCAGCCGGCCGTGGTCGAGGAACGCGACGCGGTCGGCGAGCTGGTCGGCCTCCTCCAGGTACTGGGTGGTGAGCAGGATGGTGACGCCCTCGGCGACGAGAGCGCGGATGATGTGCCACATGGCCCGGCGGCTGCGCGGGTCGAGGCCGGTGGTCGGCTCGTCGAGGAAGATCACGCGGGGCGCGCCGACCAGGGTCATCGCGAGGTCGAGCCGCCGCCGCATCCCGCCCGAGTACGTCGACACCGGCTTGCCCGCCGCCTCGGTCAGGTCGAACTGGTCGAGCAGGTCGGCGATCCGTCGCCGACCGGCGTCGCGGTCCAGGTGACAGAGGTCGGCCATCAGGTTGAGGTTCTCCCGGCCGGTGAGCAGGTTGTCGACGGCGGAGAACTGGCCGGTGACGCCGATCAGTTCGCGTACCGCGTCGGGCTCGCGTTTCAGGTCGTGGCCGAAGACGCGGGCGTTGCCGCCATCGGCGTTGATCAGGGTGGAGAGGATCTGCACGGTGGTGGTCTTGCCGGCGCCGTTGGGGCCGAGCAGCGCGAAGATCGTTCCCTCGGTGATCATGAGGTCGATGCCGTCCAGCACGACCTTGTCGCCGTAGGACTTCCGCAGGTCGGTGGCGACGATCGCGGGCTTCGTGGAGCTGGTCATGGTCTCCTCTTTTGCGGTCGCGGTGGGGATGGATCAGGCGCGGCGGATCATGATGTCGCCGTAGGCGGTGTTCGCCCGGATCTCGACGGTCTCGTCGGTCTGCGCCGGGCCGTCGGTCGTCTCCAGGGCGTTGTGCACACGGCCGTGCTTGGAGCTGACGTCGAGCCAGGCCGCGGTGCCGCGACGGATGCCGACCTCGATGGCCCCGTACGAGGTGTTCAGCTCGATCGCCCCCCGGACGACCTCACCGAGCCGGACGTTGCCGTAGGCGGTGCGTGCCGTCACCGAGGCCATCGGCGAGTCGAGGGTGATGTCGCCGTACGCGGTGTTGACCCGGACGTCGCCGCCACTGCGGCCGATCCAGCAGTCACCGGAGGAATTCTTGATCTCGGCGGGGCCGTCGACCGCGCCGATGCGCACCTTGCCGGACGAGACCTTCACCCGGGCCGAGCCCACGACCCGCTCCACCGCGACCTCGCCGTGGCTGCTGTCGATGTCCAGCGGCCCGGTCTCGTCGAGCCGGATCCCACTCCCGGTCTTGATGTGACACGCACCGAGCCGACCCTCGCAGCGGAACGCCGCCCAGGACGACTGCGCGTGCACTCGCGACCCGGCCGGCAGCTCGATCAGGACGTCGACCGACGGCCCGGGGCCGAAGCCGTAGCGACGCCAACTCTTCGACACCCTGATCAGCAGCTGTCCTGCGGCGTACTCGACCGTGGTCTGCTCGGCGGTACTCACGTCGGCCCTGCTCGACGGGTCGCGGGGTCGCACCGTCACCACCGTGTCGGTGCGGTCGGTCGCGCTGATCCAGACATCCCCGACGGGCAGCTCGATCTGGACGGCGATGGGCTCTGGCGTGTCGAAAACAGGCATGGTGGTCTCCCGAAAGGTGGTCGGCGAATGTCGCCGCTGGTCAGCGGCGTAAGAAAACGAGGGGGTACGGAGTGTTAGCGGGCCCAGCCGGTGACGTGCTGGCCGGAGCGCGGCTCCGCCCGACGGGGTGGACGACGTTCCGGGTCACCGGCGCCGATGGCACCGGCGACAGCGCGCACCAGCCAGGCGTTGACCGAGAGCCCGGCGCGCCCGGCGGCCTCCTCGACGCTGGCCTTGAGGTGGTCGGGGAGCCGAAGGTTGATCCGCGAGGTGCCGCCGTCCTCGCCGTCGGGCGCGGGTGCCGGCGCGGACAGCGTCGGTGGGCCACTGCCCGCACCCACCTCGTCGACCGGCGGGCTGGCCGGCGTCACCACGAAGTCCGGCTCGCGCCCCCGCAACCGGACGTGCACCGAACCGGGGGCGAGGTCACGGGTGATCTCGTCGGCGGCGTCGGAGAGTGCTTCGAGCAACGTGAGCCGGGTCGCCGCCTCCAGCTGGGCGAAGAGCCGTTCGGCCAGCAACCGGGCCTCGGGGTCGACGCCCTCCGCCGCCACGGCGAACTCGTCTCGCAGGTTCTCAACGTATGACCTCAGCTCCATGGCACCATCATGGCACCATTTTGGCTCAGAGTGCAACAGTCATGGCTCAGGACGATGCCAAACGGTCGGTCCCGCTGCCGGACGCGGACGTTTCCAGGCCGCCGAAAGCACCTCGGACCAGGTGATTCGCCTCCCCCTGGGTCAACCCGGTGGCCACCAGAAGATCGCTGACGGTTGTCCGGACCTGCGCCACCACCACCGCACCGGAGAAGCCGACCCCCTCCCGGTAGGCACGACCGGCCGTCCGCACCGCCCGCAGCGCCTGCTCGCGCGCCCGGTTCGGCTCGGCACCGGCCGCGAACTGCCGCTTGAGCAACCGGACGGCGTCGGCGAGATCGGCCACCGCCTGCGGCAGCGCTTCCGGGACCGGTTCGCCGTCCTCGATCAGCGTCACCGATCGCCGGATGAGGGTTCCGCTGTTGCGCATCGCCCGGTCGATCGGCTCTGCCGCCTGCGCGTACCGGCCCACCGGCCCGTGCCGCTCGCGCCAGTGCACCGGCGACAGGGTGCTGGCCTCCCGGGCGCCCTGGGTCGCCTCGACGAACGCCTGCAACTGGCCCTTGTTCTGCCGCAGCGCGCTGCGGGCGGCACGGGCCCGACCGGCGTCACCCGCGGCCAGCGCGTCGGCGGTCGCGCCGAGTTGGGCCACGAGCAGATCCAACACCGGCCGCGCCGCCCGGTTGAGCACCCGCAGCGGGTTCAGCGGCAGCAGCACAGCGGTGACCAGCAGCGCCAGACCTCCCCCGACCAGCGCGTCCACGAACCGAGGGATCTCCAGGTCACGAACGGACGGACTGAGCGTGGCGATGAGCACCGCCGTCGCCCCGGCCTGGATCACCACCGCCGCACTGCCCGCGAGGAACAACGCGACGACGATGGCGAGCACGACGATCAGGGCCAGTTGCCACCACCCGGTGCCGATCACCAGGAGCAGCAGATCGCCGATCAGCACGCCGACGGTGACCCCGATGATCAGCTCGACGGTTCGGCGGAGCCGTTGGCCGACGGACGCGGCGAGAGTCGAGACCGCGGAGATCGGCGCGAAGACCGGTTGCGACACCTGCAACAGCTCGTGCGCCACGTACCACGCCAGCGCCGCGGCCAGGCCGGCCTGCACCGCCAGCCCACCGATCGCCCGTACCCGACGGAACCGCTCGCGCAGCGTGGCCATCGTGCGGTCCCACAGCCGGACCACGAGCGGAGCGCGCCGGTCCGCTCCGTGCCGACCGGCAGCGACCATGGCGGCACCTACCCCGCCAGGGCCCGATCAATCCCCCGCGCACGTGCGCGGCGACCAAGCGGCGACCGCGCCGAGCGGCCACCGCGACGACCGCGACGAGTGTGGGGCCGCGCGACCGCGACGATCATTTCGAGGTACGCCGGACGCGTCGCCGTGGGACCGCGACGATCGTTCCGGCGTACGCCGGGCCGGTCGCGATTGAGGCGGTCCGCTTCGGGTAGACCGCGCTCTGCCGCCGTCCGGGTGGCGTCCCCGGCCACGGTGCTGGTGGGGCTGGCCTCGGGTGGATCGTGTCATGGGGCTGCCGAGACGCCGCGGGGGGGAACGTCGGATGGGTCAGCGCGGTTGAGCGGGCCGGATATCTCCGGCGACGTCGTGGAGCTACGGGTGCACGGAGTCTCCGGCGCGAACGCCGAAGAGGTGCTGGACCTGCGGCAGATCGCGCAGGTGGCGGGCGACCGCAGCGGAGGCTTCTACCGCCCGCGCCCCCGGTGTTCGGACAGTGTCGGCGCCCACGGGGTGACGCTGGAGGCGTACCGCTGGGGTGACCTGCCCGCCGGGACCGTGGCCCGCGCCCTGGGGCTGGTCTTCCTCCTGCCGTTCATGCTCGTCAACGTGACGATCTGGATGCGTCCCGCGAACGCCGGTTCCGAGGCGATGGTCCGGTCGCTGTGCCGGCTGCTGGCGCTCACGCTCACCGCGCTCTACGTGCTCGCCATCGCCGGCGTCGCCCTGGATCTCGTCGGCTGGAAGTGTCTGAACTCGTCGAACTGCCTCGCCGGGCGCAGCTGGCTGTCCTGGTTGAGCGGGCGGCCGGTCGGGCTCCGACTGGCGGTGCTCGCGCTGGTCCCGGCCACCGCGATCGGCCTGATCTGGCGGATCAGCAACCGCCCGGGGCGGCCGTTCGAGGCGTTCCGCGCGCCCGAGCAGGTCTCCGGGCATCGGCTCGGCGAGGTCGGCCAGTGGGACGCCGAGCCGCTGGTCGGCCGACTGCGCTCGATCCACGTCGCCGCCGCGTTCGCGACGCTGGACCTCACCCTGCTGCTGGCCCGAGTCGCCACCGGTGCCACCGCCACCGGCGTCGCCCTGACGGTGGCCACCGCGGTGGTCCTGGCCGCCTGCGTGGGATCGCTGTGCACTCCCCCGCTGATCGACCGGGCCGCCGCCGATCGGCGGCTCGACGGCGTCACCAACGCGCTGCGGACCACCGCCATCGTCCTGACCGTCCTCGTGCTGGCCTACGTGCTGGCCAGCCCGCGACCGTGGGACGAACGCCACGGGCTGCCCGGCTACGACACGACCCTGGCCGGGCTGTTCGTCGCGCAGACGACCCTGCTGGCCGCCCTGGGCGTGGTGCTGCTGCGGCCCGGGAACCGGCGGCGAGGGGCCAGGCCGCTGTTCGGGCTGGGCGCGCTCGCGATCGCGGCGGCCGGGATCAGCGTGGCGGTGGCGTACTCCGCGGGGTTGGTCTTTCGGGCGGCGGATTTCCTCGACCGCGACGTGCCGACCGCTGCGGGCATCGCCGCCGGCCCGCCCCGCGCGTACACGTGGGTGATCTTCGGTTTCCTGCGGGCGGTGCTGATCACGCTGATCGTCGCCGGTCTGGTCGTCGCGATCTCCCGCCGTCGCCGGCGGCGCGCCGCCGAGACGATCGTCGCGCACGACTACCCGAACCCGCCGGCCCAGGTCAGACCCCGACTCCGGCAGGTTCGAGACGCGATAGCTCGGGCCCGGTTCACCGAGAAACTGGTGTCGCTGGCGGTGCTCTTCGGCTGCCTCGCCGGGCTCGCCACGGCCAACACCACCATCGGCCTGCTGGGAGAGTTCCCGAGCGACCTCGTCGAGAGAAACATCGGGTTGCCGGCGGACGCGGTCACCTTCAGCATCGCGTTCGGCAGTTGGCTGATCGCCGCGATCATCATCGGCCTGATCGTCGGCAGTGTCTTCGCCTACCGGACCATCCCGTTCCGGCGGCACGTCGGCGTTCTCTGGGACCTCGGCACCTTCTGGCCCCGAGCCGCCCACCCCTTCGCGCCGCCCTGCTACGCCGAACGGGCCGTACCGGAGCTGACCCGGCGCGTCACGCACCTCGTCGAGAGCGGCCACCCGGTGCTGCTCACCGGGCACAGCCACGGCTCGGTCCTGCTCGCCGCGACGGTGCTCCAGTTGCCGCCGGAGGTCGGCTGCCGCGTCGCCCTGCTCACCCACGGGTCGCCGTTGCGTCGCCTCTACGCGCGACTCTTCCCCGCCTACATCGATGATGCGGCGCTGCACGACATCGGCCGCCGGGTCGGTTGGCGCTGGGTGAACCTGTGGCGGGACACCGACCCCATTGGCGGCTGGGTCTTCTCCGCCCACCGGTCACCCCCGGCGGCCACGGACAGCGACCCGGCAGACGCCGTGGATCGCCGACAACGCGATCCCCGCGACGTGGTGACGCCGGCCAGCGACAGCGTTCCCCCACCCATCCACGGCCACTGGCCGGACGAGGCGGACGAGGCGTTCACCGAGGCGGTACGGGAGTTGGTGCAGCGCCTCGGTGGGCGGACGAACCCACCCGTGGCGCCCGGGTAGCCGGCCCGGTCACGTGGCGCGGGCCGCCCGCGCACGCCAGTCGTCGAGACGCGTGGTGGCGAGACGAGCGCCGTCGGCCGGGACGAGCGAGCGTTCGCCAAGTGTGGCGCCGAAATACCGGGCGCCCGGGTCGGCCACCACCGACCGGGGATCATGCTGGGAGGCGAGGATGGTACGGCCCAGTTCGTCGAGGCGGAACTGCTCCGGGCCAGCGATCTCGACCACCGCGTTGGTGGGCGTACCGACCACGACGTCGGCGACCTCGGCCGCGACGTCGTCCGCCGCCATCGGCTGGATGAGCACCGGCGCGAGGTGCACGGTGTCGCCGTCCGTGGCGGCGTCGATGATCCCCTGGACGAACTCGAAGAACTGCGTGGCGTGCACCACGGAGTACGGGATGCCGGCCGCGACGATGAGCTTCTCCTGGGCGACCTTCGCCCGCATGTAGCCGCTGTCTGGGATCCGGTCGCAGCCGACGATCGAGAGCGCCGCGTAGTGGCCCACCCCGGCGTCCGACGCGGCGGCAAGAAGCGTCCGGGTGGACGTCTCGAAGAACTCCAGCACGGCGGTGTCCTCGAACGACGGCGAGTTCGACACGTCGACGACGACGTCCGCACCGGCGAGCGCCTCGGCGACCCCGTCGCCGGTCAGTGTGTTGACGCCGGTCTTCGGAGAGGCGGGCACCGCCTCGTGCCCCCGGGCGCCGAGATTGTCCACGAGCTTGGAGCCGATGAGGCCACTGCCACCGATGACGACGATCTTCATGGTCGAACCACGTCCTGTCTGCGTGGGATGAGTCGCTGCCACATCAGTAAGACGGAAACCGTGCGCCGATGCAGCACAATCGCTCGAGAACAGGTCAACGAGGATCCCCGTCTTCTGGAGGTCGGCATGGCCGTGGTGTCCCACCCGGTGTTCGCCCGGGTGTACGAACGGCTCAGCGTCGCCATGGACCGGGCCGGCACGGCGGAGTTCCGACGGGACCTGGTCGCCGACCTCGCCGGCCGGGTGATCGAGATCGGTGCGGGCAACGGCAGGATGTTCGCCCACTATCCGCCCGGGGTGACCGAGGTCGTCGCGGTCGAGCCAGAACGTCGTCTGCGCGCCGCCGCCGAGCGGGCGGCACCGAACGCGCCGGTACCGGTCACGGTCGTCGACGGTCTGGCGGAGGGTCTGCCCGCAGGTGACGGCGAGTTCGACGCGGCGGTCGTCGCGTTGGTGTTGTGCACAGTGCCGGATCAGGCGGGCGCGCTCGCGGAGGTCAGCCGGGTGCTGCGTCCCGGCGGCCAGTTGCGCTTCTTCGAGCACGTCGCCGCCGAGAGGCACAGCGGTCTGCACCGCGCCCAGCGACTGCTCGACGCGACACTGTGGCCGAAGCTGTTCGGCGGCTGCCACACCAACCGCGACACCGTCGCGGCCATCAGCGCCGAAGGGTTCGTGATCGAGGAACTGCGCCGGTTCCGTTTCCCGGCCACCAGCAACAGCCCGTCCGCGCCCTGTGTGCACGGCCGGGCGATCAGGCCCGAGGCGACACACCAGCTCTGAGCGAGGGTGGTCAGTCGATCACTCGTGCGATTCAGAGCAATGTGAAGGTGAATACGTATTGCGCATCCAATGCACCTATTATCCCGTTTTGTGGGTATCGACGGCCCGGACGTGATGTGGTGGTCACCGCACTTTGTCAGTGCCATCCAGGCCGTCTGACGCAGGTCTTGGCTTCACCGAGCCCTCCTGCGAAGTAATAACCCACGGAGGGTGTTCTGTGACAGCAAAGCCCCATCATCATCGTCTTCGCCGAGGGCTCCTGGCGGCGCTCGCGGCATCCGCAGCCGCCGCCGTCGCGGCCAGCTTCCTGCTGCTCGGCTCGACGCCGGCCAGTGCCGCCGACGCACCGGTAAACCTGGGCACGGCGGGCAACTTCTCGGTCCTCGCCGGAGCCGAGCCGACAAACACCGGCGCGAGCTTTCTGGGGCAGAGCCTTGGTCGATTCCCCGGAAACACCGCGGCGGGCTTCGAAACGGCAACCATCGGCGGTGAGATCCACCTCGGCGACGCGGTCGCTCTCCAGGCGCAGAACGACCTGACCATCGCCTTCAACGACGCCGCCGGGCGGACGCCCTTCACCAACCTGCCCGCGGAACTCGGTGGCAACACGCTCAACGCGGGCGTCTACCGGATCGGGGCCGCGCAACTCACCGGGCCGTTGACGCTGAACGGCCAGGGCGACCCGGCGGCCGTGTTCATCTTCCAGATCGACTCCTCGCTGACGACGGCGTCGAACAGCAGCGTCGTCCTGATCAACGGCGCCTCGGCCTGCAACGTCTTCTGGAAGATCGGCAGCTCAGCGACGATCGGCACGGGAACCACCTTCGTGGGCACCATCATGGCCCAGGCGGCGATCACGATGGCCACCGGCGCGACCCTCCAGGGCCGCGCGCTGGCGCGTACCGCCGCCGTCACTCTCGACACCAACGTCATCACCGCACCGCTGTGCGCCGGCCCGTCCGGACCACCCGGCCCCACCGGGCCACCCGGCCCGTCCGGTCCGCCCGGTAGCCCCGGCGCACCGGGCAGCCCTGGAGCACCCGGTAGCCCCGGCGCACCCGGCAGTCCCGGCGCACCTGGCAGCCCTGGCGCACCTGGCAGCCCTGGCGCACCCGGCGCACCCGGCGCACCCGGCAGTCCCGGCGCACCCGGCAGCCCCGGAGCACCTGGCAGTCCCGGCGCACCCGGCAGCCCCGGAGCAACCGGAGCGCCTGGAGCACCTGGCAGTCCCGGCGCACCCGGCAGCCCTGGAGCACGCGGACCGCAAGGCGCACCCGGAGCACAAGGCGAAGCCGGACCGCAAGGAGCACCGGGCGCACAGGGCGAAGCCGGACCGCAAGGCGCGCCCGGCGCACAGGGCGAAGCCGGACCGCAAGGAGCGCCCGGTAGCCCCGGAGCGCCTGGCGCACCCGGTGGCCCTGGCGGCAGGGGTCCCATCCTGCCGGTCACCGGCGGTGGCACGGTCCCGGCCCTGACGGGCATCGGAAGTGCGCTCGTCCTGCTGGGCGCGTTCGCGTTCTTCCTGACTCGGCGTCGTACCCAGGAGTCCTGATCGGTGGCCCGGCCGGTGACCTGCCGGCCGGGCCCCTCCGCACGGACCATCCTGGACACCGTCGGCCCATCCCCCTACCGGGGATGGGCCGACGTGTGGCGCAGGGGCCGGGTCAGCCGGTCAGACCCAGCTCCCGTAGGGCGTCGTCCTCTCGTTCGTGCGAGAGGTAGAGCAGGATCTGCGGCCGGTCGTCCCCCAGCCGCACGACATAGGTCTGCGCGAACCGCGCGCTGCCGGCCTCACCACCGGGCGGTGCGAAGTCCAACGCCCACCGGGTGGGGACGAGGACATACCCCGGTGCGAGGTCGAGCACGTCCAGGACCGTCACCTGGGCGCGGCGCAGGCCGAACTGCTCGGTCATCGCGGCGTGCCGCTCGTCGAGGGCGGCCCGGTACGCCGCGTCGTTGGTGACGGCGGTCGCCGTACTCGGGTCACCCTCGATGTATGTCGCGGCGTAACTCGCGGCGACCCTGGCGTTGTCGCCGGCTTCGACGGCCCGCGCGTAGGCGTGCAGGAAGGCGGTGATCGAGTCGCGTACGGGTGCTTCGGCAGACTTCATGCGCAGTCCCTTCGGGTGCCCGGTGCGGCGAGTATGCCAGGCGATATCCGGTGCGGCGGACCGCGCTTCAGCACCGCCGTTCGCCTGCCGCAGGTGGCACCCGTGGGTCAATGGTTGGCAGGCCCGCCACCCAGTCGTCCAGGGCGGCCGGGCTGGTGAACAGCAGTACGGGCGGCCCGGCCCGATCGGCCTGCCAGGCCCGCATCCGCCGCCGTTCCCGGCCGAACGCGGTGACGTGCCAGACCAGGATCGATTCCGAGGACAGCACGCTGCCCAGCGATTCGCGGTTTCCGTTGCAGATCACCTCGCCCGAGCCCAGGCGGCGCAGGGTACGACGCAGCAACCACCAGAACGAGCGCCACCGTGGGTAGTCCAGGGCCACCACCAGGTCGGCACGAGCCAGTGGCACGTCCCGCCAGCCGTGGTACGCGCCGTCGAGGATCCAGGTGTCCCGGCGGCAGAGCTCCTCGATCCGGGCGCGCTGCTCGGCGACCGGCACCTCCACCCACCCCGGCAGCCACAGCAGGTCGTCCACCGGATACCACGGCAACCGGAGTCGCTCGGCCAGGCGTACGGCGAGAGTGGACTTGCCCGCGCCGTGCACCCCGTAGATCAGGATGCGACGCGGTGCGGTCATCGCGGCAGCGTACGCCGTCGGCGCTACGTAGTCGGGTGGACCAACCTACGTAGTGACTACCGACGATTGGCGGCCGGCTGGCCGGTGCAATGGACGCATGGCAAACAACGAGGCCGCGAAGGCCAGCAACCCGGACAGCGCCGAGGCGATCGCCCGGCCCACCACCCCACCGAGCACACCGCCGCAGCGGACCACCCCGGACGACGCGCCCGCCAGGGCGGACACCGCCGCACCGGTGTCCCCGCCGGTCCGCGCACCCGAGCAGGCCCGGCAGACCGAGCAGGCGCAGCGCGCCGACGGGCCGCCCGCCACGGCCGCTCCGGTCGTCAAGGGTGACGCCGAGGCGGCACCGACGACGCCAACCCCGTCGCCGCCGACCACCATCACCGCCGACACCGTGGCCGCGCGGGCCGTCGTGCTCGACGGCGCCGACAACGCTCTGGTGCTCACCAACTTCACGACCCGCGCGTACACGATCGGGATGAACGGCGGCACCAGCACCATCAGCCTGGCGAACGACAAGCGCGCCTACACCACGATCCTGGACGGGCAGAACGGCAACCTGTGGGCGGCCAACAACGTCAACAGCCGCAGCCTGAGCGCGAACCAGGTCGACCTGGACGGGCCGAACAACCACGTCAAGTTCTGCCACAGCAAGACCCGTACGTACACCGTCGGGATCGACGGTGAGAAGAGTTCGATGGCGTTCGCGCACCCGGACACCCGCCAGTACAAGCTGCTGCTCAACGGCACCACCGGTGACCTGTGGGCGGCCAACAACCTGAACAGCCCCAGCGTCACCGCGACGAACATGTCCGCGACCAACGCGGTCAGCTCGAAGATCGTCGCGGCGAACCAGGTCGACCTGGACGGCACGAACAACCACATCAAGTTCTGCCACAGCAAGACCCGTACGTACACCGTCGGGATCAGTGGCGACCAGAGTTCGATGTCCTTCGCCAACCCGGACACGCGGGCGTACACAGTGGTCATCGACGGTGTGCACGGCGACATCTCGCTCAGCAACGCGGACCTGGCGGAGGAGTTCGACGTCGCCGACGCGCACCTGACGGCGGCGATTCCCGGTGCCGTGCTGGTGATCGGCGAGACCGGTGCGCTGGAGTTGGCCGACAAGCCGTACGACAGCGCGGTGGCCGGCGTGGTCTCCGGAGCGGGCAGCTTCGCCCCGGCGATGGTGCTGGACCGGCAGCCGGACAGCGACAGGCGTCGGCCGCTGGCCCTGGCCGGCAAGGTCTACTGCCTGGTCGACGCGACACACGGCCCGGTGCGTCCCGGTGACCTGCTGACCACCTCCCCCACCCGGGGGCACGCCATGCGGGTGGCCGACCCGCTCAAGGCGGTCGGGGCGATCCTGGGCAAGGCGCTGGGTCCGCTGCCGACCGGTCGGGCGCTGGTGCCGATCCTGGTGACCACGTCATGACCAGCCTGCGTCAGGCGGCCGGGAAGTACCTGCGGTTCGAGGCGCCGATGACGATGCGGCAGGTCGGCGGCGAGATCGGCCACCCCACCGGCTCCAGTCGCCGGATGCTGGTCCAACTGGAGCAGACGTCCAGCGAGTGGTTCTCCGGCAGCCTGCTCCCCTCCAGCGTGAAGGGCAGCGCGTGGCTGCGGTTGTTCAGCGACGGCCACTACATGTTCGAGGGCCACGTGCACGAGAACGGCGCGGTCTCGCACAGTTGGTCGTTCGTGGCCACGCCGGCGTTCGTGGACGCCGACGGCAACGCCTTCGTCTTCTCCGCCAGCGGCAAGGTGTCGGACAACAGCAGCAGTGACGACTTCGCCGAGCTGGGCCAGGATCCGCGGATCGGGCAGTACTGGGACCAGCTCAGCAACGCCAGCGTGAACTTCCGGCTGAGCGTGACGATGAACGTCGGTCAGCTGATCACCAACATCCTGAAGTGGATTCCGCTGGTCATCGTGGGTGCGGTGGTCGCCGGGTGGATCGCGTTCTTCGGTCAGCCGGGCAAGGTCCACTCCTACCGGGACGAGAACGGCACCATCCACATGTGGAAGTCGAGGGAGTGACGGCATGACCAGCGTCCGTACGGCCGCCGCCCGGTACCTCGACATCCGGGCGCCGCTGACCCTGCGTCAGGTCGGCGCGCAGGTCGGGAATCCGGGCGGGTCGACCCGGACGGCGATGGACCGACTGGAGCAGGAGTGGAGCAACACGTTCTCCGGCAGCCTGCTGCCGTCGAGCGTCAAGGGCACCGCGTGGCTGCGGATGGCCAGCGACGGCCACTACTGGTTCCAGGGGCACGTCCACGAGAACGGGCTGCTCAGCCACAGCTGGGGTTTCGCCGCCGCGCCGAACGTGGTGGACCAGAACAAGAACGTGTTCGTGGCCTTCGCGAGCGGTCGGGTGACCGACGAGCACAGCAGCGACGACTTCAGCATCACCGGTCAGGATCCGCGGATCGCCGAGCTGTGGGACCAGATCCGGTACGCGCCTGTCACGTTCCGGTTGGACGTCACGGCCAACTTCGCGGAGTTGGCCAAGAAGGTGGGCATGGGGATCCTGACCGCCTTCGGGTTGACCGTCCTGGTCGGCACGATCAACGTTATCGGCGCCAAGGGGGCCGAGTGTCACGAGGACTCCAACGGGCACGTCACCTGCTACACGAAGAACACCTAGTGGTTCCCGAACGGTGACGGCCGTGGTGCGTCGCGCGCCACGGCCGTCGCCCGACCCTCAGCTGACCAGGCGTAACGCGTCGGCAAGCTCACGCCGGGACGTCACCGCGAGTTTGCGGTACGCCCGACCCAGATGTGTCTGCACCGTCCGCACCGACAGCACCAACTGGTCGGCGATCTCCCGGTCGGACAGGCCCCGGGCGGCGAACCCGGCGATCTGCGTCTCCCGTGCGGTCAGCCCCGCCGCCACCGCCGGGTCGCCGGGTGCCGCGGCCCGAAGTCGGGTGCGCAGGTCGGCGAAGAGCCGGGCACTGTCGGACGTGCCGGTACGCCGGGTGACCTCGTCGACGAGTCTCAGCGCCTCACCGCTCATGTTGACGTCGAGCAGGCGGTGGGCGTGTTCGAGCAGCACCGTCGGGTTCCGGCCGGCCAGCGCGAGCACCGCCCGACCGGCGGTGACGAGGCGTTCGGCGTCCACGTGCCCGATCGCTTCGGCGATGCGACCCGCGTACCTGGTCGGCCCGGTGACCGGGTCGAGGTGTGCCGCGTAGATGAGGTAACCCAGCTCCACCAGCCAGCACCCGGAGGTCCGGGCGACGGCGATCGCCTCGTCCATCAACCGGGCCGCCCGCGTTCGCTGACCGGCCGCGGCGGCTACCGCGGCCGTCGCCCAGGGCCGCAGACCCGGCACCAACGCGACCGCGTCGACGGGGTGCTCCCGCAGCACCGCCTCGGCCTCGTCCGGGCGGCCGTCCTCGGCGAGGGTGATCGCGAGCCAGCCGGTGGCCTCGGACCGGAACAGCCCCTCCCCGTCGGCCTGCTGCGCGACGGCGTCCCGGAGCCGGCTGATCGCGCCGACCCGGTCACCGCTGACCCGCTGGGCGTAGCCGTCGAAGATCGGCCACGCGGTGTGGGACAGCCCGGAGACCAGCGGGTCGTCGGGCATCGGCCACCGTCCCGCCGCCGGGTCCGTGACCGGCCCGGTCGGGATGGGTTCCCGCCACAGTTCGGCGAACGCCAGCGCCGCCGCGGCCATGCCACGGGCGAACGGCAGTGCCGACGACCCGGACCTGCGCACCGCCGCACGGCCCATCCGCGCCGCCTCCGCGGTGCGCCCGGTCAGGGCAAGCGCGGCCACCGACGCCAGCGTGACCCGCAGCTGCCCGGCCGGCGGAGGTGTCGCACCCAGCAACTCGTGGGCATCGTGCAGCGCCCGCGCCGCCTGACCGCTGAAGAGTTGGACCACCACGGCGACCGCCGCCGCCTCCGCCCGACCGGCCGCGTCACCGGCGGCCTCGGCGTCCGCGCGAATGCGCAGCAGATTGTCGTACGCCTGCCGAGGCTCCCGCCCCACCCACGCCCGGTGCCTGGCCAACGCCACCCGGACGGTCACCTGCGCGCCTCGGTCACCGGCGGCCTCGGCATCGCGGAGTGCGGCGGCCAGCGTCTCGTACGCCTCGGCGGTGCGGCTCTGCTCGACGAGGGCGGCGGCGAGCGCTACCGCCGCCGGTGCCCCGCCGCCGCGCTCCCGGGCCCGCCGGGCCAACTGTTCCGAGGCGGTCGGATCCGCGTACAGGCAGAGGCTGGCCGACCTGAGCAGCTCGGCCGATCCGACCGGTTGGCCGGCGTGCACCGCCCACAGCGCGCTGGCCATCGCGGATGCGCCCCGGGTCGTGCCCTGGGGCGTGCTGGCCAGCAGAGCGGCGGACACCCGGCGACGCCGGGCCGGCGACATCCGGCGACGAAGCACGGCACCGAGCATCGGGTGGCGGAGTCGTACCAGGATCTGGTCGTCGCTCTGTTCGCTGCGGACCAGGCCGAGCTGTTCGAGATCGGCGATCAACTCCGGTGACGCGGCCGCCTCCACGACGGACAGCGGCAGGGGCCCACCGAGGGCCAACGCGGCCAGGGCGTCCTCGCCGAGGCGGCCGACGCGGTCCAGCTCCCGGTCGAGCAGGTCGGCCACCTGTGCCGGCACCGCGAGGGGGGCGCGCCACCGCCACTGGTCGGTGTCGCGCACCAGCGAACCGACCTCCCGCCCGTGGTCGATCAATGCGGTCGCCAGTTGCGGCAGCCCGCCCGTCCACTGCCAGAGCAGTTGGGTGGTGGAGCGGCTGACCGGGCCGGACAACCGCTGTTCGGCCAGGGTGGCGACCGCGTCCTCGGCGAGGGCCGGCACGATCAGCAGGGGCAGCCCGACGTCCTTCCACAACGCGACCACCGCGTCCGGGGCCGGGACCCCGGACCGGACGGTGACCAGCGCGCGGACCGCACGGGCCTGGACCAGAGAGAGCAGCACGCCGGCGGACGGCCCGTCGAGCAGGTGGGCGTCGTCGACGACCAACACCGGGGTACGGCCGGAGCCACACCGTTCACGCAGGGCGGCCAGCACGGTGTGGTGCACCAGGGCCGGGTGCAGGGCTGGGTGACCGCCGCTGAGGAGTTGACCGAGCGCGCCGAACGGCACCTCCTTGCTCGCCGCGGTCGCGGTGATCCAGACCTCGCGGAACAGTCGGGGCGGCAGGTCGGCGACGGCAGCCCGAGCGAGGGCGGTGCGCCCCACACCGGCCGGGCCGAGAAGCACCGCACCGGCGGCCCGGACCAGCGCGGCACGGGCCTCCACGAGCAGGCCGTCACGCCCAGTCAGCATGAACGGATAGTGGACGAGCGACTGGCCAGGGGCGATCAGTCATCCGACACCTGTCGCGCTACCGTCAGTGCTTGGCCCGGCGAGCCCGCACGGCAGCGCCCGGTGCGCCGGAAAATCACTTGTCGTCCGCGGCGGACTGCACGAGAGTGGCGTCCATGACGTACTGACGGAACCACCCCCACGCACCCGCCTCCAGTGACCTCGCCCGGGAGGCCGTGCCGTCGTCCGTTCCCGCGTCTGCGTGAGAAGTGAGCCCTCCTTGCTCCAGCACCACTCCCCTGGGGAGTCCCTGCCCCCGTCCACCCCGGCCACCGTCACGGTGTTCGCCTCACCCGCGAGCTGGATCGAGTCCGCCGCGCTCACGCAGTGCCAGCAGGTCGCCGCCCTCGACGGCATGATCCACGTCGCGGCCATGCCGGACCTGCACCCCGGCAAGGGCGCGCCCATCGGTGCGGCCATGGCCTCGACTGTGCTGTACCCGTTCCTGGTGGGCTCCGACATCGGCTGCGGCATCGCCGTGTTCCCCATCAAGCTCAAGCGTGCCGTGCCGGAGCGGCTCGCCTCCCGCTTCCCCGACCTCGACCGTGCGTTGGACCCGGAGCGGGACGCCGACGACCCGGCCTGGGCTCACGTGCCCGACGACGTCCCGGCCGGTCACCTGGACGGCCTTGGGACGGTCGGCCGTGGCAACCACTTCGTCGAACTGGCCCGGGTCGACACCATCCTCGACGCGAACCACGCGGGTCGTCTCGGGCTCGACGCCGGCGATCTCGTGCTCATCGTCCACAGTGGGTCCCGTGGTCTGGGCGAGCGGATCCTGCGGGCGCACACCGAGGTGCACGGCGCCGGTGCCGCTCCCGATCCCGCCGCCTACCTGGCGATGCACGACGAGGCCGTGCGCTGGGGTTCGCTCAACCGCCGGGTGCTCGCGGCCCGGGTCGCGTACGCGTTGGGGGCGGAGCCCACCGCACCGATCGTCGACCAGTGCCACAACCTGGTCGAGGTCTCCGACGGGGTCTACCTGCACCGCAAGGGCGCGGCGCCGGGCGACGGCCGGGACGTCCTCGTCGCCGGCACCCGGGGCACGGCCTCCTATCTGGTGGCCGCCCACGCCGGGCCGGAGGCCAACCATTCGGTGGCACACGGCGCCGGCCGCAAGATGTCGCGCGCCGACGCGCTGCGGCGGGGCCGGGCCAAGCACACGGTCGAGGAGCTTCGCCGTACTCCGGTGGGTTCGCTCGTGGTGTGTGGCGACCGGCAACTGCTCTTCGAGGAGGCGCCCACGGCGTACAAGCGCATCGAGCAGGTGATCGCCGATCTGGTCGAGCACCGGTTGGCCACCCCGGTGGTCAGCACGACTCCCCTGGTCACCTACAAGACACCGGATCTCGGGTCCACCGCCCGTGCCGAGCGGCGCGGCCACCGCGGCGGACGGGGGCGGTCGTGAGCGTGCTCCTGCTGCTGTCCGCCGGTCGCGGCCCCGCCGAGTGTGCCTGGGCAGTGGCCCAGCTCCTGCACCGCCTGACGGGGGACGGCACCCGCCGAGGTCTGACGATCGCCCAGCTTCGGATGTCACCCGGTGATCGGCCCGGCACCTACCGGTCGGCGCTCATCCGGATCACCGGTCCGGACGCCGACGCGTTCGCGGCCTCGTGGACCGGGACGCTGTGCTGGCAGGCCCCGAGCCCCTACCGGGCGGGCACGGGCCGCAAGAACTGGTACGTCACCGCTCAGCCACCGCAACCCGACGCCACGCCGACGACGTTCGCCGAGACGGATGTCGACATCGTGCCCTGCCGGACCGGCGGCCCGGGTGGTCAGCACCGCAACAAGGCCAGCACGGCGGTACGGGCGACGCACCGTCCCTCGGGCATCGTCGTCGTGGTGGACGAGGAGCGGCAGTTCAGCCTCAACCGCCGGATCGCCCTGCACCTGCTGCGGCAGCGCATCGAGCACGGCGACGAGGCGGCCCGGCGTGCCGTCACCACGGCCCGGTGGCGTGTGCACGACGACCTCGTTCGCGGCGACCCGGTGCGGGTGGAACGTCCGGAGCCCTCGCGACCGGTCCGCCGGGGATAGCGGCCCGGTCAGACGTCCAGCACCGCGTCCGCGAAGGCCCGGGGCGCTTCCTGGGGCAGGTTGTGCCCGACTCCGCCGCCGACGGTCCGGTGTTCGTACTGCCCGGCGAACTGCTTGCCGTAGACGCTGGGCTCCAGGTGCGGCGCGCCGTTGGCGTCGCCCTCCATCGAGATGCTGGGCACCGTGATCTTCGGTTTGGCGGCCAGCCGCTTCTCCACCTCGTCGTACTGCGACTCGCCGGGGGCGAGGGCCAGCCGCCACCGGTAGTTGTGGATCACGACGTCCACGTGGTCGGGGTTGTCGAACGCGGTCGCGCTGCGGTCGAAGGTGGCATCGTCGAAGGACCACTTCGGGGACGCGGTCTGCCAGATCAGCCGGGCGAAGTCGCGTCGGTTTCTGTCGTATCCGTCCCGGCCGCGCTCGGTGGCGAAGTAGTACTGGTACCACCAGGCCAGTTCCGCCTTCGGGGGCAGCGGCACCTTGCCCGATGCCTGGCCGTCGATCAGGTAGCCGCTCACCGACACCAGCCCTCGGCAGCGCTCGGGCCACAGCGCGGCCACGACGTCGGCCGTACGCGCGCCCCAGTCGAACCCGGCCAGCTTCGCGGTGTCGATCTTCAGGGCGTCCATGAGGGCGATGAGGTCGAGCCCCAGGGCTGCCGGTTCGCCGTTGCGCATGGTGTCGTCGGAGAGGAACCGGGTCGTGCCGTAGCCCCGCAGGTGTGGCACGACGACCCGGTGACCGGCGTCGGTGAGCAGCGGCACGACGTCGACGAAGCTGTGGATGTCGTACGGCCAGCCGTGCAGGAGGATCACCGCGGGCCCGTCGGGCGGCCCCGCGTCGACGTACCCGACGCTCAGGACCCCCGCGTCGACCTGTCTCACGTCATCGAACGACGTCCCCATGCCGGCCCCCGCCATCGCACCTCTCCCCGCGTCCCGACCTCTCGGATGTGCTGGCCACGTCTCAACCTAGAGCCGGGGCCAGGCCGGTGAGCAGGGTTCACACATGATCGGCGGCACCCGTTCCGGGCTGGCTATGATGCGCCCGTCGCCAGCGACTTCGCCGCCCTCCGCGCCTGCGGGCGGGGCACCGACCGTAGGGTGATGGCATGGCTGAGCGACCTCTGACCCTGATGGCGGTGCACGCCCACCCCGACGACGAGGCGACGAGCACCGGTGGCGTCCTTGCCCGCTACGCCGCGGAGGGGATCACGACGGTGCTGGTGACCTGCACCGACGGGCGGTGCGGTGACGGCCCCGGTGGGGTCAAGCCGGGCGACCCGGGGCACGACCCGGCCGCCGTCGTGGCCATGCGCCAGGCCGAGCTGGAGGCCAGCTGCGCCGTGCTGAAGGTCAGCCACCTGGAGACCCTGGGGTACGCCGACTCCGGCATGATGGGCTGGGCGACAAACGACCAGCCCGGCGCGTTCTGGACGACGCCGGTGGCGGAGGCGGCCGGCCGCCTCGCGGAGCTGATCAGGCAATACCAACCGGACGTGATCGTCACGTACGACGAGAACGGCTTCTACGGCCACCCGGACCACATCCAGGCGCACCGGATCACCATGGCCGCCGTCGAGCAGACCGACACCCCGGCGAAGGTGTACTGGACCACGGTGCCGCGTACCGCGTTCGAGCAGTTCGGCCAGATCATGCGGGAGCTCGGCGTCGAGTGGGACGCACCGGACCCGGAGGCGGAGCCGATGCCGGAGCTCGGCCTGCCCGACGACGAGATCAGCACCTGGGTGGACACCAGCGCCTTCGGGGCGCAGAAGTTCGACGCCCTGGCCACCCATGCCAGCCAGACCGAGAACATCTTCTTCCTGCAACTGGGCCGGGAGCGGTTCACCGAGCTGATGGGTGTGGAGACCTTCGTCCGGGTCCGGGACCGCACCGACGCGCCGACCCCCGAGGACGACCTCTTCGCCGGCCTGCGCTGAATCTTGCGACCTACTCGCCCAGGGGGTCAGGGCATCTCGGCGCGGCGGGGTCGGCGGGAGATCGACAGCCATCCGAGGAAGCGGCGGTGCAGCGCTCGTACGTCGGGACGTGCGCCGAGGGCGTACAGGTCGTCGATCGCGTCTTGCAGGTTCGCCGCCAGGTAGAACGAGAGGGCGATCGAGTGGCCGTAGAACTCGGTCGCGAGGTGTAGCTGCGCCGGGTTGCACGGCCAGGGCGCGGCGCAGTTGCGGCACAGCCACACGGGGCGCATCGGGATATGGGCGCGGGCGACGCGAGAAGTCCAACGGCGGGCGCGGCGATCGGCCGGTGACGGCAGGCCAGCGGGCGGGATCATCGGTCCGGGCGGCCAGGGGTCAAACGGCGCTATCGGTGCGTCAGGGTTGGCGGGCGGCGTCGGCTCACGTTTCGGCTTTGGCTTTGGCGTCGGCTTCTCGTCGGGCACAGTTCTCTCCCTGCTGCCATTGGGAAAGGGCCGCCGCCTGAGCGCTCGCCCGCAGGGGCAGCCCCGGTGCGAACGCGTCCGCCGGATTCGGGTCCCGACCGGCCGCGCCACCTGGTTCCACTCTTGTGCGTGACCGCCTAGTGTCGGAAGGTGTTCGACCACGTTGGAGAGACCGCGAAGGCCAACGTTTGCCCTGGTGGAGACACATGGGGGTACGCGCGCTAGAGGTGGGGAAGGGCTGGGGACATGAGCATGACGGCTGCCGAAATCCTGCTCGATGAGTTACGGCACGCTCGTGCCTCACACGGGCTCAGTCAGGACGACTTTGGCAAGCTCATCAGCTATTCAGGTACGCACGTCAGCGCCGTTGAGACTGGTTCGCGTCCGCCGACGGGCGACTACGCCACGGCCATCGATCGTGCGCTGAAGACCGGAGGATTGTTCGCTCGGCTGCTCGATCGACTCTCCGACCTTGACGCCGCGCCGCTCTGGCTGCGTGAGTGGATCACTTTCGAGCAGCAGGCCCGCACGTTGCGATGGTGTGAGGTCGCGTGGGTGCCGGGTCTCTTGCAGACCGAGGCGTACGCCCGTGCCGTGTTCGCCAGCGACGGCCGGATCAGCGCCGAGGAGGTCGAGACGCGGGTAGCTGGAAGGCTTGCCCGGCAACAGATCCTCACCAGTGACGACCCACCGCACCTCGTCGCCGTCCTGGACGATGCCGTCCTTCGGCGTCCCGTCGGCGGCGCGGCGGTGATGCGTGAGCAACTGTTCCACCTGGCGCAGCTCAACCAGGACCGGCGGCGCGTGAGAATCCATGTCGTTCCACGCGGGGTCGGCGCGTACGCTGGCCTCGACGGGCCGTTCGTCCTCGCGACCCTGCCGGGTTTGGTTGATGTGGGCTACCTCGACAATCGGCTGCGGGGTCAGGTGGTCGAGCGGGCTGCCGAGGTAGCGGCCCTGCGTGAGCAGTGGGAAGCCATCCTCGCCGAGGCGCTGACCCTGCAACAGTCCACCGAGCTGATAACGGAAGTGGCGAAGTCATGGACCTGACCGGCGCACGCTGGCACAAGAGCACCCGCAGCGGCAGCAACCAAGGAGCCTGCGTAGAGGTCGCCGACAACCTTCCCGGCGTCGTCGGCGTACGGGACTCGAAGGATCCGGCCGGGCCGGCGCTGGTCTTCACGCCCGAGTCTTGGCGGGCCTTCGTTGGTCAGGTCGCCGAGCGGTCGTAAGCAACGCCAGACGCACGAAGCGCCCGCCCTCGATATTCGGAGGCGGGCGCTTTATCGTCGGCGCCTGGTCGGCAGGCAGGTACCGCCGACAACCTCCGGAAGTTTCGCGGGTATCTCCGGCGAGCCCGCGCAGGTCATATGACGAATTTCCGGAAGTTTTCAGCGTTGACGCCCGGACATCGACGGCCTTAACGTTTCGAGCAGGTTTCCGGTCACCGGCCGGAACTACCGGCCCCCGCCCCCCATCCGCCAACACCGGACCCGCACCCTTATTGATCGATTCTTGTCGATCAAAGGTCTGGAAGGGAAGGCACATGAAGCTGAGACAGTGGACGACCGTCGGTGTGGTCGCCGTCGCGACCGTCGCGGCGCTGAACACGGTGCCCGCCACCGCGAGTCGGCCGTACGACCCCACCGCGCAGAGCCTCGGCGCCCTCGGCCTGCGCCACGGCCTCCAGGTCGGCACCGCGGTCAACACGGATGCCCTCAACGACGCCGGCGATCCGCAGTACCGCGCGCTGGCCTCCTCCGAGTTCACCTCGGTCACCGCCGAGAACGTGATGAAGTGGGAGGTCCTGGAGCCCACCCGCGGCACCTACAACTGGGCGGCAGCCGACCAGCTCATCGATTTCGCCAAGCGCAACCGGCAGAGCGTGCGCGGGCACGTGCTGGTCTGGCACAACCAACTGCCCGGCTGGCTGACCAGTGGTGTCGCCGACGGCTCCATCAGCAAGCAGGAGCTGCGCGAGCTGCTGCGCAAGCACATCACCACTGTCGTCAACCATTTCCGGGGCAAGATCTGGCAGTGGGACGTGGTCAACGAGGCGGTCAGCGACCCCTGGGACACCCCGTCGACCCTGCACTACAAGGGCTTCTGGGCCGACAACCTCGGGCCCGGCTACATCGCCGACGCGTTCCGCTGGGCGCGGGCCGCCGACCCCAGGGCCCTGCTGTTCTACAACGACTACAACATCGAGGCGTTCGGCTCCGGCAACCCGGCGGACGACAAGACCCAGTTCGTCTACGACATGACGAAGGGCCTGCTCGCCCAGGGTGTGCCGATCGACGGCGTCGGCGCCCAGGGTCACCTGGGCACCCAGTACGGCAACTTCGACACCCTCCAGGTGACCGCCGCGCTGAAGAAGTTCAGCGGGCTCGGCGTCGCGACCGCGTTCACCGAGGTCGACGTCCGCAGTCAGCTGACCGAGGCCGTCCGGGCCGGCAACGCGGAGGAGATCAACCCCCGGTTGCAGGCGTCGGCCGCCAACTTCAGCGTGCTGATGAAGGCGTGCCTCGCCGTGCGTAGCTGCCTGTCGTACACGGTCTGGGGTTTCAGCGACAACCACTCCTGGGTGCCGGGCTGGTTCGACGACCCGCCGGAGGGCCTGGCCACGATCTACGACGAGAACTACCAGCCCAAGCGGGCGTACCACGAGTTGAAGTCGGATCTGATCTTCGCTGGCCCGCCGTACGTCCTGCCCCGCGTCTCCCCCAAACCCCGCCGCTGACCTCCGGTCGCGGCCGACCCGACGGCCTGTCCGTCGGCGTAGGGCCGTGTGGGGCTTGGCGGAGCCCCACACGGCCGCTACGTGTCCACGTTCGGTCGTCCCCGTGCGGCCGTACGGACGCCATCGGAGTATTGATGCCGGTTCTACCGGCTTATCGATCGAGTTGGTGTCACTATGGCAGGCGTGGGAACTGCGAAAACTGCCATGCCTGCGATCTCGCCGCTGACCGGCGATCCAATCAAGCGGGCCGATGCCGAACGGCTCGCGGGGGTGCTGAAGGCCTTCGCCGATCCGGCCCGACTGCGACTGCTGAGTCTGATCCAGTCCGCGCCGGAAGGTGAGGCGTCCGTCAGTGACCTCACCGGGGCGCTCAACCTCTCCCAGCCGACGGTGAGTCATCACCTGCGGATCCTCACCGAGGCTGGGCTACTCGAACGTGACAAGCGCGGGGTGTGGGCCTACTACCGGTTGGTGCCCGCCGCGATCGCCCAGATCGCCGACCTGCTGACGCCGCCCCGAAAGCGGGCGACGAAGAAGACCCGCTGACCCCTCACATCCGCTCCGGGGTCCGGATGCCGAGCAGGTGCAGCCCCTGCCGCAGCGTCCGGGCCGTCAGCTCGGCCAGCAGCAGCCGGCTCTCCCGCAGCTCGTCGGGGGCCCGCAGCACCGGGCAGCGCTCGTAGAACGCGTTGAACGCGGTGGCGAGCCCATGCAGGTACCCGGCGAGGTGATGGAACTCGAGGCTTCGCTCCACCTCGCCGACCACCGCGGCGAAGCCGAGCAGCTCGACCGCGAGCGCCCGCTCCGCCGGCGAGGTGAGCACGATCGGCGTGTCCGGCCGCGCGGGTGTTCCGGCGCGCCGGAACACCGACCGGATCCGGGCGTACACGTACTGGAGGTACGGCGCGGTGTTGCCGTCCAGGGCGAGCATCCGCTCCCAGTCCAGGACATAGTCCTTCCTCCGATCGGTGGCCAGGTCGGCGTACTTGATCGCGCCGATCCCGACCGCGCGACCGATCTCGGCGGCGGCTCCGGCGTCCAGCTCCGGGTTTCTGCTGCGGGCCAGGTCGGTGGCGCGGGCGACCGCCTCCTCCAGCAGGCCGACCAGCTTCACCGACTCGCCGGCCCGGCTGCGCAGCATCCGCCCGTCGGCGCCGAGGATCGACCCGAAGCCCAGATGTTCGGCTCGGGCCGGCGGGCACAGCCAACCGGCCGTCCGGGCGACCGCGAACACCATCGCGAAGTGCTGCCGCTGCGGCAGCCCGACCACGTACAGCAGCCGGGTCGCGCCCAGCTCACCGACGCGCTGCCGCAACGCGGCCAGGTCGGTGGCCGGATAGCCGTATCCCCCGTCGCTCTTGCGCACGATGAGCGGCACCGGCTCGCCGTCGCGGCCGCTGAACCCGGCCGGGAAGACACAGTCGGCCCCACCGCTTCGCACCAGCAGGCCCAACCGGTCCAGGTCATCGACGACCCCCGCGAGCAGATCGTTGTAGGCGCTCTCGCCCCGGAAGTCATCCCCGGACAACGTCACGTCGAGCAGGTCGTAGACGGTCAGGAAGTACCGCTCGGACTGCGCCACCAGCAGCCGCCACCACCGCAGCGTCCGCTCGTCGCCGCCCTGCAACGCGACCACCCGCAGCCGCGAGCGTTCCCGGAACGTCTCGTCGGCGTCGAACTTCACCCGCGCCGCCCGGTAGAAGTCGTCCAGGTCACCCATCGACAACTCGTCCGCCGCCCCGGCCTCGCCGAGGTCGGCCAGGTGCTCGATCAGCATGCCGAACGGTGTCCCCCAGTCGCCCAGGTGGTTGACCCGCACGATCCGGTGCCCCAGCCAGTCCAGCAGTCGGACCGCCGCGTCCCCGATGACCGTGGAGCGCAGGTGCCCGACGTGCATCTCCTTCGCCACGTTCGGCGCCGAGTAGTCGACCACCACGGTCTGCGGGGCCGCCGTCGCCGGCACGCCGAGCCGGGCGTCGCCGGCCAACCCGGCGACCAGGTCGGCAAGTGCCGGGTCGGCGACGGTGAGGTTGATGAAGCCCGGCCCGGAGACCTCCGCCGACACGCAGACGTCGTCGAGCACCGCGTGCTCCAGCACCGCGGCGGCGATGTCGCGCGGCGGGCGGCCGAGCCGCCGGGCCAGCGCCAGCGCCGCGTCGGACTGGAAGTCCGCCCGCGGCGAGCGCCGCACGAGCGGGTCGACCGGGCCGCCGGCCACCGCCGCGAACGCCGGCGCCAGCCGGTCGGACAACAATCTTTCAAGATCCATGAGTACGCCGATCTCACTCGGACCCACGCTGTCACGCGAGCCTCTGACGACAGGAGATGCGGGGCGGACCGAGGACGACAGGCGCACGACCGGCGGCTCGATCCGCCGGTCGCGGGAACAGGTCAGCGCGGGCGGGCGACGGATCGCCGGCGTCGCCGCGCACCGACCTGGACGTCAGAAGACGCTCCGGTGCACTTGGCGATCACGCTGGTCATGTGGGCAGCCTAGCCGGCCACGGATGTGTCGACATCCCGATTACCACCGGTCGGGTGAGCGTCCGACGGCCGCGAACCGTCGTTTGGGACGGTGCCCCATCGGGAACTGCCCCCACATCGACGAAAGGTGATCATGAGCCGACACACACCGCCATCGCCCGCCCGTATGCGACGCGTGCTTGCGCTGATCCCGCTACTGGGCACCATCACCGTTGCCGCCGCCTGCACCAGCACCGAGGACAAGCCCGGGTCGACCCCGTCCACCGCGGCGCCGACGTCCGCGTCGGCCGCAGTGGATCCGACCGGCCAGCCCTCGCCGAGCGCGAGCGGCCCGACGACCATCCCGACGTCGGCCTTCTTCGAGCTGCCCGCCGAGCTGCGAAAGTCTCCCCGTCGGACGCTGTCCGTCGAGGACGCCCTGCCGAAGTTGTGTGCCAACGAGTTCGGCACCGGAGGCCGGCAGGTGACGGCGAGCGCCGCGATGACCGTCATGTACCAGTCGGCGGGCGCCACCGCCGCCGATGTGGCGCAGGGGACGATCCACCAGACCATCTTCACCTTCGAGGGTGACGGCGCCACGGCGTACATGACACGTCTGCGTACCGCCCTGGACGCATGCCCCACCTACCAGCAGTTCGGAAACCGGGCCACCGTCAAGAGCAAGGCCGTGCCCGGTGTCGGCGACGAGGCGCTGCTGCTGACCCGCACGTGGCCCGAGACGAGCCTGAACGGCGAACACACCGGCCGCGAGGCGACCAGCCAGATCGCGGTGGCACGCGTCGACACCGTGGTGACCGTGTTCGACGACCAGGGTTGGGAGGGCACCAGCGGCAACCCCGCCGTCGTGGACCGGGCCCTGCGTGAGGGTGTCCGGACCATCGACGCCTGGCAGGGGTAGTCCCCGACCGGCGGTGGTTCCCCGGTGCGATGATGCGGCCCGTGACTTCCCCGGCCTCCGATCCGCTCGACCTGCGCGGCGTACGACGTGCCTACGACACCGTCGCCGAGGACTACGCCACTCTCCTGCCGGACACCCGCGCCGAGGCACCAGTCGACCTCGCCATGGTCGACGCGTTCGCCGAGGCGGTGACGTCCGGCGGTGACGCCCGGGTCCTCGACGCCGGGTGCGGCCCGGGCCGGATGAGCAGGTACCTCACCGACCGTGGGTGTCTGGTGCACGGCGTCGACCTGTCGCCGGGCATGATCGCCCGCGCCCGGCGTGACCACCGCGACCTGATGTTCACCGTGGGCTCACTGAGCGCCCTGCCCTACCCGGACGCCCGGTTCGCCGGCGTGCTGCTGTGGTACTCCACCATCCACACACCTCCCGCCGGGCAGGCGCGCGTCTTCGCGGAGGCGGCCCGGGTGCTGCGCCCGGGTGGCCACCTGCTCGTCGGATTCCAGGCCGGTGACGGCACACGCGACCTGTCCGCGGCCTTCCGTCGCCGGTTCGGGCACGAGATCCGGTTGGCGCGACACCGCTACCCGCCGGATCGGGTCGCCGCCGAGATCGAGGCCGCCGGCCTGCGCGAGGAGTGCCGCCTGGTGCGACGCGCTCGGGGCACGGAGCGGGACGACCAGGCGTTCCTGCTGGCCACGGCTCGTCGCGTCAACGGTTGAAGGCGAGGTAGAGCCCGAGGCCGAAGTTGACCACCAGTTGGGTGGTCAATCCTCGCGGAGGGCGTCGAGGCGCGCTCGCAGCGCCGCCGCGATCTCGCCCGCCGCGACGATCTGGTCCGGCGTGAGGGCGTCGACGAAGAGTTCACGAATGGCGCGCAGGTGGGGAAATGTGGCTTTGCCGAACGCCTCGGCGCCGGCCGTGGTGAGCAGCACCTCCGCCCCTCGGGGGACTGTCGCGCACTCCTGGCGGCGGATGAGGCCGCGCCGCTCCATCCGCCCCAGATGGTGGGAGAGGCGGCTGCGCTCCCAGCCGATGTGCGACGCGAGTGCGGACGAGCGCATTGCCTGCTCCGGTGCCTCGCTGAGAGCGAGCAGGACGGCGTAGTCCCCCGTTGACAGGGAAGAGTCGCCCTGGAGACGGGATTCCAGCCAGGAACCCAGCGCCGCCGTCGTCTCGATGAAGTCCCGCCAGATCCGTAGCTCCTCCGCCGTCGGTAGCTGGCGCCCACCCCGCCGGACAGGTGTGGTCTCCGTCATGCCACTCTCCCGGGAATTGACGTGTCAATCGCCAAGTTAGCATCATTGACACGTCAACCGGTAGGTCCGCTTCCGCGGATCGCCGACGGGGAGTACCGAGGAGGGCACGATGACAGCCGCAGATTTCGAACTGGGGCTCAACTCGTTCGGGGAGGTGGCCACCGACGGCGACCGGGTCCTGAGCGACGCCGAGACCGTACGGCTGCTCGTCGAGGAGGCACAACTCGCCGAGTCGCTCGGACTCGACGTGTTCAGCCTCGGTGAGCACTACCGGGAGGGCCACAACGACTCGGCCACGCCCGTGTTGCTCGCGGCAGCCGCGACGGCGACCGAGCGGATTCGCCTCGGCACCTCGGTCACGGTGCTCAGCACGAACGACCCGGTACGCCTCTACCACGAGTTCGCCACCCTCGACGCCGTGTCCAACGGCCGCGCCCAGATGGTCCTCGGACGCGCGTCGGCGACCGAGTCGTTTCCGCTGTTCGGCTACGACCTGGCCGACTACGAGCGGTTGTTCGAGGAGAAGTTGGACCTCTTCCTCCGGCTCCAACGCGACGAATCGGTCACCTGGTCCGGAACGGTGCGAACTCCCTTGACCGGCCAGCGCCTGCATCCACGGATGCGGCCCGGCGGCATCCCGACCTGGATCGGCGTCGGGGGCAGCCCGAACTCGGTGATCCGGGCCGCCCGGCACGGTCTCCCGCTCCTGCTGGCGATCATCGGTGGGCGACCACAGCGGTTCGCCGGCCACGTCGACCTGTACACCAAAGCGCTCGAACAGTTCGGGCATACCCCGCAGCCAATCGGGCAGCACTCCCTCGGCCTTGTCGCAGACACCGACGAGGAGGCGGTGGAGACGTGGTGGCGGTACTGGCAGCCGGTCGCGGCGGCGCTCGCCGCGGAACGTGGCTTCTACAAACCGGACCGCGCACGCTACGAGGCGGAAATCGACCACGGCGCGCTCTTCGTCGGGTCGCCCGAGACGGTGGCGCAGAAGATCGCCACGGTCGCCCGCGACCTGCGGCTGAGCCGCTTCGATCTGAAGTACGACATCATGCACCTGCCCCGCGAGGCACGCGCGCGCACGATCCAACTGCTCGGCAGTGCGGTCGCACCGCGAGTCCGGGAGCTGCTGGCGAAGGAGCCCACCCATGTCTGATCTGCTGTTCGGCCTGGACACGTTCGGCGACGTACCGGAGGACGACAACGGCAAGCTCGTCTCCCACGCGGCGGCGATCCGCCAGGTCGTCGACGAGGCCGTGCTCGCCGACGACCTCGGCGTCGACGTCATCGCGCTGGGCGAGCACCACCGGCCGGAGTACTCGGTCTCCACACCGGAGACGGTGCTGGCGGGCATCGCCACCCGTACCTCGCGGATCCGACTGGCCTCCGGCGTGACCGTGCTGAGTTCGGACGACCCGGTCCGGGTGTTCCAGCGTTTCGCCACGGTGGACGCGCTGTCGAACGGCCGAGCCGAGGTCATCCTCGGTCGCGGCTCGTTCACCGAGTCGTTCCCCCTCTTCGGCTACGACCTGCGCGACTACGACACGCTGTTCGAGGAGAAGATCGAACTGTTCGTCAAGTTGCTCGACGAGAAGCCGGTCACCTGGAGTGGCACCCTGCGTGCCCCGCTGGAGAACGCCGACGTCTTCCCCAAGACGGAGTCGGGTCACCTGGACACCTGGGTCGGCGTCGGTGGCTCACCACAGTCGGTCGTCCGCACCGCCCAGTACGGGCTGCCACTCATGCTCGCCATCATCGGCGGCGCCCCCGAACGCTTCGCGCCCTACATCGACCTGTACCGCCGGGCGGCCGACCAACTCGGGACGACCGCGCACCCGGTCGGCATGCACTCGCCGGGCTTCATCGCCGACACCGACGAGCAGGCCAAGGAGATCTACTGGCCGCACTACCGGATCATGCGAGACCGGATCGGCAAACTGCGGGGCTGGCCACCGATCCGCCGCCAGGAGTTCGACTCCGAGGTGGAGAACGGCTCGCTCTACATCGGCTCGCCGGAGACCGTGGCCCGCCGGATGGCCCGCGCGATCCGCAGCCTCGGCGTCGGCCGGTTCGACCTCATCTACTCGGCCGGCGCGCAACCGGTGAGTGCCCGGATGCGGGCCGTGGAACTGTACGGCTCCAGGGTGATCCCCATGGTCCGCGAACTGCTGGCCTGATCAGCACGTCAGAACCGAGAGGACGACATGTTCGACAACGATCGGCCCCAGACCCTTGGCGTGCTCGGGGCCGGCAAGGTGGGCACGGTGCTCGCCCGGCTCGCCGTCGCCGCCGGCTACCGGGTGCTGGTCGCCGGTTCCGGCGCCCCGGCGAAGATCGCCCTCACCGTGGAGGTGCTCGCCCCGGGGGCGGCGGCCACCACGGCGGTCGACGCGGTGGCCGCCGCCGACATCGTGATCCTCGCCCTGCCGCTGGGAAAGTACCGCAGCGTTCCCGCCGAGGCGCTGCGCGGCAAGCTCGTCGTCGACGCGATGAACTACTGGTGGGAGATCGACGGCATCCGCGACGACCTCACCGACCCGCGTACCTCGTCGAGCGAGATCGTCCAGGCGTTCCTGTCCGGGTCCCGGATAGTCAAGGCGTTCAACCACATGGGCTACCACGATCTTGAGGACGAGGCGCGGCCGGCGGGATCGGCCGGCCGCAAGGCCATCGCGATCGCCGGCGACGACGCCACCGACCTCGCCACGGTCGCGGCGCTGGTGGACGCGCTGGGCTTCGATCCGGTCGTCGCCGGCCGCCTGGCCGAGGGCGTACGACTCGAACCCGGCAGCGAGTTGTTCGGTGCCAACGTGAGCGCCGACGAGGTGCGTGCCATGCTCGACCGCTTCCCGGAGTCCGAGCGTGGGCGGACCATTGCCGCCGCCCGAGCGGCGTCGTAGTCGCCGGGCTCCCCCCGCACGCCGTGGGCGTACCGGAAGGTGGCCGCCGCCTGACCGCGGTCAGCGCTGGTGTGGTCCGGACGCGGCTGGTCGATCAGGAATCGAGAAGCCCGGCCGGTGCCACCCGGTCTAGCCTTTTCCCAGGTCACGGAGCACGCCGAGACTTGACGACGAGAGGGAGCCCGCGAATGTCCGCGAAGACCGCCACGACCGAGTCCGACGGTTTCAGCCCCGAGGAGCGGGCCGCGATGAAGGAGCGCGCCGCCGAGCTGCGCGCCGAGGGCAAGAAGGGCGCCAAGAAGGCCGACGGGCTACAGGCGATCCTGGACCGGATCGCGCAGATGGAGCCGGACGACCGGGCGCTCGCCGAGCGCGTGCACGTGACGGTCACCGCCGCCGCCCCGGATCTGTTGCCTAGGACGTGGTACGGAATGCCCGCCTACGCGAACGCCGACGGCAAGATCGTGGTCTTCTTCCAGGACTCCGGCAAGTTCAACTACCGGTACTCGACCCTGGGCTTCCAGGACGCGGCCAACCTCGACGACGGCGACCTGTGGCCGGTGGCGTACGCCCTACAGAAGTGGAGCCCGGCGGTGGAGAAGAAGGTCGTCGAGCTGGTCCGGGCGGCGATCTCCTGACCGTCGTCCCCCGTGCCGCGAGGTCCGGCGGGGCAGCGGAGCGATGTCGCAGTTATCGACATGTGAAAATGCCCCACCGCCTGGCGGAGACGGGTGGATTCCCGTCGGAAGGGCCAGCCATGATCCCGTGCGGGGTGACGACCCGTCACCCCAGACGGGGAGAACAATGCTTCACAGACCATCATTCGTCGGCACCCGCGCCGCACTGTCACGCCGGGTTGCCGGCGCGACCGCCGTGGTGACCCTGGTCGCCGCCGCCGCGGTCGGCGTGGGCGGGCCAGCCCTCGCCACGGCGGGGGCGGCCGCACCGACTGCCGCCGCGGACAGCGTGACCCGACTGCCGGACGTCACCGCCGTCTTCGACACCGCCGCCGCAGGAGGCCGGGTCTTCGTCTCCGCGACGGACCGGGTGATCGTCGCCGACTCGACAGGCACCATCACCGACACGGTGAAAGGGCTCGCCGGTCCGCGCGGCCTCGCGATCACACCCGGCGGCGACCGCCTCTACGTGGCGCTGTACGACGGCGGTGCGGTGGCAGAGATCGACACCAGCACCAGGGAGGTCGTCCGCAGGATCGACATCGGGCAGCGCTGTCCCCAGCACCTCGCGCTCTCCGGCAGCCGGGTCTGGGTCGGCTACGGCTGTGAGCGCAGCGGGGCGGGCGGAGCACTGACCCTGGACCTCGCCGCGGCCTCCCCCACCGTCGTCAGCATCACCGACAACAAGTTCGGTGCCCCGGCCCTGGCCGTGGCCGGCGGCGTGTTGGCCCTCGGCGAGACCGAACTGCATCCGTCGACGGTCCACGTCTACTCCGTCGACGGCCAGCAGGCCACCGAGCGCGGCACGATCGAGGTGCCGGTGCTCGGCGACCTGACGCTCAACCCGGACGGCTCGGTGCTGGTCGCCGCCTGGGGTGGGAGGTCCGAGGCTCTCGCGTACGACACCGCCACCCTCGCCGAGGTACGCCGCTACGGCGGCTCCTCAGGATCGCCGACGGCTGTGGCGTTCAGCCCGGACGGTCGACACCTCGCGGCCGGCCACTACGTCGGCGAAGGCCCGGCGCTGATGATCTACGACACCGCCAGCGGCAGGGTGATCAACACGGCCAGCACCGAGTTCGGTCAGATGGTGCTCGGCACCGCGACCCTCCTCGGCAGGGACGTCTTCACGGTCATCGAGCGCGAAGGCGCGTTCCGGCTCTGGCACGTGGTCGACGCGACGCTTCCGACGTCGGCCATCACCCTGACCGCGCCCGACTCCGGCATCGCGCTCGACCCACTGCGCGTCACCGGCCGGCTCACCCTTGCCGACGGCACCGACCCGGGGGTGCAGGAGCTTCAGGTCAGCCGCACCATTCCGGACGGCACCTGGGTCACCCTCTCGGCCACCACGTCGGCCGACGGCACCTTCACCCTCACCGACGTCCCCCCGCTGAGCGGGCAGATCCGCTACGACGTCTACTGGAATCCGACAGGTGACTACCACGGCAGCACGGCCTCGGCGACGGTTCCGGTGGCCGGGCGCGCCGCGACGCTCACCCTCGGCGGGCCGGGCAACGGCAGGGACGGCAGGCAACTGTCGCTCTCCGGCGTCCTGGGCCTCGACGGCAGGGCTCCCACGCAACCGCAGACCCTGGCGGTGACCCGGACGATCTGGAACAACCGCCTCGACGGTGCCATCGAGCAACTGCCGAACGTCACCACCGACAGCCTCGGCGCCTTCACCGTCCTCGACACGCCCAGCCAGGGCGGCCGGTACGTCTACACCGTCACCTGGCACGGCGACTCGGTGTACGCGTCGCCGTCCGCCAGCCACGAGGTGACGGTGTCGTCCACGGACTCGCACGTCGCCGGTCAGGTGGCGGAGCCCGCGTACATCGGGGTGCCGTTCCGGGTCTCCGGCGCCGTGACCTACGACGTCGGCGCGTGCCAGGGCCCGACCGTGGTGCACGTGAGCCGGCGGGTCAACGGCGGCGCGGCGAGCCGGCTGCCGGACGTCACCACCGACGCCTCCTGCGGTTTCGGTTTCGACGACACCGTGAGCAGGACCGGGCCGGTGGCCTACACCGTGACCTGGGACGGCGACGCCACCCACCGCAGGACCACCGGCACCATCTCCGGCACCGTGCAGAAGCAGCCGACCTACATCGAGGCCACGTCTCCCGACCGCACCCTCCTCAACGGGCAGCAGGCGGTCATCGAGGGCAGGGTCACCGATCTCAACGGCGAGTCGATCAGCGGGCGGTGGAAGTTGACCGTGCGGCGGATCGGCCCGGACGGCTCCGAGGTCACCCTCCCGGGCGTGACCACCGCCGCCGACGGCACCTTCTCCTACCGCGACTCGCTGCCGACCATGGACGCCAGCACCTACCCGCAGTTCCAGTACGAGTTCTCCTGGTCCGGCACCGCCACGTACCGGGCAACCACCGGCAGTGTCTTCTTCTACGTCGTGCCACCGGACTGCGACTGCTGATGCGGTGGTGATGCCGCCCGCCCGTCGTCCGGGCGGGCGGCATCATGTCGGACATGTCAATCACCGATCACGCGCTGGCCGTCGAGGCGGCGGAAGCCGGAGCCGCGGTCGTCCGCTCGCAGTACGGATCGTCGCTGGCCCGTTTCATGAAGACCGCTGACGACTTCGCCACCACCGCCGACGTCGAGGCCGAGAGGGCCATCCTCGACGTCCTGCGCGCCGGCAGGCCGGACGACACCGTGCTGGCGGAGGAGAGCGGGCGCACCGGCACCGGCGCGAACGGACGTACGTGGCTTGTCGACCCGCTGTGCGGAACGCTGAACTACGCCGTGCGGACCATGCTGACCTCGGTGAACGTCGCCCTGCGTGCAGGGGCCCGCGTCTCCGTGGCCGCCTCGGCGGACCCGTTCACCGACGAGGTGTTCTGGACCGACGGCAGCACCGCGTACGCCCGGCGTGGCGGCATCGACGAGCGGCTCACCCCGTCGGCCGAGTCACGTCTCGTCGACGTCAATCTCGACCCGCCGTTTCCCCACCGACACGTCTTCCTGGCCGCCCGGATGCTCGCGGACGACGGGTTCATCGAACAGTTCCGCCCGCGCGTCGTCTCCACCACGCTGGCCGTGGCCTGGGTGGCCGCCGGTCGCCGCGCCGGCTACGTCACCGATGGCGAGCACCTGTGCGACAGCGTCCACTTCGCGGCCGGAATCGCCCTCGGTCAGGCGGCCGGTTGTGTGGTCACCGGGATCGACGGTGGGCCGGTTCACCCCGACGGGAAAGGTCTCGTCGTCGCCGCCGACGAGCGGACGCACGCCGCCCTCCTGGCTCTCGTTCGCAACCAGCGGTGACCGTCGGCCCGACGCACGGCCCGACGCACGGCACGAGGGCCCGGGCTCGACCGCGACCATCCGGGGCTGGGGACGTGCGCGGCGACCAGCACCGGAATACTTGGCCACCGTGACGATCAAAGCGCTGATCCTCGACTTCGACGGTCTGCTGATGGACACGGAGACCACGCTGCTGGAGAGCTGGCGGTGGGAGTGGCGACGGCACGGCCTGCGGCTCGACCCGACGGGCTTCTTCGCCGACCACGGTGGCGACGCGAACGACGCCCGGTATGTGGCGCTCGCAGCGGCGGTCGGGCCGGCGTACGACCGCACGTCCAGCCACACGTTGCGGATGGCGTACCGGGCAGAGCTGAATGCGGCGCTGACGCCCGCGCCCGGCATCCTGGGGTGGTTGGACCGGGCCGCGGAGTTGGGGCTGCGGCTCGCCGTGGCGAGCAGTTCCCCGATCACGCATGTGGGCGCGCTGCTGGACCAGGCGGGGCTGCGGGCGCGGTTCGAGGTGCTGGCGACCGGCGAGGAGGTGCCGGCCCACAAACCGGATCCGGCGGTCTATCTGCTGGCGCTGGATCGGCTCGGGCTGCCCGCGGATCAGGCTGTCGCGTTCGAGGACACCGCGCACGGCGTGGCGGCGGCACGGGCCGCTGGGCTCCGGTGCGTTGCCGTGCCGAACCGCCACGCGGACCACGCCCGCTTCACGGCCGCGGACCTGGTGTTGCCCAGCGCGGCGGACCTGCCCCTGGACGCGCTCCTGGCCCGGCTGGCACTGGGGGCGGGCAGTCTCCGGTGAGTGCGCGCCGGAGACCGAGCAGAGCTCTCGCCCGGCCACGCCCGCCCGCCGCACCCGGCCCGGCCGGCCAGCCAGCCAGCCAGCCAATGCTTGTCGGGCGATGCCGCGGAGACCTTGATGTCGCTGAGTCATCAAGATGACTCACCGGCATCACGCTCAGCAGAACGACATGCCCCGGCCGCGTCGAGGTCAGGCTCGGTGCTCAGCGCAGACCGTTCAGCTCGGAGCAACCGCCGAGGTGTTCGAGTGACGGGTGCTCGCGCGAGGGCGGGAGCGACGGGTTCCGCCGCTCCCGCCCGCGCAAGCTAGCTGGCGTACGTCTCGAACTCGCCGACCCGCGGCGTACCGCCGGAGCTGTTGATCTTGAAGTTGATCTTGCTTAGCGAGGTCGAGGAGAAGGTGATGGAGCCCGCCCCGCTGCCGGAGGCCAGGACGGCCCCGTTGTCGTTGTTGACGAGCTGCCAGGCCCCGATGGAGCCCTGGGTCCCGGACGGCTCTCGGATGACCACTCGGGACACCCGGGTCGGGGAGCCCCACTTGATCGAGATGGTGCCGGTCGCTCCGGCCGGCGACCAGTAGGTGCCGAGGTCGCCGTCCCGCACGTTGCCGTAGCTGGTCCCGCTGGCCTTGCTGGACCCGTCGGCACCGGCACCGAGGCTGAGGTTGGTCCCGCCGCCCGGAGGCGGGGTGGTCGGCGGCGGAGTCGTGGTCGGCGGGGCGCTCGTCGGCGGCGGCGTGGTCGGCGACGGGCTCTGCGGTGAGCAACTGCCGTTCGACACCCGCAGACCCGTGTTGGGGCCCGCCGTCTGCCGGACGACGTCCGGCACGCAGCTCGCCCCGTCGAGGCTGTACGCGTACGGGATGGTGACGGTGGTGTTGGACGTCGGGTTGGGACCGGCGGGGTAGTTGTCGCTGCCGGGGCCGGACCAGGTGACGTTGTCGAAGATGTTGCCGCTCACCTGCCAGTAGCCGCGCTGGTCGGTGTAGAAGGTGCCCAGCACGTCCTTGGAGTTTCGGAAGTAGTTGTTCTCCACCTTCGCCTTCGCACCGGCCCGGGAGTTGATGCCCGACTCGTGCAGGCCCACGTAGTGGTTGTTGTAGATGTGGGCCGTGCCGCCGCGCAGCAGCGGTGTCCGGGAGTCGATGTTCTCGTACAGGTTGTGGTGGTAGGTGATGAAGCTGTTCGAGAGGTCAGTCTCGCTGGACCCGACGAGGCCGCCGCGCCCGGAGTTGCGCAGGATGCTGTAGGACAGGGTGACGTACTGGGTGTTGTCCTTCATGTCGAAGAGGCCGTCGTACCCCTGCGACTCCCCGCCCGACGCCTCCAGCGTGACGTGGTCGACCCAGACGTTGCGGACCGTGCTCTCCATGCCGATGGCGTCCCCGCCGTTGGAGATGGGCGAGCCGGACTTCTTGACGTTCCGGACCGTCACGTTCTGGATGATGATGTTGCTGGAGTCGCGGATGTGGATGCCGAGCTGGTCGAAGACCGCTCCACTGCCGACGCCGATGATGGTGACGTTGCTGATCTGCTTGAGCTCGATCACGCCGGCGGTGGTGTTGCAGCTCGATCCCGACACCTTGGCGGTGTTGCCGTGGTTGATGGTCCCGGTGACCTCGATGGTGATCGGGGTGCTGCTGCTGGGGCGGCCGCAGAGCGCCGCGTGGATCGCGGTGCCCGTGGTGGCGCGTACGGTCTGCCCACCCGCACCGCCGGTGGTCCCGCCGTTCTGGGTGGCGTAGCCGGTGGCGTTGCCGGCCGCCGCCGACGCCTGCGGGGTCGGCAGGGCCACCGCGACCGCGATCCCGACGGCCGCCGTGGCCAGCGCTGCCTGAAGTCGCAGAGCGACATGTCTTTTCATCTCGTCTCACCTTCACATTCGAGAGGTCCATCGCCGGGTGGCGGCCCGTCAGACCGCACGCTTGCTCGGTGGAGACCCTGCCGACCGCTCGACAGCACCCAAGGTCTGTCGACATCCGCCTCGCCCTGGTAGGCGCAGGGAACCGGCCGCGCAAGCGGTGCACCCGAGGTGGCGTTGATCGATGTGTGATCGCCCGGCTCACAGATAGAACATCGATGTACAGCAATGGTAGGAAAGCGTTTTCCCCGAAGGCAAGGGTTAGCGTTTGCAGGTTTGTTGCAGCCCCACCGGCCTGCGCGCGCCGCCCACGATCCGACGACGCGAGTGCGGCGCGCGGCGGACTACCGGCGGGCGTCGCCCGGGTCGGGCTCAGCGCTGGAAGGCCCGCCTCCGACCAGCACCGACTCCTGCCCCTCCTGCCGACCCTCCTGGCGGGCACGGGCGAGCAGCCCGGCCAGCCGACGACGGCGGCGCCGGACCACGGCCCGCAGACCGACGAGGAGTACGCCGAGCAGAACCAGCAGCGCGAGCTGTGCCCACGGCACGACCCAGGTGGTGACGGTGGCGGAGACCGGCCGAAGATCGGCACCGACCTTTGCGTCGCCGAGCAGGGCCGGTGACGTGGTGACGGTCGTCCGGAGGCGCACCAGCGCCCAGACGCCGTCGGCGCGGGTCTGCACCTGCCGGCTGCCGGCCGGGAGCAACTCCTCGATCGCACCTGTGGCGTCGTGGTTGGTCCGTCCGAAGAGGTCGGACACCACCACCCGGCTCGTTCCGCCGACCCAGACGTTGCCGGCGTTCTCGACCGTGTAGCGGACCCGCAGCCTGCCACCGGCGAAGGGATTCCACGACGGCGTGTATCTCGCGGTGAGGCCCTGAACGGGCAGGGTCGCCTGGGCGGACCCGTTGACCCGGACCATGACCCGGAAACCCACCCGGCTCTCGACGTTGACCGTGCCACCGGTGCTGGTGACGGTCGCGGCGATGCCGGCCGGGTGGTCCCCCGGTGTGGCGTTCCTGGGCACCGTGATCGTGAACGGCACCACCCTCGTCTCGTTCGGGCCGACGGTGACCTTCTCCTGCACGTCGATCCAGGTGCCGCCGTCGACCGAGGGGCGGTCGGACGAGAGCATGTTGAACCGACCCCTGTCGGTGAGATAGCCGTCGGCGGCCTTCAGGGAGAAGGCGACAGCGGTACGGCTGAAGTTCCGGACCGCCAGGTGCTCGGTCACGACCGCCCCCGGGTCGAGGCTGGCGTTGATCCACCGGCGCTGGTCGGGCCCGCTCGGGGTGGCCGGCTGGACCGTCCAGGTCAGGGCCTTCGGGTCCGGCTCCGCCGCCGCCACGGCCGGCGCGGCCCCAACCGTGAGGGCCACGACGGCGAGGACGGTGAGCACCCGGCGCAGCGGGGAGACGGTCATGCGGATGGCCCTTCGGCGGGGGGTGTGGCGAGGGCCCGGTCCGGGCCCCCGCCACACCACTACTCGAACAGTGAGAGCGTGAGCGTCGAGCTGTACGCACCGGCGGCGACCTCCGCCGGGGTACGCAGGTACAGATCGGCGTTGACGGAGTACGAGTCGCTGGCGACCGCCTCGGAGTCGAAGGCCGAGACCAACAGCTCCTGGTCGACGAGGCCGACGTTGTTACCCGGCAGGGTCGCCTCGTCCAGCGCGGTCACGACCTCCTCGCCCTCGGTGACCAGGCCGCTGTCCCCGCCGTCGAGCAGGCGGGGCTTCCACCCGAGGTGGTCGGCGGTGATCGGCGTCTGGCCGGAGGTGCCCGCGAAGTCGGTAGCGCTGCCGAGCACCGCCCAGCCGGCACCGTCGGGAACCTCGTCGGCGACGCGCGTGTCGGTGACCGTCACCGTCGGCAGCGTACCGACGAACTGGCGGACCAGCAGGGTCGAGCCGTCCTCGGACAGCGCGACGGCGTCGCCGGCGATGGACAGGGCCAGGACGCCCGGTTCCCTGACCTCGTCGATGTCGACGGTCACCCGCACGCTGGCGTCGTCGTCGGGCTCGGCCAGGGCGGGCGACGGCAGCACCGCGGCCCCGACCAGAACCGCGCCGACGGCACCGGCCGCGAGCATCCGCCGCCGTTTGTCTGTGTTCATGTGATCTCCGTTCGCGTCGAAAAAGGGGTTATCCGCCACAGGTGCCGGCGGGGTGTTGCACGGTGCGGACGGTCGTCACGTCCTGTCCACCGATCGCCCCGGTCACCCGGACCGTCGCCGAACCCGCCGGCACCGAGACGGCGCGCGTGTTGAACGACTGGTAGGCGTTCGCGCCCGGCGCGACGGCCGCGAACGAGCGCTCGCCGTACGCGGTCTCCAGCGCGATCCCCACCGGCGCGCCATGGTCGTTGCGCGCCTGCACCGCCACGTAGACCTTGCCGCCCACGCACCGCGCCGACGCGGTGACCGTGACGGGCAGCTCCAGGGTGGCCGCCTGGAAGGCCCAGGTGTCGATCTCGAAGAGGTCGACACCGGCCGGACCGGTGTAGGTGAAGTAGACGTCGTGCACGCCGCTGACGCCGGCAAGCTCGGCGGTCACCTCGGACCACTGGCCGACGGGCGTGTCGACGGCGGCCGTGCCGACGACCGGACCGGTGGCGGAGTCCAGCCGTACCTGGATCTGCCCGCCAGCGGCGAGCGCCCGCACCCTCGCCGTCACGCTCCGCGCGCCGTTGTCGCCGAAGTTCACCGACGACAACGCCGTCCAATCGCCGTTGTCGATGTCGCGGACCACCAGGTTCGGTGCCGCGCCGCCGAACTGGGCGGAGCCGCCGTCGATCTTCGTGGTCGCGACGCCCTTGCTCCAGCCGAAGGTCTCGGCCTCGAAGACGCGGTACGGGTCGAAGTCGCGGACCTGGTTCACGCCGGCGTAGGTGCCGACGATCTGCTGGATCGTGCCGTCCGGGTTGAAGGCAAGTTCCTGGATGTGCGGGCTGCGGTACCCCTGGGTGGTGTTGCCGTTGATGCGCTTGTTCAACGTCGGCGCGTGGTAGGTGAAGTAGTGCTTGCCCTCGAACTCGAAGACCGACTGGTGGTTGTTGCCGCCGGTGCCGGCCCCAAAGAACTGCGACTGGTTCGGGAAGAGCACGCCGGCGTAGGTCTCCTTCGGCCACGACATCGGGTTGTCGGAGATCAGGTAGCCGATCTGGCCACCACCGGGGTAGCCGGGGAGCGGCTGCTGGCTGCCACCGAAGTCGTTCCCGCCGAAGTGCGACGAGTACGAGAAGTAGTACTTTCCCTGCCGCTTGAAGACGTGACCCGCCTCGAAGGCCACCGGGGCGTCGACCACCGCGGCCGTGCCCTGGGTCGCGACCATGGTGTCGTCGAGTTCGATGGCCCGGATGTTCTTCGGGTTGTTGAAGCGCTCGGCCGGCGGCATGCTCGTCGACGCGGGGCCACCACCGAAGTAGAGGTACGGCTGGCCGTCGTCGTCCACGAACGGGGCCGGGTCGAACTTCCACGCGACGTTCTCAGCACCGGGGGTACGACCGTCGATGAGCGTGCTCGTACGCTCGCTGGTCCACGGGCCGAGCGGCGACGCGCCCGTGATCACGTTGCTGGAGCCACCGCCGTTGGCGTAGTAGAGGAAGAACTTCTCCACCCCGTTCACCACCTTCTTGGCGATGCCCGGAGCCCACGAGTTGGCGGTGAACGGGGCCACCCCGTTCGGGCCGGCGACCTGGATCTCACCGTGGTCGGTCCAGTTCACCAGGTCCGCCGAGGAGATCACCGTGATCTGGTTGATGTCGCCGTAGTTGATCCCGGGCGAGACGCCCGTGGCCGGGTTCGGGGCGTAGCCCTGGGTGTCGTTCGTCATGTACATGTACACCCGGCCGTCGTGCACGAGGCCGAAGCCGTCGGCGCCGAACTTGTGCCCGATCAACGGGTTGTGCTCCCCGGGCAGCTTGCCGACGACCTCGATGGTCTTCGACGCCGGTGCGGGCGGCGCGGCGCCGACCACCGACACGTCGTCGAGCTTGAAGTCCATGAGGTGCAGGTCCGGGTCGGTGGTCGGGGTGGCCGTCCAGGGGGTCTCGAAGAACAGGCGCGCCGTCGACACGGTCTGCGTCGCCGGGATCGTGAACGTGCCGTTGAACTGCGCCCACTGACCCTTCGTCGCCGTCACGCTGACGAGGTTGGTGTAGGTGCCGCCGCCGTAGTGCATGGTGGCGAAGAACTGCTTGGTGGCCGGTCCGTTCGCGTTCTCGTACTTGATGCGGGCCGTCAGGGTGTACGCCTGGCCGGCCTGCACCTTGCCGCTGAGGTCCTGCATCGGCCCGGACCCGGTCGTCGTCCGGCTGGTCACGAGGGCGGCGTTCGCCCCGGCGTAGGCATCCGAGGTGGCCGACAACTGGGCGCCGTCGCTGGCGTTTCCGTTGTTGACGAACCAGTTGGCCAGGCCGTCCTCGAACCCGCCGTTGACGACGAGATTCGTGTCGGCGGCCTGGACCGGCGCGGCCCCGGCGCCGAACCCGGCGGCCAGCAGCAGGCCGACTGTCGCGAGCGCCGCGACCCGTCCTCGGGTCGGCCGTCGCATTCGTTGTTCCACGAAACGTCCTCCTTCATCTCTGACGTGCGGTCATCGGTGTACGGGGGATCGGTGGGTGGTCCGGACATCAGGGGTCGACCGCCACCACCGGCTCGACCGCGACCGGCGGAGCGGAACAGGTTTGCTGTTCCGCGCCGCACGGCCGGTCGCCGGTGGTGCTGGTCGCTGAGCCGAGGGGCTCGTGGTGGGGTTATCCGCCGCAGGTGGCGCCGGGGTGCGGCGCGGAGTGCGCGGTGGTCACGTCCCGGCCGGCGACAGTGCCGGTGACCCGGACCGTCGCCGAGCCGGCCGCCACCGACGCCGCACGCGTGGGGAACGACTGGTAGACGTTCGCCCCCGCCGCCACGGTCGCGAACGACCGGTTCCCGTACGGGGTCTCCAGGGTGATCCCGACCGGCCCGTCCGAGTCGTTGCGCGCCCGCACCGCCAGGTACGCCCGGCCAGCCAGGCACCGCACCTCGGCGCTGGCCGTGACCGGCAGTGCCGCGAGCACGCCGAGTCGGGCCAGTTGGTAGCTGAGTGCGCGCTCCGGGGCGTCGATCTGGTTCTGGGTGCCGAACTGGCCGGCCCGTGCCGCCGTCGCCGCCGCGAGTGCGGACCGCGTCGCAGCCCAGGCGTCGGGCGGGTAGTGGCGCGCGTCGAGCGTGTGCGCGTGGGCAATGGCCGCGTCGAGGGCGACGGTGTCCAGCGGCCGGGCCTGCGCGGTCAGCACGTCGCTGAGCAGGTAGTTGTCGAAGTCGACGTGCCCGCCGGTCTCCTGGGTCGCGTAGTTGAACAGGCCCACCCGGTGACCCATGAAGTGCGCGAGGCTGCCGTCCAGCGTCTGCGGGCCGACGCGGTTGCCGAGCCGGGTCCAGGTCAACCCGTCCAGGCTGTAGTAGAACGTCGTCCACAACTGGCCGACCGGCGAGGCGAAGTCGAGGTCCGCCTTCACGTGCACCTCGGTCGCGTCACCCAACGCCACGGTCGTGCCCGCCACGAAACTCTCCAGTGTCGACTGGTCGAGGTCGACCGCGAACGGCTGCGACCGGTTGACGACGCCGAGGGTGTTGACACCGTCGACGCGCTTGACCGCCACGTACGAGAAGCCGCGGTTGTAGGCCGCCAGGCCCGCGACGTCGCCGTTGTTCATTCCGGCGATGTCCATCCGGGTCTGCACCGACTGCCGTGGCCCGAACGTCCGCTGCGAGAGCGTGTTGCGGGCCTCCTCGAACCAGGCCAACTCGGCCCGGTTGGACAGCTTCGTGTAGACGTACTGGCCGGTGACCACCTTGCCGGCCGTCAACCGCAGCCAGCCGTCCCGGTCGGTGAGCGACCAGTACCGGTTGTCCGGTGCGTGGTTCCACTCCCACGCCAGGTCCAGCCGCGACCCGTTGGGGGCGATCTCCGCCGGGTCCAGCGGCGCCGGCACCGTCCACTGCTCGTCCTGGTACGCCCTGTGTGGCGCGTCGTTGGCGAAGTCGTCCGAGGCGACGATGCTCTTCTGCCGCTCGAAGACCTCCTCGGCCGGACTGAGCTGGATCGGCTTGGCGAACACGCCGTTGACCGGCACGACCCCGTTGGTGCCGAAGGTCGGCCACCCGTCCTGCCAGGTGGCGGGGATGAGCGCCGGGATCCGCCCGATCGGGAACGTGTCGCGGAAGAACATGCCGTGCCAGTCGGTGCCGCCACCGGCCCGGCTGATCGGCACCAGGCTGCCCTGGGCGAAGCCGTTGGAGTTGAGCACGCCACGCGCCTCGTAGGTGTTCACCCCGCCGGCCGAGGTGTAGCGGCCGAGCAGGTCCTTCGACCGGAACATCACGACCTGGCGGCCCTGCCCGGACGGCCAGGTGATGATGACGGCGTAGTACCAGCCGTCGATGTGGTAGACCTGCGCGCCCTCGAACAGGCCGCCGATGAACGGCTGCCCGGCGTAGTTGCTCGCCGTGAAGATGTTCGGATAGTCCTGTGCGATGGCCGTCAGGTCGGCGTTGAGGCGTACGGCGCTGGTGCCGCCGGAGCCGTAGAAGATGTACGGCGTGCCGTCGACGTCGAAGAAGAGCGACGGGTCGTGCAGGCCACGGCCGAGGGCGGTGCGCTGCCACGTGCCGTTCTCGATGTCGTCGGTGCGGTAGAGGTACGCCCCGTTGAGGTTGTTGGTGTTGAAGGCGACGTAGAACGTGCCGTCGTGGTAGCGCAGCGACGACGCCCACTGACCCTGACCGTACGAGTTCTGACCGTTGCGCAACGAGAACGAGTCGCCGATGCTCGCCCGGTCGAAGACGTAGTTGACGATCTCCCAGTTGACCAGGTCGTACGACTTCATGATCGGCGCACCCGGGCTCAGGTGCATCGTCGTGCTGATCATGTAGTAGGTGTCGCGGCCCTCGTCGTTCTCGGCGGCGGGCACCCGCTCGACGCTGATGTCCGGCACGTCGGCGTTGAGCAGCGGCACCGAGTAGGTGCCGGCGCCGGTGTCGGTCGAGGTGTACGACGAGCGGGGCGACCAGCCCTCGGCGGCGTGGGCGGCGGAGGGTGTGCTCACCAGGCTCGCACCCAGGAGAACGGCGACCGATGCGAGCGTGCGGAAGCGGCGGGAAACTCGCGGGCGGATCGACACGACCAAGGTGGACTCCAGACGCGAGAGCGGCGTGCAGCCATCGTGTTATCGCTAACAATGCCTGTCAAGAGCATCAATGAAACCTGCCCGAAGTGTCCGCGTAACCTCAGGCCGGTCAGGACGCACCACGCGGACCCGGGCCGGGGCGAGAACACCCCAGCCCGGATCCGTTGCTGTCCCTCGTTACGTCAGCTGCGTACCTGCCAGCGCTGGTTCGCGCCGCCGCTGCAGGCCCACAGGATCAACTTGGTGCCGTTCGCCGTCGCGGCGCCGTTCGCGTCGAGGCAGAGACCCGACTGCACGCCGGTGATGGTGCCGTTGGAGTTGATGTTCCACTGCTGGTTGACACCACCGTTGCAGTCCCAGATCACCACCTTCGTGCCGTTCACGGTGCCCTGGCCGGAGGCGTCCAGGCACTTGGTGCCGTAGATCATGAGCTGCCGGCTCGCGGTGTGGGTCCACCGCTGGTTGGTGGCGTTGCTGATGCAGTCCCAGATCTGGGCCTGCGTGCCGTTGGTCGTGCTGGAGTTGCCGATCTCGGCGCAGCGATTCGACTGGACGCCCACGAGCTGCACGTTCGTCGGGTTGGTGCTGCCACCGCTCTGCACGCCGGCCGTGTTGATCACCGTCTGCGCGCCGGACGGCCAGTTGCCGTTGCTGACCGTGACGTTGCCGTTGACGACGTTGCCGCGGTCACCGTTCGTCACGTTCGTGCCGCTGCTGGTCGACCAGTTGTTGGTGACCGTGAAGTTGCCCATGTTCTCGGCGTAGTAGTAGTTGGCGGTTGCCCAGGTGCCGGTGGAGGAGAACACGTTGTTGCGGGCGGTGTAGTAGCGCGAGCCCTCGTCGAAGTAGAGCCCGAACCAGCCGTTGGTCCGCAGGCAGTAGTTCTCGGCGATCAATCCGCCCGGGTTCGCCGACAGCGAGTAGATGCACCCGCCGTCGGTCATCTGCTGCATGACGTCGTGCACGTAGTTGCCGATGACCTGGTTGTTGGCCGCGGTGGTCGCGGTCGTGTACCGCGGCTGGTAGTTGTACAGGCCACGGTTGGCGTAGTGCTGGCTGCCGCCGGCGTCGTTGGCGCCCCAGCCGTAGCCGATCGACATGCCGGTGTACGGCATGTTGTAGACCTCGTTGTGCGAGACCAGCGAGGTGTTCACGTAGGTCGTCAGGATGGAGACCACGCCCCGGTACTCCAGGCCGAGATCGTGCACCTTGTTGTTGCTGATGGTGACGTTGCGGTTGACCATCCGCTGGTCACTGGGGTGGTGGGCGTCGGCCCGCACGCCGCCGACCACGACGCCACCGGCGGAGTTGCGGGCGATCTCGGAGCGGGTGACGGTGATGTTGTTGACGCCCAGACCGACACCGCTGGCGTGGGCGTTGGCGTCGTTGCCGATGCCGATCGCGGTCTGCCCCAGGTTGACGAACTGGGAGTCGCTGAAGCTGATGGTGTTCGCGGCGGAGACCTGCACCGCGGCCGGCATCTGCGCCCAGCTCGGGCGGGTGGCCTCGAACAGTGAGCAGCCCTCCTGGCAGGAGGTCAGCGCGTCGGACGGACGGGCCCAGGTGCCGACGATGTGCGCGCCGGTCTGCTGGTCGGCGAAGCCGTTGCTGCTGCTCGGGCCGAGCCAGCTGGTGCCGGTGAAGGTGATCCCGCTGAACGAGATGTGGTGCGCCGGCGCGTCGTAGGTGCCGCCGACGTTCACCAGGGACTGCAACTGCGGCAGCTCCACGCTGACCGAGCTCATGTTCTGTCCGGCGAGCGGGATGTAGTTGAGCTGGCCGCTGCTGGGGTTGAGATACCACTCCCCCGCCGAGTCCAGGAACTCGTACGCGTTGGCCAGGTAGAACGGGCCGGCGCGGTGCGGACGGGACAGCGTGTCGAAGCCGAAGGTGTTGTTGTTCCACGCCGGCTGCTGCATCGTCAGGAAGTTGCCGCTGATGCTCTGCACCGGCGAGTACCGGTCGGTGAACGAGCCGACGCTCTCCACCTCGACCCGGTTCTGGTTGCCGAGGTTGTTGAGGTAGTTGAGCGCGCTGTTGGTGAACCGCATGCCGGACGTGGTGAAGGTGAAGTCGGCGCGGTTCACGGCGGTACGTGCCCGCGTGGCGACTGCCCCGTTGACGTAGAGCTGACGGGAGTCGAGCCCGGCGGGAACGCTGGCCCGCCAGATGTTCTTCCCGGCGTCAACCTGCGTCCAGCCGGTGACCGCCCGGGCGCCGGTGATCGTCGGACGGGCGCCGGTGGCCGCCCGCCAGATCACCTGGTAGCCGTTGTTGCCGGAGTCGGCAGCGGTCAGCCGCAGCGGCGACGACAGCCGGTACGCGCCGTCGGCCAACTCCACGACGATGTCACCGGACATCGTGGTGTTGGCTGCCCGCACCGCGGTCTGTGCGGCGGACAGCGAGCAGGGTTCGCTGGCCGAGCAACTGGTGCCGGTGCCGGAGGGCGACGCGTAGAGGGTGGTGGTGGCCGCGAGCGCGGGGGACGCCGCGGCAGCCACCGCGACCACAGCGGTCAACGCTGACGCGGCGACGCCGGCCAACATTCGCCGCAGCGGCGGAATGGGGGAGACAGACACGGGACGGTGCTCCTGACATGAGAGGGGCGGAGGGCTTGGTGCGTGGTGGTCAGCTGAGAATCTTCCGGAGATAGCGCAGGCCGTCCGTGGCGAGACGGTCCTGTGAGGGTGCCAACGGGCGCCAGATCGCCGCGGCGACCGCGATGGCCTCGTTCTCCCCCGTGAACGACTCGATGCAGATCGCACCCTGGTAACCGGTGTCCCGCAGGACGGTGAAGAAGCGGGGCCAGTCGAAGTGGTCCGCACCGGGTGCGCCCCGGTTGCTGCCGCTGACCTGCACGTGCTTGATGTGCGGGGCAGCGGCAGCGAGAGCCGCGTAGGGGTCGGCCTCCTCGATGTTCATGTGGTACGTGTCGATCATGATGCCGACGTTCGGCGGGAGCCCGTCGATCAACTCGACCGTCTGCTCGATCGTGTTGACGACGCTCGTCTCGTAGCGGTTCAACGCCTCGACACCAATGCTCACGCCCAACTCGCCGGCCTGCTCGGCAACCGGCGCCAGGGCCCGCCGGAAATCCGCGTAGCAGGCCGCGCGAGCCGCCGGTGACATCCGCCAGGTGCGGCCGACCGAGGCGTACACCGGGCCGCCGACGCATCCAGCGCCGACGGCCGCGGCGCTCGCCACGCAGCCCTTGAGGTACGCCACCGTCGACTCGACCACCGCTGGCGCGGCGTCGACCAGCTCCCGCCCCGGCGAGAAGGCCGCGCAGACGCCGGCGGCGACGAGGCCGTGCTCGGCCAGCAGGTCCCGGGTGCGGACCGGGTCCCAGTCGCCCGGCTGCTCGATCGGCAACTCGACCGCGTCGAAGCCGAACGAGGCGATCCGCGGGATCAGCTCGGACAGGGCCTCGTCGTCGACCGGCGAGGCCCACACCCAGGGGTTGACGCCGATGGCGTACATCAGGGCCCTACTTCCAGCGCTGCGGGTAGCCGGGCAGGTCGGTGCAGCCGCACATCGCGTAGTGCAGCGGCGGCATGCCCGCGTCGAGATACGTGTCCAGGTTGTCCTGGGTGACGGTCGGCTGCGGCAGCTTCCACGGGTTCGACACCTGCTCGCCGTCGAGGATCCGCAGTGCGGCGATGATCGGCGTACGCCACTGGTAGGTCGGGTACGTCGGCGCGATCGCGGTGAGCTTCTTGTCCTTCCAGATCTTCAGGAAGTCGAGCTGGTCCTCGCCGTTCATCGGCGGAACGGGCTTGCCCGCGTCCTGGAACGCCTCGACCGCCGCGACGGCCACCGCTCCGGCGTCCATCCAGACGCCGTCGATCGTGCCGTACCGCTGGATGTAGTCGTCGACGATCTTCTTGGTCTTGGCCGGGTCACCGTCGGTGAACTCGACCCCCACGACGTCGACCTTCGCCTTGTCGAACGCCACCTTCGCCGCCGACCAGCGGGTCTCCAGGACGTCGACACCGGGCAGGATCCGCAGGGCGAGGACCTTGCCGCCCGGCTTCATCTTCTGGCTGACGAACTCGGCGCCGACGTGGCCGAACCCGTAGCCGCCGATGGGGTTGATGAACGTCACCGGGCACTTCGTGTTGACGCCCCGGTCGAAGACGACCACCGGCAGACCCGCCTGGCAGGCCGCCTCGACGGCCGGGGTCAGCGTGGCGGTGGTGTTCGGCGAGACGATGAGCGCGGAGCAGCCCTTGCCGAGCAGGTCGTTGATGTCCGCGATCTGCTTCTGGTCCTTGCCCTCGGCGTCGACGTGCACGAACTCCTTGATGCGGCTCTTCTGCGCCTCCACCTCGGCCTGCATGGTCTTGAACCCGACCTGCCGCCACGGGTTGTTCAACGCCGCGTTCGAGAAGCAGATCTTGTGCGGCCCCTTCTTCTTGAACTTGGCGGTGTCCACCAGCTTCGGGTTGAGCACCTGCTCCCACGGCTTGTCGGCCGGGCCCGTCGCGGTCGCGCTGAGCAGTGCCAGCTCGGCGTCGTAGTCGGCCTGCACGAAGAACTTCGACTGCTCGCCGGTGCCCGACCCGGCGGCGGTGGAGGCACCGCCCGACGGGCCCGCGGAGGGCTCGTCGGTGGCACAGGCGGTGAGGGACAGCAAGGTGACAGCGGCCAAGGCCGCCATGGAACGTCGCACTATGGATTCCCCTTTATCTCGACGAAGAACGCGTTGCCGAGACCGCCACGGCGAGCAGGATGATCCCGCCCTGGACGGTCGACCTGAGGGCGCCGGAGACGCCGTAGAAATTCATGAGGGCGAACAGCAACTCGAGGGTCAGCGCACCGAGCATCGCGCCGACGACCGAGCCGCGACCCCCGCCCAGCGCGACGCCACCGAGCACGACCGCGGTGATCGCACCGAACTCCAGCCCCGCGCCGGCCTGGAACGACACGCCGCTGTAGCCGCCCAGCAGGATCGCCGCGACCGCCGCCGCCAGGCCGCTGAGGATGAAGGCGATCGTCCGGGTACGCCAGACGCTTACGCCGCTCAGCTCGGCGGTGCGCGGATTGTCGCCGACGGCGACGAGCGTGCGGCCGAAGTCGGAGCGCATCAGCAGCACAGCCACCACCGCCAAGGCCACCAGGACCAGCAGCGCGAACGGCACGCGACCGAGCACCGGCACGTCCTCGAAGGCCCGCCGACCGAACCGCCGGAACTCCTCGGACAGCCCACCCTTCGGAGCACCGTCGGACCACAGGTAGACCGCACCGACCAGGATCAGGAACATGCCGAGGGTGGTGATGAACGACGGCACCCGCAGCCGGGTCGTGATCACGCCGTTGACCAACCCGACGAGTGCCCCGAAGGCGAGCAGGAGCAGCACCACGGGCCAGGTACGCGTCGGGTCGCTGTCGATGAGCCGGGCGGCCACGACCACCTGCGCGGTGACCAGGGAGCCGACGGAGAGATCGAACTCGCCGGAGACGATCACGAAGTACTGGCCGGCGGCGAGCAGGATGATCGGCGCCGAACGCCCGAGGAACGACATCAGCGACGGCGGGGCGAGGAAGTCGGGCTGTCGGATGCCGACGAGCACCACCAGCACCGCGAGGATCGCGAGGATCGGCAGGAGGCCACCCGGACGGACCCGCGGGAGACGCAGCGGCAGCGTACGACGCTGAACGGTCTGCATGGCTAGGCAGCCGCCTTTCGCATGGCCCTGCGGGCGTAGACGGCGACCGCGGCGATGATGATGGCGCCCCGGATCACCTGCTTGAAGAACGCGTCGACCTCGAGCTGGTTGAAGATCGCGTCGATGCTGGCCAGCAGCAGCACTCCCCCGACCGTGCCGATGACGCCGCCGCGCCCACCGGCGAGGGCGGTGCCACCGATCACCACGGCGGCGATCGACTCCAGGTCGTAGAGGCCCTCGGTGCCCACCCGGGGCGCGCCCGAGCCGAGCCGACTCGCGAGGTAGATGCCGGCGAGCCCGGCACACATCGAGCACAGCACGTGGGCGGTGACGAGGACCCGGTCGTTGCGGACGCCGGAGAGCCGGGCGACCTCCGGGTCGCCGCCGACGGCCACCAGGTGGTGACCGAAGCGGGTCTTCGAGAGCGCGAACCAGGCCGCCGCGGTCACGGCGACCAGCAGCAGGAACGACACCGGCACCGGGCCGATGCGCTGGTAGCCGAGCGCTTGCACGAGCGACGGCGCGGTGGTGCCGGCCGGTCCGTCGTAGCCGTTGTCGAGGTAGCCCTTGAGCAACAGCCCGACGCCGAGGGTCGCGATGAACGCGTTGACCCGGAGTTTGGTGACGAGGAGCCCGTTGAGCAGCCCGACGCCGGCGCTGACGACGAGCACCAGGCCGATCGCCGGCAGCACCGCACCGTCGCTGCCGTTCATCGTCTCGGCGGCGACGAGGGTGCTGAGGCTGATCACGTACGCCACCGAGAGGTCCAGCGACCCACCCAGGATGACAAGTGTCTGGCCGACGGCCACGAGCCCGAGGCCGGCCGCCACGTGCAGCAGACTCACCGTCGTGGACTGGTTGAAGAGCTGGCCACCGTCGACGAGGACGACCAGCCAGCCGATCGCGAGGGTGAGGGTCAGGGCCACGAAGACGCCCGGTACGGCGCGGCGGGCCGGCAGGAGCGACAGCGCGGTCACTGGGCCATCTCCATTCGCGACTGCGGGGCTCGCAAACCCGGCTCACTCCTCGCGCTCATCGGGCGGCCTCCGGCACGGCGCCGACCGCCAGGGTGACGACCTCTTCCTCGCTCGCGCCGGCGGGCAGCTCGCCCGCGACACGGCCGTCCCGCATGACGATGATGCGGTCACTCATGCCCAGCAGCTCCGGGAGATCAGACGAGATCATCAGCACGGCCGCGCCGTCGCGGGCGAGGCGGCGGACGAGGTCGTGGATGGCCGACTTCGCACCCACGTCGATACCGCGGGTCGGCTCGTCGAAGAGCAGGATCCGCGGGTTGAGCGCGAGCCAGCGGGCCAGCACGACCTTCTGCTGGTTGCCGCCGGACAGGAAGCGGATCTCCTGGTCGTCGCCCGCACCACGGACCTCCACGGCGTTGAGCAGCTCGCGCACCCGAACGGTCCGGGCCGCACGGCCGGACCGGGCCGCGAAGACGGCCCGGCTGGCGAGCAGCGCGTTGTCGAGCACCGACTGTCGGGGGACGATCCCCTCGCCCTTGCGGTCCTCGGTGACGTAGGCGATGCCGGCCCGCATCGCGGTGCGGGGTGAGCGCAGTCGGACCGGCCGGTCGTCGAGCGTGACGTCACCGGTCGTGAACGGCGACACCCCGAAGATCGCACGGGCCAGCGCGGACCGCCCGGAGCCCTGGAGGCCGCCGATGCCGAGCACCTCGCCGGCGCGCAACTGGAGGTTGATGTCACTCAGCTTCCCGTTTCCCACGTCGCGAAGGTTGAGCCGCACCGGACCTCGGTCCTCGGGGGCGGCCCGGTCCGGGTAGTAGCTGGACAGCTCCCGGCCGACCATGTGCCGCACCAACTCGTCGCCGGTGGTGCTCGCGGTGTCCACGGTGGTGACCCGGCGACCGTCCTTGAGCACGGTGATCCGACTCGACAGGTCGAACACCTCGGCGAGCCGGTGCGAGACGTACAGCAGGCCGATGCCGCGTTCCTGGAGTCGGCGCACCAACCCGTAGAGCAGCTCGACCTCGTGGTCGGCCAGCGCCGCGGTCGGCTCGTCCATGATGAGCAGCCGGGCGTCCAGGGCGAGCGCCTTGGCGATCTCGACGACCTGCTGCTGCGCGACGCCGAGCTGCCCCACCCGGGCGTCGGCCGGCAACGTGGTCTCCCCGATCGAGGCGAGCAACCGCGTGGTGTTGTCGAGCATCGCCCGCCGGTCGACCAGACCACGCCGGACCGGCTCGTGCCCCAGGTAGACGTTTTCCGCGACGGTGCGCTCCGGCAGCAGGTTGAACTCCTGGTGGATGATGCCGACGCCAACCCGCTGGGCGTCGCGCGGTCCACGGAACGTGCGCGGCTCACCGGCGAACTCGACGGTGCCCTCGTCCGGGGCGTACCCGCCCGAGACGATCTTCATGAGAGTGGACTTCCCGGCGCCGTTCTCCCCGACGACGGCGTGCACCTCGCCCGGCGCGACATCGAGGTCGACACCGTCGAGGACGCGCACCCCGAGGAAGGACTTACCGATGCCCCGGAGGGTGAGCAACGGCGCCGGTGGTGGGTCTGACATCCCGAAAGCCCTCACAGATAGTAGTCATCGACAAGGTCAGCAGGTCGGACCCGACCCGTTGGTGGCACGGAAAACGAACTTTCGCCGCCGGCCGCGGGGACTTACGTTTTTATGTTGCGAACATTCCCTTGACATCGACGAAACATCACACGTATGAAGATAGATGTTTGGATGCGGGTCCGCAATCCTCGTCCGGGGCCGATTGCCAGGGCCGCCACGCCATCGGCAGCGTCGCCGTGCGCGAGGAATTCGAACATGGCCGTCGTCACCAGGGCAAGACGCCGGACGCCGCCCCATTCATTGACACGGATCTATCACTAGCTCATCCTGACCTCGTGGACCACGGGACGACCACCACAGCCACCATCACGCTGCGTGATGTCCTGCGGGTCTGACTGCCGTTTCGGCGAACGGCACGAGGAAAGACCAGCGCACTCGTGCCACCCACGCGTCCAGGCACAACCTGACGCCTGGTGGGTGCGTGGGCGCAACCGGAGTTGCCCGCCCAACCTAGGAGACGGCATGCGTCGCAATACAATGATCATCGCGGTGATCGCCGGCCTGTTACTGGCTCTCGGACTCGCCCCGCCGGCGTCGGCCGCCCCGGCCTTCCGCGCCCTGGTGTTCAGCAAGACCACCGGTTACCGGCACGACTCGATCCCCGCCGGGATCTCCATGATCCAGCAGCAGGCGGCCGCGAACAACTTCGAAGTGGTGGCGACCGAGGACTCGAGCGTCTTCACCGCCAGTAACCTGGCGACCTTCGACGTCATCGTGATGCTCCAGACCTCCGGCATGGTCTGGACCTCGGCCGCCCAACGCCAGGCGGTGGAGGGCTACCTCGCCAGCGGCAAGGGCATCGTGGCCATCCACAACGCCACCGACATGGGCATCGACACCGAATACCCGTGGTGGGACAACACCATCAACGGCGGCGCCCACATGCCGGAGCACTCCCCCGGCGTGCTGCCCGGCACCGCCATCGTCGCCGACAAGCAGCACCCGTCGACGGCCGGTCTGCCGGATCGGTGGAACCGCAGCGAGGAGTGGTACAACTTCGACTCCAACCCGCGTGGCAAGGTGCACGTGCTGGTGACCGCCGACGAGCGCACCTACAACCCGGGCTCCCGGGCGATGGGCCCGGACCACCCGATCTCCTGGTGTCGCAACACCGCCGGCGGACGGGTGTGGGCCACCGCGATGGGTCACGCGATCGCCTCCTACAGCGAGACGTACTTCCGCGACCACGTCCTCGGTGGCATCAAGTGGGCCGCCGGCAACGCTCCCGGCGACTGCGGCGGCACCGTCTGGGGCAACTTCGAGAAGCGCACCCTGGACGACAACACCGTCGACCCGATGGCGATGGCGGTGGCCCCCGACGGACGGGTGTTCTACGCCCAGCGCGGCGGGCAGCTGAAGATCTTCAAGCCGTCCACCAACAGCACCGTGACCGCCGGGACGCTGAGCGTCTACACCGGCGGCGAGGACGGCCTCACCGGCATGGCGCTGGACCCCAACTTCGCCACCAACGGGTACGTCTACCTGTACCACTCGCCGGCGAGCAGCTCGACCGACGTCAACCGCGTCTCCCGCTACACGCTCAGCGGTGACACGCTGAACATGTCCAGCGGCGTGACGATCATCGACATCCCGGCGTACCGGGACCGGACGTTCCCGGAGCCCGGCCACACCGGCGGTTACATCGAGTTCGGTCCGGACGGCAACCTCTTCATCGGCACCGGTGACGACACGCCCCCGAACCTCGACCCCAACTGGCAGGGCTACGCCCCGCTGGACTGGCGCTCGGGTAAGTCCAACCTGGACGCTGCCCGCAGCGCGGGCAACACGAACGACCTGCGCGGCAAGCTGCTGCGCATCCGCCCCGGAGCCAGCGGCGGCTACACCGTCCCGACCGGCAACCTCTACCCCCAGGGCACCGCGCAGACCAAGCCGGAAATCTACGCGATGGGCTTCCGCAACCCGTTCCGCTTCTCGATCGACCCCGCCAACGGCTGGGTCTACCTGGCGGACTACGGCCCGGACCGCAACCCGCCGACCACCAACCGCGGCCCGGAGGGCCTGGTCGAGCTGAACGTGATCAAGACGCCCGGCAACTACGGCTGGCCGTTCTGCCACGGCAACAACCAGCCCTACGCTCCGTACAACCCGGACACCGGCGTGGTCGGCGCGAAGTTCAACTGCTCGGCGCCTGTCAACAACTCGCCGAACAACACCGGTCTGGTCAACCTGAAGCCGGTCGTCATGCCCAACATCTGGTATGGCTACCCCGCCTCGACGACCTTCCCGGAGCTCGGCTCGGGCGGCTCGGCCCCGATGGGCGGCCCGGTCTACCGCTACGACGCGGCGAACCCGTCCCAGACGAAGTTCCCGCCCTACTACGACGGCGTGCACTTCTTCTACGAGTGGGCCCGCAACTACGTCAAGGAGGTGCACTTCGACTCCTCCTCGGCGGTGACCCGCACCAACCCGTTCCTGCCCGGCGGTAACTTCAACAAGCCGATGGACATGGAGTTCGGCAAGGACGGCTCGCTCTACCTGCTGGAGTGGGGCACCAACTTCGGCGGCGGCAACAGCGACTCCGGGCTCTACCGGATCGACTACATCCAGGGCGGCCGGTCCCCGATCGTCAAGGCCACCGGCACCCCCACCAGCGGCTCCTCGCCGCTGACCGTCCAGTTCAGCAGCGCGGGCACGACCGACCCGGACGGCAACACGCTGAGCTACCTGTGGACGTTCGGCGACGGCACCACCTCCACGGCGGCCAACCCGTCGAAGACGTACACCGCCAACGGCAACTACACGGCCCAGTTGAAGGTCACCGACAGCACCGGTAAGACCGGCTTCGCCAACGTCCCGATCACCGTCGGCAACAGTGCCCCGGTGGTCACCATCACCACACCGGGCAACGGCGGCATGCTGACCTTCGGTGACAAGGTGTCGTACCAGATCACGGTCACCGATCCGGACGGCGGCACCGTCGACTGCTCGAAGGTGTTCCTCAACCCGGCGCTGGGTCACGACGACCACGCCCACGAGACCACCGAGTACCCGGGCTGCTCGGGCACCATCTCCACCGACCTGCTCGGTGGGCACCCCGATGGCGCCAACCTGTTCTACGTGCTGAACGCGCGGTACACCGACAACGGCGGCTCGGGGGGCGGGTCCCCGCTCACCGGCACCGCACAGGCGATCCTGCAACCGAAGCACAAGCAGTCCGAGTACTTCAGCAGCCAGTCGGGGATCCGGGTCGTCGACCAGGCCGCGGCGGAGAGCACCAAGCGCGTCGGTGACATCTCCACCAACGACTGGATCGCGTTCAGCCCGATGAACCTGTCGGGCATCTCGACGGTCAGTTACCGGGTGTCCTCGCCCTCCGGCGGCGGTTCGATCGAGCTGCGCGCCGGCTCGCCGACCGGCACCCTGTTGGCCACCACCACGGTGCCCAATACGGGCGGCTGGGACAACTACCAGTCCACGACTCCGGTGAGCGTCGCCGCCTCCAGCGGGACACAGACGCTCTACATGGTGTTCAAGAACAGCAGCAACTCGTTCGATCTGGACTCGCACACCTTCGGCGGGAACGGCGTCGGGACACCCGGCACCGGCACCGGCGGTGGCCTGGCGGGCAAGACCTACACGGTCACGGCGCAGCACAGCAACAAGCTGATGGACGTCAGCGGTGTCTCCACCGCCGACGGCGCCCAGATCACCCAGTGGTCGTCCACCGGTGCCAACAACCAGAGGTGGCAGGCCGTCGACGCCGGTAACGGCGCGCTCTACCTCAAGGCGGTGCACAGCGGCAAGTGCGTCGAGGTGGTCGGCAGTTCGACCGCGGCGGGTGCCTTCCTCCAGCAGGCCACCTGCAACAACGGCAACCAGCAGAAGTTCACCGCCACCGCGACGGGCACCTCCGGCGTGTACACGGTGAAGAGTGTGCTGAGCGGCCTCTGCGTCGACGTCAACGGCGCGGCCACCACCGACGGCGCCCGACTGTTGCAGTGGACCTGCCACAGCGCGGCCAACCAGCAGTGGCGGTTCACCGCGGTCTGACCTGCGGCTGAAGCGGTAACAAATGACGTCCCGGTCGGGACCGGTGTCCGAGAATCGGAGCCGGTCCCGGCCGGGACGTCGTTGTCAGCTCAGCTGGACCGGGAGTCCGGGCCGGGCAGCGCGGCGAGCAGCCCGGCCGCGGCCAGGGCGTCCCACAGATCCTCCGGTACGACGGCCTCGGACCGTCGTACCGTCTCGACCATCTGTGCCTCGGTGCGGACGCCGACCACCGTCGACACCACGGCGGGATGCCGACGGACGAAGGCGAGTGCCGCCTGCGGCAGGGTCACCCCGTACGTCTCGCAGACCGCCGCGATCCGCCGCGCCCGCTCGATCAGCTCCGGCGGGGCCTGCTGGTAGTTGTAGACGGCATCGGCCGGCGGCTGGTCCCGCGACAGCAGCCCCGAGTTGTAGACGCCCGCGATGACGATGCCCACCCCGCGGTTGTCGGCGGCGGGCAGCAGGTCGTCGGCCGCGCCCTGCTCCAGCAGGGTGTACCGCCCGGCGCACATCATGACGTCGACGTCGGTCTCCCGCACGAACCGCGTCAGCATCGCCGACTGGTTCATGCCGGCACCGATGGCACCCACGACGCCCTGGTCGCGCAGGTCGACCAGGGCGGGCACGGCCTCGTGTGCGGCCTGCTCCCAGTGGTCGTCCGGGTCGTGCAGGTAGACGATGTCGATCCGGTCCAGTCCGCTGCGGTCGAGGCTGGCCTCGATCGAGCGGAGGACGCCGTCGCGGCTGAAGTCCCACACCCGCCGATGGCTGGCGGGGACGTCGAACCCGTCGGAGTCGCGCAGGTGTGCGTTCTCGGGTGACGGCACCAGGATCCGCCCGACCTTCGTCGACACCACGTACTCGTCGCGTGGCCGTTGACGCAGCGCGGCGCCGAGGCGTCGCTCGGACAGCCCGAGGCCGTAGTGCGGCGCGGTGTCGTAGTACCGGACGCCCGCCTCCCACGCCGCGTCGACAGCCGAGGCGAACTCCTCGTCCGACGTCCCCCGGTACAGGTTGCCGCCCTGGGCCGCGCCGAAGCCCAGCTCGGTGAGACGCACGTCCGGGCGACGCGGGAGCGCTCGGGCCGTCATGACGCCTCCAGCCCGGGTACGCGGCGGACGAGCCTGCCCGGACGGCCGCCGACGACGCCCACCGGGGGCACCGGCCGCCCCGTCATCGGCCCATCCAGCCGCCGTCGACGGGCAGCACGACCCCGTTGACGTAGTCCGATGCCGACGACGCCAGGAACACCGTGGCGCCGCCGAGGTCGTCGGCACGACCCCAGCGGCCAGCCGGAATTCGGGCGAGGATCGCCTCGTTGCGATCGGGGTCGTCGCGCAGCGCCTGGGTGTTGTCGGTGGCGATGTAGCCGGGGGCGATGGCGTTGACGTTCACCCCGCGGGCCGCCCACTCGTTCGCCAGAGCCTTGGTGAGCCCGGCGACGCCCGACTTCGACGCGGCGTAGCCGGGGACGGTGATGCCGCCCTGGAAGCTCAACAGCGAGGCAGTGAAAATGATCTTCCCTCGGCCACGCTCGACCATCGTCCGGCCGATCTCCCGGCTCAGGATGAACTGACTGCTCAGATTCACCTCGATCACGTGGTCCCACATCTCGTCCGGGTGCTCGGCGGCCGGTGTGCGGGCGATCGTGCCGCCGTTGTTCACCAGGATGTCGATCGGCCCGAGAGCGGTGAGATCCCGGGCCAGTTGGTGGACGGCCGCCCGGTCGCCGAGATCGGCACGCAGCCCGGTGAACTGCCGGCCGGCGGCCCGTACCCGGCGTTCCACCTCGCTGCCATCCGATTCGAGATGGGCGGAGACGCCCACGATGTCGGCGCCGGCCAGCGCCAGGGCCTCGGCCATGGCGAGGCCGATACCACGCCGGGCGCCGGTCACCACGGCGACGCGTCCGGACAGGTCGAACAGGGCCGTCACTTGTTACCCTCCCGCAGATCGAGCAGCACCTTCATCACGCCGCCACCCTCGAGTGCGGTGAAGGCGGCCGAGGCCGCCTCGACCGGCTCCACCCGGGAGATGAGCTGTTGCGCCGGAATGGCGCCCGAGGCGACCAACCGGATCGCCTCCACCATGTCGTCACGCTGGTACAACCGGGCGCCGAGGAGTTCCAGCTCACGCCAGAAGAACCGGTGCAGGTTGACCTCCCGGGGCCGGGGGTGGATCGCCACCATCACCAGTCGGCCTCGGGTGGTGAGAACGTCGACCGCCGTGGTGACGCCGCCGGCGGAGCCGGACACCTCGAAGGCGATGTCGGCGCCCGCGCCGTTGGTGCGTTCGTTGACGAGTGCCACGACGTCTGTCGCGCCCGGGTCGACGGCCTCGATCCCGATCCCCTCCGCCACCTCGCGTCGGAACGGGTCCGGTTCGACGAGGAGCACCCGCGCGCCGCAGCCCCGCGCGACGACGGCGATCAGCGTCCCCACCGGGCCACCGCCGACCACGACCACCTGGTCGTCGGCGGTCACGTTCGCCCGGCGGACGTCGTGCACGGCGACCGCGACCGGCTCGACGAGCGCCGCGTGGTCGAGCGGCAGGTCCTCGGGGAGCGGCAGGACCAGGTCCGCCGGTACGGTCCAGTAGGACTGCATGGCACCCGGCGAGTCGATGCCGAGGAAGTTCATGGCGTGGCAGACGTGGGAGTGCCCACGCTGGCAGGCAGGGCACTTTCCGCAGGGCCGGGTCGGCAGCACGGTGACGGGCTGGCCGACGCTCCAGCCGGTGGTGTCCGGCCCGACGGCTGCGATCCGGCCGGACATCTCGTGCCCGATGATCGCGGAGTCACCGACCCGCGCGTCCATGTCTCCGTGGTAGATGTGCAGGTCGGTGCCGCAGATCCCGGTGTACGCCACCTCGATCCGCACCTGGCCCGGACCCGGCGGCACCGGGTCGCGATCCTCGATTCCGAGGTCTCGCGCCCCCCGGTAGACGACTGCCTTCATCGATCCTCCATCTCGCCGGTCGGCACGTCGGGCGTGGCGACCGGACATGGTCGTGGGTGCACCGCGGTGGCGGTGCACCCACGTTCTCTCTCTGTTTCTGGCGGTCAGCTCAGTGCCGTGCGGTGGGCGACACCTCAGTACGGGAGTTCAGTGGCACGACCGGCACCTGGCGGGCGGGGACCACCCCGTCGATTCCGCCCAGCAGCCGTCGGCCGGCCCGCTCCGGCCGAACGTTGGGGCTCTCGGCGGTCTGCACCTGCGGGCGGTGGTTGGCCGCTCGGATCTGCTCCTCGTCGACCCGGACACCCAGCCCGGGTGCGTCGCCGAGGATGAACGCGCCGTCCTCGACGTGCAGGTCGACGGAGACGCCGACCGGTGGATGCAGGTCCTGCAGCTCGCTGGTCAGGTGGTTCGGCACCGAGGTCGCGGCGTGCAACAGGCCGATCGGGCTGTTGCCGATCGGGCTGACCGGCAGGTCGTACGCGTGCGCCAGGGCGGACGCCCGCAGGAAGTGGGTGACCCCCCAGACGGCGGCCATCTGGACGACGTCGACCGCGCCGGCGGCGAGCAGCGGACGGTACTGTTCGAGCCCGGTGAGGTTCTCGCCGGTGGCGACCGACGCGCTGACGCCCCGGCTGACGACGGCGAGGCCCTCGGCGTCCCAGCGTCGGACGGGCTCCTCGATCCAGATGAGGTCGAGGGTGCGTTCGAGGTCGCCGACGTGCCGCACGGCCTGCTTGCGGGTCCAGGCCTCGTTGACGTCGAGCATCAGACCCGGTCGCCGACCGTGCCCGGCCTCGGTCAGGACGTCCCTGACCAGGGTCAGGCGGTGCCGGTCGCGATCGATGTCGAGACCGCCCTTGAGCTTGGCGGCGCGCAGGCCGTGGCTGGCGTAGACCTCGTACTCCGCGACGAGTTCGTCGTCGGTGAGCCCGATGTCCAGGCCGGAGGCGTAGGCGTTGACCCGCCGGTCCCGTCCGCCCAGCAGCCGCCACAGCGGCTCGCCGGCCGCCTGCGCCTTGATGTCCCAGAGTGCGGTGTCCAGTGCGCCGATGGTGCCGAACACCGGGCCCGCGTGACCGGCCTTGAAGGTGTGCCGCAGCATGCGGTCGTACAGCGTTGTCACGGCACGGGGGTCTTCGCCCTCGATGGCTGCGAAGATCCGCTCGATCTCGACGTGCGGCCCGAGGCCGACTCCCGAGATGCCCTCGTCGGTGTCGACGATGACGATCGAGACCGGAACCACCCCGTCGGCGAACACCCCGTTGGCGTCGCCGACGGGCCGCCCCCATTCCTGGACCGTGGAGAGCGTCCGATATCCCGTGATCCGCATGTCAACCCTTCGTGGAACCGGCGGCTACACCGTCGGCAATTTGGCGCTGGAGGAACAGGTAAACCAACAGGACGGGAATGGCGGCGATCAGCACCCCGGAGGCGAAGGTGGGGATGTTGTCGGAGTACTGACCCCGCAACGAGGTGACACCGATCATCAGCGTGCGGTGATCCGCCGAGGGCATCATCACCAGCGCCATGAGGACGTCGTTCCAGCAGAACAGGGCGTTGAGGATGCCGACCGACAGCAGTGCCGGGGTGCCCAGCGGCAACATGATCCGGCGGTACACGCCGTACACGGTGTTGCCGTCGATCCGGGCGGCGTCGACGATCTCCGACGGGATGCCCCGGTAGTAGCTCGTCATCAGGAAGACGGTGAAGGGCAGGAACTGCGCCACGTAGACGAGGATCAGACCGGGGTACGTGTCGATGAGCGCCGTGTCGGCCATGATCCGCGACAGCGGCACCATGATCACCTGGAACGGGATGAAGAGCCCCGCGAGGCAACCCAGGAACAACGCCGACGAGCCACGGAACCGCAGTTGACTCAGCGCGAAGCCGGCCATCGACCCGAGCAGCAGCAGCACGATCACCGACACCGTCACCACGAGCAGCGAGTTGACGAAGTATCGGCCCATGCCGACGCTGTTCCACGCCGTGCTGATGTTCTCCCAGCGCAGGGCGTCGGTGAGGGAGAACCGGTCGAGGATGTAGTCACGGCGGGTCTTCATCGCGACGTTGGCGGTGAAGAGCAGTGGGTAGATCGTCGCCAGCGCGAGCAGTGACATGGGGAGGGCGATAAACCACCATCCCAGACGGACCCGAGACATCAATCCTCCTTTCCGGATCGTTCGAGCAGCTTGATCTGCAACAGCCCCACCACGAGCATGATGATGAAGAGGATCGTCGAGGCGGCCGATGCGAGCGCGGGTCGGTTCATCTGGCCCTGCTGGATCCAGATGTAGTACTCCGGCAGGTAGGTCGAACCCTCCGGCCCGCCGCTGGTCATCACGAAGAGCAGCCCGAACATCGAGGTCAGCATCCCGATCATCGTCGTCACGAAGACGAACTGGATGGTGCGCGAGAGGCTTGGGATGATCACGTGCCAGACCACCTGGCGGAGCGAGGCGCCGTCCACCCGGGCGGCGTCCAGGAGCGCGGGGTCCAGGGTGGCGAAGCCGGCGAGGAACACCACGAGCGCCATCCCGAAGGTGGCCCAGATGTGCACGCCCACCACGATGAACATCGCCAGGTCCGGGTCACCGAGCCAGTCCACCGGGCTGATGCCGACCGACCCGAGGATGGCGTTGAGGGGGCCGTCGAAGGCGAGCAGCAGGTTGAAGATCGCGCCGACGATGACCGGCGAGAGCACCGCGGGAAAGAAGTAGACGCTGCGGTAGAAGCGGTGGCCAGGCACCCGCAGGTAGATGAACGTCGCGAGCAGGCCGGGGATGGCCACCGCCACCGGGAGCAACAGCACCAGCAACCCGACGTTGCTCAGCGCCGTCCGGAACAGTGGATCGTGGAACAGCTCGCGGTAGTTGCCGAACCCGACAGCCGTCCCGTTCTGCGCACCGTCGCCGGTGAAGGAGAAGTTGACGCCGAGGAGCAGCGGATAGAGCCGCAGCACCACGATGATCAGGACGGCCGGAGCGACCAGGATGTAGGGGGCGAGGCGCTCGGCCCGCAGCCCGCCACGGGAGCGACGAGGCTGTGCCCCATGCCGATGCCCGGCGGAGTTGGGCGCCGCCCCGCCGGCCCGTCCGGCCTGAGCCAGACGGACCGACGGTTCTGTGTTTCCAATCGACACGGAGGTCAGCCCGCCTGGTCGGAAGCGGCCAACTGCTTCACCACCTCGTCGACGGTGATCGACCCGCTGAGCAGCTGCTGGGACAGCCGACCCATCAGGTCAATCGTCTTCGAGGAGAGCGCCACGTGCAGAGCCGGCTTGCCGGTCTTCAGGTCGCTGACGATCGTGGAGACGGCGGGGCCGCTCTGGGACACGTCGACCGTGGTGTCGGCGACGATCGCGCCGGCATCGGCGTAGAAGGCCTTCAACGCGTCCGCCGAGCTCAGGGAGCGCACCAGGTCGGCGGCCACCTTCGGGTCCTTCGTCCACTTGGCGACGCCGTAGCCGATACCACCGTCGTACGGCAGGCTCGGGGTAGTGCCGGCGGTGACGACCGGAGGCTTCATGACGCCGAGCTTCTCCGGGGTGAGGAACTCGTTGAAGTCCTTCCAGTGCCCCACGTCCGACATCAGACCCATGACGTGGGCGGCCTTACCGGACTGGAAGTACGCGAACGAGTCGTTGAACATCGCGGTCGAGTTGGCCCCGTCGCTGTTCATCTTCTTGTCGCCGGTCTCCTTCCAGAGCTGGAAGATCCGCTTGACGTTCGGTGAGGTCCAGTCGCGCTTGCCGGTGATCCAGGCGTCGTACTCCGCGGCGGTCAGGGTGACCGACCCCATGCTGGAGAGCCAGAACTGGATGCCGACGCCCTCCTTGTTACCGAGGGCGAAGCACTTGGCGCCGGCCTTGGCGATGGCGGCGCAGTCGGCGACGAACTTGTCCCAGGTGGCGGCCGGGGTCGCCGGGTCGAGGCCGGCCTTGCGGTAGATCTCCTTGTTGTAGTAGATGGGGTAGCCCTGCAGCGTCACCGGCTCGGCGTAGACCTTGCCGTCCTTGGTGAAGGCGTCCCACCCGGCCAGGCGCTGCTTGTCCTCGGCCACGTAGTCGGTGATCGGCACCAGCGCGTCCACCCGGTCGCGGATCTGGCCACCACCGTTGAACAGCATGACGTCCGGGCCCTTGCCGGACTGGATCGCCGCACCGAGCAGCGTGTAGTACTGGTCGAAGGGCTGTGCGACGAACTCGACCTCAACCTTTGGGTGCTTTTTCTTGAAGTCAGCCTTGGCCTTGTCCAGATAGGATTTGGCGAACGCCTCACCGGACTTCCAGTCCCACACCACCAACTTGCTGTCAGACCCGCTCGACGAACTCGAATCGCTAGCACTTCCGCAACCGGCCAGGGCTAGGCCCACAACGAGGACGGCCGACCATATCGCGCGCTGTCTCATCAGTTGTCACCTCAGAAAGTGGGGTGGCCGGCGGGCGTGCCGCCGTGCCAATGTTGCCCGGAACGTAACTCGTATGACGTGTGACGTCAATACTCAGCCGTACACTGAGCCAGACGTCGTGCCACGGCGAGCCTTTCGGAGGGGACATGACGCTATCGCAGGAAACAGCCCTGAGCAGCCCGGTGACACCGGCATGGGTGCGTCGGCCGACCAACCTCGCCAGGGCGGTCACCGCCGAGCTGGTGGAGCGCATCGTCCGGGGCGTCCATAAGTCCGGTACGTCCCTACCCCCCGAGCCGATCCTCTGCGAGACGTTCTCCGTGAGCCGGACCGTCGTCCGGGAAGCAGTCAAGATCCTGCAGGAGAAGGGGCTGGTGCAGGTTCGCCAGGGTGCCGGCACCATGGTCACCCCGGCGGCGCAGTGGGACATGCTCGACGAACTCGTCCTCGGGGCCACCATCGCCGAGGACGACAGCCTCGACATCCTCGACGATCTCGTGGTCACCCGGCGCGTGCTGGAGTCGGACATGGCGAACGTCGCCGCCCGCCTCGCCGACGCCGGGACCATCGAGCGGCTGCGCGCGATGGTGGACCGGATGGACGAGCTCGTCGACGACCACGTCACCTACCACGAGCACGACCGGGCCTTCCACGACGCGATCATGCAGACCTCCGGGAACCGCATCGCCCGCGGCGTGGTGCGGGCGCTGGAAAGCCAGGTCATCAACACCGCCCGCTACATGGGCCGGACCGAACGGTCCCTGTGCGTGGCGTCCAACCGGGGCCACCGGCGCATCTACGAGCGCATCGCCGCGCACGACTCCGACGGTGCGGCCGAGGCGATGTTCACCCACATCACCGAGGCCTGGCTGGTCCGCCGCAGCGGTTCGGGCAAGCCGGTCCGGCTGCAACGCTGACCGGCGCGGGCAACGAGACGGCGCCCGCCCCCGAGGTACGGGAGCAGGCGCCGCCAGCTGAGGCCGACCGGCCTCACGAGAACTGCGCGAAGAACCTCCAGATCTCACCCTTGGTCCAGGTCGTGATGCCGCTCTCGGCGTAGGTGCCGTCCACCGGGCCCGGCATGTGACCGTTGTCGTACGCGGCCCACTGCACCGGGTAACCAGCCCGGCAACCGGAGTACGTGGTCGTGACGTGCGTGCGGCTGCCGGCTGCCGGCTCGCGCGGGCTCTGCGCGGTGCAGCCGTTGTTCCGGACGAACGTGTCGCGCAACGCCCGGCCGCCGGAGATGTTCAGGACGTTGTCCGAGATGCCGTGCAGCCCGAAGTACGCGATGGGCTGCGTGCCGCCGCTGCAACCGCTGATCTGCCCACCGGAGATGACCGCGACGGCGCGGAAAACGTTGGCCCGCGCGCAGGCGACGGCGTAGCTCATGCCGCCACCCCAGCTGAAGCCGAGGGCGAACCGCTGCCTCGGGTTGACGCAGAGGCTGCTCTCGATCCGGCTGATCATGTCGTCGACGAAGACGATGTCCTCACCGCCGGAGTTGCCCCAGCCGTTGCCGAACCCCTGGGGCGCGACCAGGATCGCGCTGTTGTTCGACTGCTCCTGCTGCCCGTAGTAGGACCACGCAGTGCCGCTGGTGCCACCCGAGGAGATCTCCTGCATGGTGCCGCCGCGCCAGTGGAACGCGAAGATCAGCCGGTAGGGGTTGCTGTTGTTGTAGTTGGTGGGCACCCGCAGGATGAAGGTGCGGCTCTTGCCGTTGCTCTGGATGGTGTGCGTGCCGCTGGCCAGCGTCGGTGCCTTGCCGCACCCACTGCCACCCGTCGGCGGCGGGTTGCTGCCGTCGGTGCGCACGAGCTGCCACTGCTGGTTGGAGCCGTTCCAGTCGGCGTACTGGACGACGTTGGCGCCGTCGGCGGTGGACGAGCCCTGCACCTCCACGGCCTTGCTGCTGTTGCGGTTGATCAGCCGGACGTAGCCGCCGTCCGAGTCGGCGAGCCGGAACTGCTGGTTGGTGCCGTTGTTGTCGGCCCACTGCACGATCGCCCCGCCGTCGGCGGTCGAGCGGCCGCTGACGTCGAGAACCTTGCCGGAGTGCCGGGACTTCACCCGGTAGAAGCCGTCACCGGAGTCGACGAACTGCCACTGCTGGTTCGCGCCGTTGTTGCGCGTCCACTGGCTGATCCGGGCGCCGTCGTTGGTGGCCGAGGAGACCAGATCCAACGCCTTGCCGCTGTTGCGGTTGACCAGGACGTACCAGGCGCTGGTGTCCACCGTCGCCGCCGCCGCGGGCGCCGCGTTGACCGCGACGAGCGTGCCGGCCGCCATGATCGCTGCCGCCGCCGCAGCCAAGCCGGACCGCCAGCGACGTCTCGGTGGAGAGGCGGGACGAACCTCACCGATGGCATTCATGGTCCACTCCTTTTATCGGGGTCACCCACGAGCGGAACGCACGCGCGTGGCCCTGGGGGTGCGTGCCAGCGTCTGGTGGTGGCGTCGGCACGTCGGGGGGTGCGGGCGGGATGCGGCCACCGGTGCACCTGCCCGGCCGTGCCGGCAGTCGACCTTGCGGCCGCGCCGCCCGCGTGGGGAAAATTAGCGCCCACAACGTCATACGTCAAACGACCGACGTCTATCGGGATCGGCTGCCCGGCACCGGCGCCAGGCCACCAACACGGGCCCAGACCAGGGGACATCGGCGGCGGCGAAACCCAGCCCTGAGCTGCACAGCCAGCTGATGCCGTGGCGGCCCGCCCCGCTGGACGGGACGGGCCACCACGGTTACCGAGCTGCCTCGCGACGGCTGTTATCCGATGCGGACCAGCTGCCACTGTTGGTTGTTTCCACCCCAGTCGGCGTACTGCACGATGTTGCCGCCGTCCGCGGTGGACGAGCCCTGCACCTCCACGGCCTTGTTGCTGTTGCGGTTGATCAGGCGCACGTAGCCGCCGCTCGACTCGGCGAGCCGGAACTGCTGGTTGGTGCCGTTGTTGTCGGACCACTGCACGATCGCGCCGCCGTCGGCGGTGGAGCGGCCGCTGACGTCGAGGACCTTGCCGGAGAGCCGGGACTTCACCCGGTAGAAGCCACCGCCGGAGTCGGTGAACTGCCACTGCTGGTTGGCGCCGTTGTTCCGTGACCACTGGCTGATCCGGGCGCCGTCGTTGGTGGCCGAGGCGTACACGTCCAGCGCCTTGCCGCTGTTGCGGTTGAGCAACACGTACCAGGCGCTGGTGTCCACGCCGGTGCCCGGCGGGGGCGTGGTGGGCGGGGTCGAGCCGCCGTTGAGGGTGTCCAGGACGGAGTTGTACGCGGCCTTCTTGTTGCCCGACCGGTCGAAGAGCAGGGCGTTGTCGTCGCCGCGCCAGGAGTCGCTGTCGCGCACGCCCCAGGTGGTGATGCCGGTGCAGCGCGCAACGGCCAGGCAGGCCCGGGTGACCCCGGCGTAGATGTTGGCCTGGTTGCCGCCGGTCATCACGTCCAGCTCGGTGATCTGCACGTCCACGCCGAGATCGGCGAAACGCTGCAGATTGGCCTGGTAGTCACTGGACAACGACGTGCCCAGGTGCGACTGGAAGCCCACGCAGTCGATCGGCACGTCACGGGACTTGAAGTCCCGCACCATGTTGTAGATCCCGGTCGACTTCGCGTTGATCCCGTCGGTGTTGTAGTCGTTGTAACACAACTTCGCAGCCGGATCCGCCGCCCGCGCCGCCCGGAACGCCGCCTCGATCCAGTCGTTGCCGGTACGCTGCAGGTTCGAGTCACGCCGTGCACCGCTGTTACCGTCGGCGAACGCCTCGTTCACCACGTCCCACGCGTAGATCTTGCCCTTGAAGTGGGTCGCGACCTGCGTGACGTGGTTCATCATCGCGCTGCGCAACGCGCTGCCGGACATGTCCCGCGCCCAAACCGGCTGCTGCTGATACCACAACAGCGCGTGGCCCCGCACACTCTGGCCGTTGGCCTGCGCGTGCGCGACCAGCCGGTCACCACCGGTGTAGACGAATCGACCCTGCTGCGGCTCGGTCGCGTCCCACTTCATGTCGTTCTCGGCCACGACACTGTTGAACTCGCGGTTCAGGATCGTCACGTACTGGTTGTCGGAGAGCTTTTGCCCCGCGACGGCCGCGCCGAAGTAGCGGCCCTTCTCGGCCGCCGCCGCCTTCAGGGTCGTTCCGGCGCCGCTGGCCGTGGGGGCGAGCACCGCCGTCATGCCCGCGGTCAGTGCGACGGCGAGGGACGCCGCCGCCAGCAGAGTTCTCTTGGGTTTCATGTGGTTCCTTCTCAGTGGTGGTCGCAACGGTGGTGGTGACGTGCCACTTTCTTGCCAGAGTCGGTCCGGGCCATGATCACGACGCGCGCAGAGCGGTTGGCGGCGGTGCTGTCGGTGTCGACCGCGTCGACGGGCGTGCTGACACCTGTCGTCCGGCGGGCTGACGCCGCTGCCGAGGGTGCTCGATTGACGTCCGCATGCCCTGGGGGACGTCGTGATCGTGAGGTGCGACAGCGGCCCGCCCGGTGAGCCATCGCTGGCGTCCTCAATATCGAGGGTGAGCGATAACATGCCGTTCGTCAAGACGTAACATACGCCCGGATCGATGCAGTGGGGGTCGGGTTCCGCCGCCGCCTGCCTCGTCATCGCCATCCTGAGCGCAGCCCTGGCCAGGGGCTGATCGGCGTCACCGGCACCTCGCGGACGCGCGTTTCCCGGTGAAACTGTTATCGCTCACAGAACAGCGCGGCGTGACCCAGCGTCAACAGACGGCTCCGCCGTGCGCCGGACCCGCCGGGCCCTCGTCGAGACGTACTCCGGCGAGGATGTCGGCGGTGGTGTGGGCCTCGATGCCCGGTTGCTCGTCGTCGGTGAACCGCGTGACGACGGCCCGGACGTGCCGCTCGGCGGGTGCCGCGAGGCCGTCGTAGACGGCCCCGAACAACTCCCGCGCCGGCCTCCTGAGCCACTTCTTCGGCAGGAGTTCCACCGGCAGCTGCGGATCGAGGACGGGAAAACGCCGGAAGGTGTCCATGACCTCGGTGCGGGCCCGCACCGCGGCCGCACCGTCGATCTCCCCGGCCGCCACCCGGGGCAACACCGGTGTCCAGCGCTGGAGGAACGCCCGATAACTGCGGGTGATCGCCTCGATGTCCCAGGCCTCGATCGGGGCACGGTGGATGGCCGACTCCAGTGCGGTCTGCCGGCCACGGAACACCGTGACGGCGCCGAGGGTGAGCTGGTCGAGCTGCGCCCGGGCCGCCGGGGTCAGGTCGTCCGGCGAGATCCACAGCCCGTCGTACAACGGCGCGTAGCCGAGCCACCGCAGCTGCGCACGCAGGGCCCGTCGCTGCGTGCTCAGCTGCTGCGGCAGCGAGAAGGCGACGACGGTCCAGCACCCGTCCCACGGCACCGTCGAGCTGGTCGAGGCGAGGATCCAGTGGCCGCCAGCGGAGAGGTTGGCGGCGGCCGCGCGGCTGAGCCGGTAGGAGCTACGCCGGCCCAGCCGGCTGCCCTCCAGGACACCGCGGCGGGCCAGCCGACTGATCGCGGTACGCGCGCCCGCCGTGGTCACCCCGGTCTCCGCCAGCAGCGCGACGATGGCGGCGGACGGGAGCGCGGCACGGGTTCGCAGGGTGTAGTCAGCCAGCAGGGTCACCGCGACGCCCTGCGGCGAGTTGCCGACCTGACGTCGGGGCAGCCGGAGCGGGTGGTCTCCGTCGTCGGGATAGATCTCGTCGATGTCGAAGGGGCTTGCCACAGACGCTCCGTGCTCTTCAGGGACGGTACGACGACTGTAGACGGACCGCTGTCGATCCGGCCGGTACGGCCAATCCTCGATAGAAGTACATCGATTGACACTTGTTGGTCCGAGGGGAACACTAATCGTCACGCGATGCGGTCCTCCAGTCGGGCACGGCGAGCCACCGGTAGCGGGCATCGCGCGGTCACCGCGGGCATCGGGCACACCCGCGACCGGATCGCGCGGCCGACCACAGCCTGCACAGGCAATCGAAGGAGTCGTCCGTTGAGAATCAGAAGGAAACTGCTGCTCACCCTGGCCATGTCACTGGTGGCGGCCGGCCTGGCCATCCCCGCGATCCAACCCGCGTACGCGGCATCGCTGACCGAGGTGACGAGCTTCGGTGACAACCCCGGCCGGATGCGCATGCACGTCTACGTGCCGGACAACCGCCCGGCCCGGCCGGCGACGATCGTGGCCATGCACGGCTGCGGCGGGTCCGGCCCCGGCTTCTACTCCGGCAGCGAGTTCGCCAGCCTGGCCGACCGGTACGGGTTCATCGTCATCTACCCGTCCGCGACCCAGCAGGCCGGGTTCGGCAACTGCTTCGACGTCTGGTCGGACGCGGCCAAGCGGCGTGGCGGCGGCAGCGACCCGGTGTCGATCATCTCGATGGTCCGGCACGTGCAACAGCAGTACGCCGCCGACCCGGACCGGGTCTACGCCACCGGCAGCTCCTCCGGCGGCATGATGACCAACCACATGCTGGCTCTCTACCCCGACGTGTTCAAGGCCGGCGCCGCGTTCATGGGGGTGCCGTACAACTGCTTCGCCAACGCGGCCGACTTCCCACCCACCAGCAGCCAGTGCACCGGCGGAAACATGAACCGCACGCCGCAACAGTGGGGCGACGCGGTCCGCCAGGCGTACCCCGGCTACTCCGGGCCCCGCCCGCGCGTCCAGTTGTGGCACGGCACCAACGACACCCTCGTGCCGTACTCGCTGCTGCAGGAGACGATCGAGCAGTGGACGAACGTGTTCGGGCTGAGCCAGACACCCACCTCCACCGACACGCCGCAGCCGAACTGGAACCGGCGCAGGTACGCCGACAGCAGCGGCACGGTTCAGGTCGAGGCGTACAGCATCCAGGGCGCCGGGCACAGCCTGCCCGCCAGCGGCATGGCCGCGTCCGCCATCGGGTTCTTCGGCCTGACCAGCCCGCCCAACCCGACGACGCCACCCCCGAACCCGACCACGCCACCCCCGAACCCGACCACGCCACCGCCCAACCCGACCACGCCACCGCCCAACCCGACCACGCCGCCGCCGGACTCCGGTGCCTGCCGGGTGACAGTCGCCGTCAACGCCTGGAACAACGGGCTGACCGAGAACATCACCGTCACCAACACCGGCACCAGCGCCGTCAACGGCTGGTCCCTGGTGTTCACCCTGCCCGGCGGGCAGACCATCACGTCGGGCTGGAACGCCTCCTACTCCCCGAACTCCGGACAGGTGACGGCCAGGAACGTCGCATACAACGGCGGCATCCCCAGCAACGGATCAGTGACCGTGGGCTTCCAGGCCACGCACACCGGTAACACCGCCAAACCGACCTCGTTCACCCTCAACGGCGCCTCCTGCTCGGTGGCCTGACACCGGGCGGCATCGACGAGCACGTGCGCCGGTCACCAGCTCGTGGTGACCGGCGCACGTGTGGTCGGGCTACCGGTAGCCGGCGCTCACGATGCTGGCCTGCACCGCGGCCTCGGTCGCGTCGGACGGGTACCCGGCGACCATGGCCCCCTCGTAGAAGGTGCCGGCGCTCAGGTTCGCGCCGCCGTCGGGCTTGCAGCAGTCACCGCCACTGCCCAGGATGATCGCACCCTGCTTCTTCATCGGGCTGTAGCCCGGCGGGAGCGAGCCGTCGTACAGCGTGTAGAGGCTGCCGGACGTGGCGTCGCTGCCCTTGATGGCGAAGCGGGACGTGCCGTTGTTCTTCAGCGTTGCGGTGACGAACTTGCTGGTGAAGGCGCGCTGGTTCGGGTTCCAGCTCTGGCTGCCGCCGGGGAAGAGACCCCACTCGAGGTCTGCCTGCACCCACGGGCCGCTGCCCGAGCAGCCGCCGAACCAACACTGCTTGCTGAAGTTGATGGCGTCCATCGCACCGGCGGCGTCGGCCTTGCGCGTCGTCTCGCTGTTGCCGTAGTCGAAGCAGCAGCCGCTGTTGACGTGGGTGCCGCTGGTGACCATGTACATGCCCTCGGGCGCGGCGCCGGTCGGCACCCCGGTGAGGTGCCCGTCACGCCAGTAGCTGTTGCCGGGGTTGATGTAGAGCGAGTACGCCTTGGCGCCGCCCACGCTCAGCGACTCGGTCGTCGCGACCGCCGGCCTGCTCTGCGGGCTGCCCGGAACCACGCTGGACCCCTGGTACCACAGGTCGTTGCCGCGCCCGGACTGGTCGTAGACCACGGTGATCACGCAGGTGGTGCCGGCGCAGAACGAGTCCTGCGTCGCCGCGTTGGCGGTGCCGCCCGTGCCGGTCAGCCCGACGTTGCGGGTCGTGTTGTCCGACGAGCGTCGCACCTGGTAGAGGTTGCCGGCGTACGACGCGAGGAGGGCCCGGGTCGTGCTGTGCGCCGCGATGCACGGCGTGCCGCCGGAGGCGTAGATGTCGCACGGGCGCGAGCCGCTCGGCGGCGGGCTGGTCGGCGGTGCGGAGGTCGGCGGTACGGAGGTCGGCGGCGTGTTCGGCGAGGCCCACTGCTGATTGGCGCCACCGTTGCAGGCCCAGAGGATGATCTTGGTGCCGTTCGCGGTGGCGGCGCCGTTGGCGTCGAGGCAGAGCCCGGACTGCACGCCGGTGATGGTGCCGTTGCTGTTGACGTTCCACTGCTGGTTGTTCTGGCCGTTGCAGTCCCAGATGATCGCCTGGGTGCCGTTGGTGGTGCCCCGGCCGGAGGCGTCCAGGCACTTGTTGCCGTACACCTGGAGTTGCTTGCTCGACGTCCAGGTCCAGGTCTGGCCGGCGGCGCCGTTGCAGTCCCAGAGCTGCGCCTGGGTGCCGTTGGTGGTGCTGGAGTTGGGCACTTCGAGACAGCGGCCGGACGGCGTGCCGACGACCGGGGTGCTCTGCCCCGGCTGGATGGTGGCCGCCGCGGCGGCCTCGGCGGCGAAGGGCGAACTGGTGGGGCTGGTGCCGACACCGACGCCGACGACGACGAGCACCCCGGCCAGGGCGCCGGCCAGGAGGGTCAAACGTCGGACGCGTTGGCGTCTCGGGATGAGGTCGTGGGCTGTTCCTGGCCCACTACGGGACGGGGTTCGCACGCGGTGGCTCCTCGGAGTCGTGGAAGCGCAGGGGGGTCGCGTCGACGCGCCACGGGCGGTGGTGGCGAGGGCGAATCGAATCAGCGAATCGTATGACCTTTGTTTTATTCATGTCAATGAATGTGGTGTTCGGTGACGCGCTGACTGCCGGGGCCGACAGCCAGCGCGTCACCTGCCCCCGGGACGACTACCGCCCCAGGAGCCGCCAGGTCTGGTTCAACGAGCCGTTCTGGTTGACCGCCTTGCAGGTCCACTGGATGACAGTTGCGCCAGCCGCCGTGGAAACGCCGTTGACATCCACACACTTGCCGCTGTGTCGGGCAACCAGCTGGTAGTCGTGCGAGTCGTTGCCCGAGTAGGTCACCCTGCGGAGGGTGAACTGCTGATTCGAGCTGTTCAGGCAGGTCCGCTGGCTCACGGCAGCACCGTCGGCGGTGGACGCCCCGTTGACCTCGAGGCACTTGCCGCTCTGCTGGTTGACCGCGGTGTAGGTGTTGGCCACCCCCGCGACCGGGCGGAAGTTCCAGAGCTGCTGGTCGCCGCCGTCGCAGTAGTTCTGCTGTTGGCCGTTGCCGTCGGCGGTGCTCAGGCCGGTGTTGTTGAGGCACTGCTGGGAGTGCTGGGCCACCGCCACCGACTGGAAGCCACCATCCGACGGGGGCAGCAGGGTGACGGCGTAGGTATCGGTCTGGTTGGTGTACGGCAGGGTCACTGTGGCGTTGTTGTTTGACACGCCGACCACGCTGTTCGAGACCGTGATCGGCCCCGGCACGGCACCACCGTTGTTGTGCGGGATGCGTTGGGTGAGCACCCGGACCTGGTTGTTCTGCACGATGCCGCTGGTGGTGTCCAGACCCTGCAGGTTGACGGTCAGGTTCCCGGTGGTCCGACCACCGCCGATCAGGATCTTGGCCACGCCGTCCGCCTTCGTGGCGTACGCGTCGTACGACTGGCTGGGGGTGACCCCGACGATCTGCCCGGTCTGGGAGGCGTAGAAGCGGTAGTTCCACCACTCACCCTTGGGCTGGTGCTGCCCGGCCGAGTTGCGGATCAACAGGTTGCCCAGGTCGTTGTGCAGGCTGCCGCCGCTGGCCCAGTTCGCCCGGAGGCCGTCGGCGCGGGCCCGCTCCAGACGGGCGATGTACCAGGCACCGTCGGCCGGGTTCTGCTCGTCGGGCGCGCCGTACTCGTTGATCTGGTAGGGCCGCGGGTGGGCGATGCCGCGCGGATCGAGGGTGGCGTTGGCGGCGGCGACGTTCGCGACCGGGTCACCCGGCAGTGAGTGCCAACTGATGATGTCCGGCACCGTGTTGGTCGAGCGGACGAAGTCCAGGTACTGGTTCCAGAAGGCGTGGTTCGTCGACGGGACGCAGGCACAGCTCGGCCCGACGATGAGCTGGCTGGGGAACTCCGTCCGGATGCGCTGGTAGGTGCGGCGCCACAGTTCGAGGTACTGGGAGATCGGGCGGTTCCAGAAGATGGTGATGTTGGGTTCGTTCCAGATGTCCCACTGCACGCTCAGTCCGGAGGCCCGGACGTCGCTGATGAGCCGGGTCAGGAAGTTGTCGTAGTCGGTCCAGTTGCCGTTGTCGCCGGGGAAGCGCGAGATCCCGGCGCCGTCGGCACCCCACAGGTCGTGCGGCAGGATGATGAACTTTCCGCCGAGGGCGGTGGTCCGACGCGCCTGGGCGAGTGTGGAGTTCCACCGGCGGTCGTACGTGCCGCCGACCCAGCCACTGCCGGGCAGCTGCGCGCCGCCGGCCCGCATGGCCTGGAACTTGACGTCTCGGTAGAAGTGGTCCGCCGGACCGCTGGCGTTCTCGGTCATGCCGTAGATCCAGCCGGACGCGCGGTAGGTCGGCGCGCCGTTGTCCGTGGCGAAGTTGACGCTTATCGACTCGTTGGCGGCCTGCGCCGGGGGCGCGGCGACGGTTACGGCGGCGGTGGCGGCGAGCAGGCCAACCACGAGTCGGGCGGCGAGCGCGCGGGCTCGGCCCGGCCTGCCGGGGGACGGGGTTTTCACGGGCGGCTCCTTGGTGGGGCGCGGGGGACGCTCTCCGGAGGGCAGCTTGCGAATCGATTCGCACGGATCGTAGGACCAGGAACTGAACGATGTCAATGAAGTGACGACCCGGTGAAGGTGGCGTTTCACAGCGCAACCTTCAGAACCTCCGCGCATCTCTTGACCAGGCGCCAGGGGCGGACCTATCTTCGTGCGAACCGATTTGTCGAATCGGTTCGCCTCATGGTCGGACGACGTCCGACCCGCGACGGTCAACCCGCACACCCCACCTGACATCGACTGAAGTGAGGCACCACATGACAGGATTCAGTCGTCGACGGCGCCTGGCCGCCGTCGCCGTGATAGCGCTCGCCGCAGTGACAGGCAGTGCCTGCTCGTCGTCCGACGGAGGGTCCGGCGACGGCGGCGGCGCGTACCTCGTCTGGGACCCGTACCCGCAGTTCGCCAACGACTCCGAGTGGGTCGCACTGCTCAAGAAGTGCGGCACCTCGGCGGGGGCGGCGACTGTCGAGCGGACCGGCTACGACACCACCGACCTGACCAACAAGGCGCTGCTCGCCGCCCAGCAGGGCAACTCGCCGGACGTGCTGATCGTGGACAACCCGGTCATCTCGACACTGGCCGAGGCCGGCGCGCTCACCACCACCGAGGACAACAAGCTCGACGTCTCGGCCATGGCCCCGAACCTGCTCGGCGCCGGTCAGAGCGCGGGCAAGACGTACGGGGTGCCGATCGGGGCGAACACCCTCGCCCTCTACTACAACAAGGACCTGCTGACCGCCGCCGGCGTCGATCCGGCCTCGATCAAGGACTGGGCGTCGCTGACCACGGCACTGACCAAGGTCAAGGCCAAGGGGAAGAAGGGCATCACCTTCTCCGCGATCGGCACCGAGGAGGGCAGCTTCCAGTTCCTGCCCTGGTTCTGGGGGTCGGGAGCCCAGCTGACCAGCCTGGACTCGCCGCAGTCGGTGTCCGCGTTGACGCTCTGGACCGACTGGCTCCGGCAGGGCCTCGCCCCCAACTCGGTCATCAACAACACCCAGACCACGAGTTGGCAGGAGTTCGCCACCGGCGACTTCGCGTTCGCCGAGAACGGCACCTGGCAGCTCGCCAACGCGGAGAAGCTCGGCTTCTCCTACGGCACCATCGCGATCCCGGCCAACGCGGGCGGCCCGGCACCGGCGCCCACCGGCGGTGAGTTCGTCTCCATCCCGGTGCAGAAGAAGACCAGCAGGTACGAGACGTCGCAGAAGATCGTCGCCTGCCTCACCAACGCCGACAACCTCCTCACCACCGACACCACGCTGTCCTACGTCGCGCCCGTCGCCGCCGTGCAGGATCGACAGGCGACCGCGGACCCCAAGCTCAAGGTCTGGGTGGAGGCGGTCCGGGCAGCCAAGGGTCGCACCGGTGACAACCTCGGTACGAAGTACCCGAAGATCTCGGAATCCCTGTGGACCGCGGTGCAGGCGGCCCTCAGCGGTGGGAAGTCACCGAAGGACGCGCTGACCGCCGCCCAGGCCGCGACCAGGTAGCCGCGCCGAACCGACACCATGCTCCCCACGACACCCAGCTCCACTGCCGCACCGGACCAGGGCGGGGCGGCCAAGGCCGCCCCGCCCGGGCCTCCCCCGTCCCGCACCCGCCGGCCCAGCCGATGGCTCGCGTGGGCCTTCCTGGCGCCCGTCACCCTCTACCTGTCGGCCTTCTACGCCTACCCGCTCTATCGCAACCTCGACCTGAGCCTGCGCGAGTACACGGTCCGTTCGTTCGTGCAGGGCGGTGCGCCCTTCGCTGGCTTCGACAACTACCGGACGGTCCTGACCGACCCGGCGTTCGGATCCACCCTGGCGCACACCCTGACCTTCACTGCCGCGTCGCTCGTCTTCCAGTTCAGCATCGGCATGGCGCTGGCGCTCTTCTTCCACCAGCACTTCCCGTTGTCCGCCACGTTGCGGGCGCTGTTCCTCGTACCGTGGCTGCTGCCGCTGATCGTCTCGGCCTCGACCTGGTCGTGGCTGCTCAACAGCGATTCGGGGCTGGTCAACGCGGCACTCGGCGTCGTGGGGATCGACCAGGTCAACTGGCTCACCTCGCCGGGCTGGTCGCTCACCTCGGTGATCATCGCCAACATCTGGATCGGCATCCCGTTCAACCTGGTGGTCCTGTACAGCGGGCTACAGGCGATCCCGGTCGAGATGTACGAGGCGTCCGCGCTGGACGGCGCGTCGAGCTGGCAACGGTTCTGGGGGATCACCTTCCCGCTGCTGCGCCCCGTCTCCGCGATCACGCTGCTGCTGGGGCTGGTCTACACGCTGAAGGTCTTCGACATCATCTGGATCATGACCAAGGGTGGGCCGAGCGACTCCTCCGCGACGCTCGCGACCTGGTCGTACCGACTCGGCTTCGGCAACCTGCTGCCCGAGTTCGGTCCGGGTGCGGCCGTCGGCAACCTGCTCATCGTGATGGCCCTGGTCGCCGGGCTCGTCTACATCAGGATCCAGCGGAGGCAGAACCTGTCATGACCACCTCCACTCCCCGGGTCTGGTGGAAGACCGCCGTCGGCCTGGTGCTGACCGGGCTGATGCTCTTCCCCGTCTACTGGATGATCAACGTGTCGTTCACCCGGGACCAGGACATGCGGGCCAGCCCGCCGCACCTGTTCCCGACCAACGGCACGCTGGACGGCTACCGGGCCGTCCTCGACCAACAGTTGCCGTACCTCGGCACCAGCTTCCTGGTCGGTCTCGGCACGGTGGTGCTCACCGTGGCGCTGGCCGCCCCCGCCGGCTACGCGCTGGCGAAGCTGCGGCCACCCGGCGGCACCGCACTGAGCTTCGTCCTGCTGATCGCGCAGATGATCCCGGGCATCATCATGGCGATGGGCTTCTACGCCATCTATCTCAGTCTCGGCATTCTCAACACGCTGCCCGGCCTGATCCTGGCCGACTCGACACTGGCGGTGCCGTTCGGCGTGCTGATCTTCACGGCCTTCATGTCCGGGATCCCCGACGAGCTGCTCCAGGCCGCCGTCGTCGACGGCGCCAGCCGGCTGCGGACCTTCTGGTCGGTCGTGCTCCCGATCAGCCGCAACTCGATCGTCACGGTGTCGCTGTTCGCGTTCCTGTGGTCGTGGTCGGACTTCATCTTCGCCTCGACACTCGCCGGTGGCGGCGACCGGCAGCCCATCACCCTCGGCATCTACCACTACATCGGCAACAACAACCAGCAGTGGAACGCCATCATGGCCACCGCTGTCGTCGCCTCCATCCCCGCCGCGGTGCTGCTCATCCTGGCCCAGCGCTACGTCTCGATGGGCGTGACCGCCGGCGCCGTCAAGGACTGACCACCCGCAGCACAGAAAGGCACCCGCCACCCATGACCGTCGTCCCGTCCGGTCCGGAGTTCCCCGTCCAGGACATCCCGTTCAGCTACCGAGGATCCTGGTTCAACATCTCCCCGGTGGTAGCCGAGAAGACGTACGCCGACGATCTGCACCTGGTCTCCCACCAGACCGGGCTCCACGCCGTGCTCCGGCTCTCCCCCGCGGTCGCCGGCACCACTGTCGTCGCCACACCCGCGCTGCTGACCTGGCGAAACGGCGCCGACCGGATCGAGGCGGTCTACGACGGGCCGGACACCCTGCGGATCCGGGGCCGACGGCTCGGCCTGCGGGTGGCCGCGGCCGCCGCCACCCTCACCCCGTTCAGCGGCACCTACCTCTACCACGATCCGGTCGACGGCTCCCACGTGTTCACCTCGTACGAGACCGGGCGCCGTTACCGGATCACCGTGCTCTCCGGTGCGCTCCAGCGCACCGACGGTGTCGAGGCGCTCGGCACCGCGGACCGACACGTCGACCTCCCCGGCGACCAGCCCTGGGAGATCGCGATCGAGGAGTACGCCACCGCCCGCCGCCCGTACGTCGGATCCGCCACCTTCGACCAGCTGTGCCGCGACCGGGTCGCCGAGTTCACCGCGTTCGTCGACGCGGTCGCGCCGTGGCGTGGCGCGGAGACCCCGGCCGCCGAGCTGGCCGCCTACGTGCTGTGGTCGGCCACCGTCGGCCCGGCGGGCTTCGTCACCCGCCCCGCGGTCCTGATGTCCAAGCACTGGATGGACAAGGTGTGGAGCTGGGACCACTGCTTCAACGCGATCGCCCTGGCCGCCGGCGAGCCGGAGCTGGCCTGGCACCAGTTCCACCTGCCCTTCGACCACCAGGACGAGGCCGGCGCGCTCCCCGACTCGGTCACGCACTCCGAGGTCCTGCACAACTACGTCAAGCCTCCCATCCACGGCTGGGCCCTGCACCACCTGCGTCGACGCCTTCCCCAGCCACTGGACCGGGCGGCACTGGCGCAGACGTACGACCGGCTGGCCCGCTGGACCCGGTTCTGGCTCGACGCCCGTCGGGCCCCCGGCCAGGAGCTGCCCCACTACCAGCACGGCAACGACAGCGGTTGGGACAACGCGACCACCTTCGACGGCAGCCGGGTCCTCCAGACGGCCGACCTGGCCGCGTTCCTGGTGTCCCAGCTTCGCTGCCTCGCCGCCCTCGCCACCGAGCTGGGTGAGCCCGCCGACCAGTGGTCCCGGGAGGCCGACCGGGTCCATGGCGCCATGCTGCGGGACCTGTGGGACGGCGAACGCTTCGCCGCCCGCAACCCGCACACCGGCCAGCGGCGGACGAGTCGGAGCCTGCTCGACCTGATGCCCGTCGCGCTCGGTGCCGACCTACCCGCTCCGGTCGCCGTCGCACTGGCCCGGGGCGTCGAAACCCACCTGACCACGCACGGGTTGGCCACCGAGCCGGTCGACTCGGCGCACTATCTCGCCGACGGCTACTGGCGTGGCCCGATCTGGGCGCCCTCCACCGTGCTGGTCGAGGACGGCCTGCGGCGGGCCGGGCAGACCAGGGTCGCCGACGAGATCAGCCGACGCTTCCTCGCGCTGTGTGAGAAGTCCGGGTTCGCGGAGAACTTCGACGCCGAAACCGGGGCCGGGCTCCGGGACCGCGCGTACACCTGGACCGCCAGCAGCTATCTCATCCTCGCCGCCGGTCAGGAGGAACGGCGGGTCACGAGGAGGTAGCCGCGTCGGCTCCGCGGCCCCGGACCGGCCCGGTGCTCAGGCGCAGCGAGATGGGCGGGCTGTACAGCCGGTGCCGTGGCACGGCGCCCGGGGCGGCGATGCTCTCCAGCAACAGCGACACCGCCTCGGCGCCCATCTCGACCATTGGGACGTCCGCGGCGGTCAACGGCGGGCGGAAGTCCTCCGCCCAGTGCTGGGCGGCGACGCCGGTGACGGAGAAGTCCCGCGGCACGGACAGACCGGCGCCGGTCAGCGCGCGCTGCATGCCGGGCAGCGCGGCCTCGTTGATGGTGGCGATGGCCGTGACGTCGGGATGTGTCACGAGCAGCTGTTCCACGCACGCCTCGCCGGAGGCCGTGTCGTCGCCGCAGCAGACCTCCACGCCGGTCAGCCCCCGGTCCGCCGCCGCCGCCCGGAAACCGGTGAGCGCTCGATGGCTGGGGCCGTAACCCGCTGCCACCAACTCGGCGGAGCGGTTGACCAGGGCCACGTGCCGGTGCCCCAAGTCGGCCAGGTGGTGCACACAGCGGGCGATCAGCCCGGAATAGTCGATGTCGATCCAGCTCATGTCGTGCGGCTCGGCGATCCGCCCGATCGTGACGAACGGCAGACCAGTCTTGGTCAGGCGGGTCACCCGGTCGTCCTCCAGGCGGATCTCCATCAGGACCACCCCGTCCACCCGGCGCCCGGTGACGATCCGCTCGAACGACCGGTCGTGGTCACCCCCGGACGGGGACAGCAGCACGTCGAGATCGTGGCGCGCGGCCGCCTCGACGACACTGGCGACGAAGCCCAACTGCATGTCGGTCAACCGCTGGCTGGCCGGGGGGATCACCAGCCCGAGGGTGCGGGTGCGACCCTCCTTGAGCGCGCGGGCGCTGGCGTTCGGTCGGTAGTCCAGCTCGTCGATGACCGCCTGGATCCGCTGCCGGGTCCCCGCCGAGACGGTCCGTTTCCCGCTCAGGACGTAGGAGACGGTGCTGCGGGACACCCCCGCCCGGCGGGCGATCTCCCCGATGTTCATGCCGCGCCCTCGAATCGATTCTTGCCCCGACACGGGCACGCACCATCATTCCCTGACGAGCATATCCGTCCGGAAACCCCAGCCCGAGCCAGCAGGTTCCGCGACCAGCGGGGCGGACGACCGACGGTGGCGCAACGAATGGACGAGCATTAATGTAAACAGGTATGACGTGTGACGTCGGGCCCCACCCCACCACCGCGCTCCACCTCACCGCCGAGAGGATCCGATGAATGTGAAGAGACGACTGAGTCGTCTGCTCGCCGCGACGGGAACCCTGCTGGTTCTCGCTGTAGGCGCCAGTATCTACGTGGTCTCGGACGCGCCGGGTGTCGCCCGCGCCGCCGGCACGGGACCGTGCGACATCTACGCCTCGGGTGGCACCCCGTGCGTCGCCGCGCACAGCACCACCCGCGCGCTGTACGGCGCGTACAACGGCCCGCTTTACCAGGTTCGCCGCTCGTCGGACAACACCACCCGCGACGTCGGCGTGCTGAGCGAGGGCGGCTACGTCAACGCCGCCACCCAGGACACGTTCTGCGCCAACACCAACTGCGTCATCACGATCATCTACGACCAGTCCGGCCGCAACAACCGGCTCACCCAGGCCTTGGGTGGCGGCGTGCCGGGCCCCGGGCCTGGCGGGTCGGACAACCTTGCCGACGCGAAGGCGGCACCGGTCACGATCGGCGGCCAGAAGGCGTACGGCGTCTACATCCCTCCGGGCACCGGCTACCGCAACAACAACACCAACGGCATCGCGACCGGCGACCAGCCCGAGGGCATGTACGCCGTCCTCGACGGCACGCACTACAACAACGGGTGCTGCTTCGACTACGGCAACGCGCAGACGAACGCCATGGCCGACGACATCGGCATCATGGAGACCATCTACTTCGGCAACAACAAAGTGTGGGGCTACGGCGACGGCAACGGCCCCTGGATCATGATGGACATGGAATGGGGACTCTTCTCCGGAGTGAACCCGCGATACAACCCCATGGCGCCCATCAACCACCGCTTCGTGACCGCCATCGTCAAGGGCGAACCGAACCACTGGGCGATCCGGGGCGGCAACGCCCAGGCCGGCGGCCTGACGAACTACTTCGACGGACGCCGCCCCAACGGCTACCACCCGATGAAGAAGGAAGGCGCCATCCTGCTCGGCATCGGCGGCGACAACAGCAACACTGCCCGCGGCACCTTCTACGAGGGCGTGATGACCTCCGGCTACCCGACCGCGGCGACCGAGGACGCGGTGCAGGCCAACATCGCCGCCGCCGGGTACGCGCCGGCCGTTGGTAACCCGCAACAGGGCGTCCAGCTCGTCGGTGGCCAGTCCAACCGCTGCGTTGACGTGCCGAACGGCACCACCACCAACGGCACCCAGGTCCAACTCTGGGACTGCACCAGCAACACCGCCCAACGCTGGACCCACACCGCCGGCAAACAACTGCAGGTGCTGGGCAACAAGTGCCTCGACGCCAGCGGCCAGGGCACCACCAACGGCACCCAGGCCATCATCTGGGACTGCCACAGCGGCACCAACCAACAATGGAACATCAACTCCAACGGCACCATCACCGGCGTCCAGTCCGGGCTCTGCCTCGACGCCAGCGGCGCCGGGACCGCCAACGGCACCAAGCTCCTCCTCTGGGCCTGCAACGGGCAACAGAACCAGCGCTGGTCCACCCGCAACTGACCCGTACCACCACCCGACCGGCGGTGCCGCCGCCGTGAGACTCACGGAGGCGGCACCGCCGTCGGTGCCGGAAGCTGCCGAACCGCCAGGGCTCGGTCGGAGGTCATGGCCGGCCCGGCGGTCCCGGTAGGTTGGGCGGTGATGGCCACGATCGCCGACGTCCGTGCCGAGCTCGCCAGCCTCGCCGACCCGCACCGAGCGGCGGCGTCGAGCCGGTTTCTCCAGATGACCCCGGGCGGGTACGCCGAGGGCGACCGCGCCATCGGCGTCTCCGTGCCACAACAGCGCAAGGTGGCCGCCCGGTACTGGCGCGATCTTCCTCTGTCGGCAACGGCGGACCTGCTGGCCGGCGACGTACACGAGGAGAGGCTGACGGCGCTGTTCGTCCTGGTGCGCAAGTTCGCCAAGGGCGACGAGCAGGCCCGGGGCCAGATCTTCGACATCGTCCTGGCCAACACCGACCGCATCGACAACTGGGATCTGGTGGACTCGTCCGCGCCGTACATCGTCGGGCCCTGGCTGCTCGACAAGGACCGCGGCGTCCTGGATCGGCTGGCCGCGTCGAGCCTCGTGTGGGACCGGCGCATCGCGATCATGGCGACGTTCGCCTTCATCAGGGCCGGCGACTTCCAGTGGACCTTCCGGCTCGGCGACCAGCTCCTGCGCGACCCCCACGACCTCGTGCAGAAGGCGGTGGGCTGGATGCTGCGCGAGGTGGGCAACCGTGACCGGGCGGCGGCGGAGCGGTTCCTCGCCGGGCGCTACCAGGTCATGCCACGGGTCATGCTGCGGTACGCGATCGAGAAGTTCGAGCCTCGACGACGTCGGATGTACCTGACCGGAGTGGCCTAGGGACTGCTGTTGAGGCCGACGGCCGCGCCGGGTTCGAACGGAGAAATTTCGCCAGGCTGTCGATCCGGGGCTCCGCGAACTCGTCGTCTAGGTAGTGGCCACCACCGACGGGGGCCAGCACACGATGGGATGCCAGACATGGCCAAGTACATGATCCTCATCTACGGCGACGCGCAGCAGTGGGACGCGATGACCGACGAGCAGTGGAAGGCCCACGACGCCGCCCACGTGGCGTTCGTGGCCGAGGCCGGCGCGCGGGTCCTCGGCGGGCAGCAGCTGGAACCGGCGCCCACGGCCACCTCGCTGCGGGCGGACGCACTCGGCCAGCTCGACACGACCGACGGCCCGTTCCTGGAGACCAAGGAGGCGCTGGGCGGCTACTACCTGTTGGAGGCGGCCGACCTGGACGAGGTGCTGACTCTGGCGGCACTGCTGCCCGAGGTGCGCGCCGGTCACAGCGGTGTGGAGATCCGTCCGGTGGTCGACCACTGATGAACGACACGGTCGTCGCGGCGGTCGCCCAGGCGCACCGCCGCGACTGGGCCCAGGTGTTCAGCACCACCGCCCAGCTGACCCGCGACCTCGATCTCGCCGAGGAGTGCACCCAGGACGCGTTCGCGCAGGCCCTGGAGACGTGGGCCGAGAGTGGCATTCCCGACCGGCCGGGTGCCTGGCTCACCACCATCGCCCGCAACCGGGCCCGGGATGTGCTGCGTCGTGAGTCGGTGTTCCGTCGCAAGATGCCACTGCTCGTCGCGGACGAGACGGTGCCGGGCCCCGATGATGGCCTGGTCGACGACCGGCTGCGCCTCATCTTCACCTGTGTGCACCCCGCGTTGTCCCGGCAGGCGCGGGTCGCGCTGACCCTGCGCCTGGTGTGCGGGTTGTCCACCCCGGAGGTGGCGCGTGCGTTCCTGGTGCCGCCGACCACCATGGCCGCGCGGATCACCCGGGCCAAGAGGAAGATCGCCGCGGCCCGCATCCCGTACCGGGTACCGGGGCCTGACCAGCTCGGTGAGCGGACCGGCGCCGTACTCGAGGTCGTCCATCTCATCTTCACCACCGGCCACACCGCGCCGGTGGGCGCGCACCTGGTGCGGCAGGACCTGGTGGACTGCGCGATTGGTCTGGCCCGCATGCTGCACCTGCTCATGCCGACCGACGCGGAGGTCAGCGCCCTGCTGGCACTGCTGCTGCTCACCACGGCACGCCAGGACACCCGCACGTCCGCCGACGGGCGGCTGGTGTTGCTGTCCGAGCAGGACCGCAGCCGTTGGAACCGGCAGCTCATCGGCGAGGGCCTGTCCCTGTTGACCGAGGCGCTGCGCCGACGGCCACCGACCCGGTACGCCCTGGAGGCCGCGATAGCCGCCGTGCACGCCGAGGCGCCAACCTGGCAGGACACCGACTGGAACCAGATCGTCGGGCTCTACGACACCCTGCTCCGGCTGTGGCCGTCGCCAGTCGTCGGCCTCAATCGCGCCGTCGCGATCGGGCTGCGTGACGGCCCCGAGGCCGGCCTCGACGCGCTCACGCCGATGCTCGCCGACCCGGCCCTGGCTACCTACGGATATCTGAGCGCGGCCCGCGCCGACTTCCTGCGCCAGCTGAGGCGGTGGTCCCAGGCCGTGACCGCCTACGAGGAGGCGCTGACCCTCACCGACAACGATGTGGAGCGTGCCTTCCTCGTCGAGCGGTTGGCGGACGTGCGGCGGCAGCACTGATCGTGCGCAGCACCTCGGGGCGGCAGGCGGCTTCAGGCATCCCGGCCTCCCCGCACCGCCGCGCCTCGGCCCGGCACGGTGGCGATCGCGGCCATCCCCAGCAGCAGAGCCGGGAGGACGAACCAGAGACCGACGCCGAGGCCCAGGAGGAGTGCCCACAGCAGCAGCACCACCGCCGAGACCGTCGTGGTGATGCCGACCGCACGGTGGGTCAGGTCGGCGACGAGGGGACACACGGCCGCGACCACCGGCACACCGAGCAGATAGCTGACCGCACCGCCACTGTCGTCGATCGTGAACGGCAGCAGCGCGATGACGATCCAGGCGGTGGCCGCGACCGCGAGGAGTCTCAGCAGCAGACCAACGGAACCGGATGCTGGACCGCGCCTGCGTAGGCTCACGAGCGCCGCCGCGGCGATGAAGAGTGCGACAAGGCCGCCGACCAGGGTAGCCACGTTCATTGCGACTCCTCGCTCCTAGGCCTTTTGCGGCCTGTTGTGGGGGGTGTGCCCTCGGACGGTTGAGCAAGACATCGATGACATGCTATCTTTCCGGCGCGGGAGCGCAGGGCACGCTTCCCAGCACCCAGCCGATTGACATCGGCACGCCGAGGGCGACGCCCTCCGGCCGCCCCTGCCAGTCGGTGACCAGTCCGGGCCGCTCCGCCGATGCCAGGCGACCGCGGGCGGTTGCCGGACGACCCCGGTCTCCGGCCGCACACCCCAGCTTCCCACGCCCGTCGCGGCGGACACCCGGCAGCGACGGTACGGCCCCGCACGCCACACGGGCCGGCAACCGTCATCCACATCCCCGGTGTCACCACGGGCGCGGCCGGCGGTCGCCGGAGCCGGTCCCGCACCACCACCAGTGGCAAGGAGTCAAGCAATGGCGAAGCATAGACAGCTCTTCTCGTTCATCGCGGGCGCGGCGGTTCTCCTCGCGGCGGCCGCCGGTGGCGTGCTCAACGGCGGCTTCGGCCCGGAGGCGGTGGCCGCGACGAACGGCACGCTCGCGGCGACCGCCGGCTGCGGCAAGGCCCCCACGCTCACCAACGGGACACGCACCATCCAGAGCAGCGGCCAGAGTCGCACCTACATCCTGCGGATCCCGGACGGGTACGACAGAAACAAGCCCTACCGGCTGATCTTCGGCTTCCACTGGCTGAACGGCTCGGCCAACAACGTCGCCTCGGCCGGCTACTACGGGCTCGCGCCGCTGTCGAACAACACCACGATCTTCGTCGCGCCCCAGGGCATCAACGCCGGTTGGGCCAACACCAACGGTCGGGACCTGACCCTCTTCGACGACATCTCCCGACAGGTCGAGAACGACCTCTGCGTCGACACGACCCAACGCTTCGCCCTGGGCTGGAGCTACGGCGGCGCGATGAGCTACGCCGTGGCCTGTGCCCGACCAACAGTCATCCGCGCGGTCGCCGTCCTGTCCGGCGCCAATCTCAGTGGTTGCAACGGTGGCACCCAACCCGTCCCCTACTTCGGCATCCACGGCATCTACGACAGCGTGCTGAACATCTCCCAGGGCCGGGCGCTGCGCGACACGTTCGTCAGGAACAACGGCTGCACCGCCCAGAGCCCCCGCGAACCGAGCCGGGGCAGCGGCACCCACATCACCACCACCTACGCGGGCTGCCGAGCCGGCTATCCCGTGCAGTGGGCCGCGTTCGACGGAGACCACACCCCGAGCCCGGTCGACGGGTCCAGCCCGAACGACTCCAGGACCTGGACCTCGGGGGAGATCTGGAGATTCTTCAGTCAGTTCCAGTCCACCACTCCCCCCACGACCCCTCCGCCGACGACGCCCCCGCCGACCACCCCGCCCCCGACCACGCCCCCACCGACCACCCCGCCGCCGACCACGCCTCCGCCGACCGGGGAGCCGGGCAGTTGCGCCGCCACCTACCGCATGGTCAACAACTGGCCCGGCGGCTTCCAGGGTGAGGTCACGGTCACCAACAACACCGCCGCCACCGTCAACGGCTGGACCGTCGGCCTGACCCTGGCCAGCGGCCAGGCCATCAGCAGCCTCTGGAGCGGCACCAACACGGGCACCACCGGCAACGTCTCAGTCCGAAACGCCGCCTACAACGGCACGTTGGCCCCGAACGCGTCGACCACCTTCGGGTTCACCGCCACCGGCGACAGCGCCACCCCGCCCACCACCACCTGCGCCAGTCCCTGAGCAGAGGGCGAAACCGAAAGGCCCGGAGCCAGTCTGCTCCGGGCCTTTCGGCTCGACTGCCGACCCCGCTCTCCCACGGTCACGCCGGCGGCGCGCCGGTCATTCCGGCAGCCCGGTCCGTGCCGCTGCCCGGAGGATGCCGTCGAGGCCCTCCTCGAACAGCAGGTCGTCGTCCCATCGGGTGTCGTCGAGATGGCCGGAGGCGTCGAGGGTCGGGTAGGTGTCGGCCCTCGCGGCGATGTGGTCTCGGGCCGCGGCCCGGGCGTGCGGATCCGCGGTCTGGTGCCAGGTGGCTTCGGTGAGCGCGGCGCCGATGACGTAGTTGGCCAGCATCCGCGTGGCCACCGCGAGCTGCAGTCCGTGGCAGCCGCCGCGCACCAGCGCCGACTGCAGGAATTCGGTACGGGCGAGGACGTTGGGCCCGAGCATCGGACGTCCGACCAGGTTCGGCGCCCAGGGATGCCGCCGCATGGCGGCGCGCCAGGCTCGGGCGAGCAGGCGGGCGTCCTCCAGCCAGTCGTCGCTCACGTCCGGGATGGGCACGTCGCCGAAGATCTGGTCAACGGCCAGGTCCAGAACGTCGTCCCTGGTCTTCACATGCCAGTACAGGGCGGTAGCCGTCACGTCGAGCTGCTGGGCGAGGCCGCGCATGGTCAGACCCTCGACGCCACGCTCGTCCAGCAGTGTCACCGCCGCGTCCACGATGCGCCCGAGGGTCAGCGGCGCTCTTCGTGCCGGACGGGGTGACTCCGCGCGTAGCCATACCGGCGACGACGTGCGGCTGTCTCGTCGCCCGGCCGTGGGCATCGACGGTACGCCCGGCTCTGCGGTGGTCATGGCACCACCCTAGTCCACTGGACAGGGGACTTAACATCGGTAAGCTAGCTGAACAAGCGAAGGTTGGCCGTACGGTCGGCAGGGAGGTCGGAGAATGCCGCTGCTACGTGTGCACCTCGACAGCGACCGGATCACCGCACGTCGCGTTCTCCAACTGCACCAGGAGGGCAGGACCCACCACGAGTCGCGGGAGGCGGCGCGCGCGGAGGTGTGGCGTCAGGGCCGCACCCCGGCCGGCGACCCGACCTTCGTCGGCATCACCAACGGCCGCCGGCACGTGCAACTGCTCTACGACGTGGAGGTCTACTCCGACACCGCCGGTTGACCGCCCGCCGATACGACTTAGACCGTCACGCGCGAACCGGACCGCCTCGGTTGCACACCCGCCGGGGCGGTTCCCCGTTGGACGACCAGCCCGGCCCGCAGGACGTACAGCTCACGCCTGGTCGTAGCCAACCCCTTCGCGTCGAGCACGTACCCGGTGACCCAGATCCAGTCGTTGTACGGGTCGGTCTCGCCAACCGACACCAGACGCAGCATCAGGGCCCGGTCCCCCGAGAACTGCACCGAGCAGGCCGCCCCGATCAGCACGACGTCACCGGCCTTCATGCCAGCCACCCGAGGAACCTGCGATACACGGCGTCGGCGGGAGCCCAGGACATGTCCTGCAGGGCCGAGGCGAAGTGCGACCCCAGGTAGATCCGGAGGGCCACCGGCGACGTGGCGTACTCCCCCAGCAGCTCAACGCGGCGGGTGGGGCATGGCCAAGGCCGGGCGCACGCGTCGCACAGCCAGAGCGGCAGGACCGGAAGGTGGGTGGTCATCGGCTCTCACCCGGCCAGTGACCCCGGTTGATCGGGATCCGGTGCCTGACTCGGCACGGCAACTCGCTCCCGCACCGACAGACGTTGCGCCACTTGACCCACGACCACACCGGCCGATGCCTGCGAGCCAAGGTCATCGCTGCCGCCGTCAGGTATTCGCCGTAAGGCACGTGCCGGCTCATTCACCCTCCCTCGTAGAGGGTTGCGGCAGCACGCCTACCCACAGTCACCCGATCGCCACACCCAGCGCAATGGTTTACCGGTCAACGCGGATATGCAATATTACATTTTGGATGAAACGTAAGAGTAGATTTCATCTTGATAGATTCCATTGCTATGCGTGACCGACAGGAGTTACATATCGAGTGCAAGCCGCGCCCGGTATGTAGTCACGAGAAGGAGAGCGGCAGTGACGACAGACACCGGCTCGACGGTCCCCAGGCGACAGCTAGGGCGGTACCTGCGGCAGCTTCGCGAGGAAGCCCGCGTGACAGTCAAGGCAGCAGCCGACGCGCTGGAGTGGTCGACACCGAAGATCTGGCGCATCGAGACTGGCGCTACTTCGATGAGATCGCTCGACGTAGAAGCGATGTGCAAAATCTACAGAGCGTCACCAGAACTGACCGAGGCTTTGATGGGCCTCGCGAAGGAGACGAAGGGTCGAGGCTGGTGGCACTCCTACAGCGACGCCATCCCCGAGTGGTTCGAGCTGTACGTGGGACTGGAAGCCGCAGCAGCTCGACTCCGGACGTACGAAGCGCAGCTTGTTCCCGGCCTACTCCAGACCGAGACGTACGCTACCCGCGTCTTGCAGGTAGCCCGTCCAGACATCACCCGGCCGGAGATCGAGCGACGGCTAGCCGTGCGTCTCGGTCGTCAGGCGCTACTGACGCGCTCGGCACCACCCGCTCCGCAGTTCGACGTTCTGCTTGAGGAGGCTGTCTTGCGGCGAGGGATAGACGCAGAGCAAGTGCAGCACCTGATCAGGGTCAGCAGGCAGCCGAACGTCTCGCTGCGAGTGATTCCGTTAGCCGGGGCTCTGCACCGGGGGAACATGACCAGCGGCACGTTCACGATCCTCGACTTCGAGGGGGGAGCCGAGCCGTCGATCATCTACTCCGACAGTCTCACGGGTGCGCTCTACCTCGACAAGCCCGCTGAGGTCGCAACGTACGGGGAGGCGTGGGAGATCATGGAGAACCCGGCGCTGACCGAAGCGCAGTCTCGCAAACTCATGGCATCGATCGCAGAGGAACTAACATGACCACGCTCAACTGGAAGACGAGCACCCGCAGCAACGAGGGGAACTGCGTCGAGGTTGCCGCGCCAACCCCATTAGTCATGGTCCGGGACTCCAAAGATCGACTTGGACCGGTGCTAGCGTTCAGCGCTGGTCAGTGGATCGATTTCGTCCAAGGGATCAAGTCCGGCAAAATCGACGCGTGAACAAGGGTGCCGGGTGTGGTCCCTGAAGGCCACCACACCCGGCTACCGCAAACGTTCCGCTAGCCGATCAAGGCGCACGACGGAACCACGACGCAAGCGAAACAGCTCCGCGAGTGCCGTGAGAACGGCCGGCAGTCACTCCGGCGAATTCCTAAGAGTTGATCGACTCTTCATCGAGCAAGATCAGCCGTTTGGAGCTGGGCCAGTCCGGCATCCGCCTCACCGACCTCAAGCTGCTGCTCGACTTCTACGGGGTGACCGGCGACCACGCCGAGCCGCTGCAGTTGCTGCATGTCGCGGAGGTCAGCCGCCGCAAGAACGTAACGGTCCAGGCGTTCCCGCTGAATGCCGCTACCTACGTAGCGTCGTCGTACAACTTCATCGTCCTGCGGTTCGGAGAAGCGTCGGGCGTTATCTACGTCGAGACCTTCGCTGACGCCGACTACCTTGACAGCCCCGAGGCCGTCCGGGCATACACTCGATTGTGGGCTCGTCTTCAAGCGGCAGCCCTCGGGCCAGTAGAGTCCCGCAAGCTCATCCTGCGGATCGTCGACGAAATCAAGTAGAGGTTGACCATGATGACCCCGGACCTCACGAACGCAGTGTGGCGAAAGTCCACACGGAGCGACAACAACGGCGGCGCGTGCGTTGAGGTAGCGGATAACCTCCCGGCCGTGGTCGCTGTCCGCGACAGCAAGGACCAGCAGGGGCCAGTGCTGTCGTTCACCTCGTCCGCCTGGTCGTCGTTCGTCCAGGGGCTCAAGCGCTGACGTCTGGCCAACATCCCCGTCCGCATGGATGGGAGGCGCTGGCTCAACCTCTGGCAGCGGTGCCGGGTGGGATGGCCAGCACGACCACACCCGGCTTCCGCGAACGTCCGTAGGCTGGTCACCGCCGCCCTTTCCGCGCGAGCCTGCCCAGGAAGTCGGGCCCTGACCTTCGGGACTTTCAGGAAGGTGCGGCATCTGCCGGCCCAGGATGGCCCGACTTTACGAAACCCGAGTTGATTAACAGGAAGTCGGGGCATCCGCTCGCCCGGGACAGCCCGACTTCATGAACACCGAGTTGATCAAGCGGCGAGCCCGACAGCGCGGGCCAGCACATGCCCGACCCACGCCCACCCGCACAACCGGCCCAGACCAACCAGCGCAGCCGCGTGGTGTTCGTCGCCTGCCGTCCATGGTGGCCATCGGTGCTGCCCGCGTGTCCATCACGGCCATCCCTGCCGCCTTCTGCTTGGCCTCGGCGACCTTCCGGTACGACGCGCCCAGGGCCCGCTCGGCATCTGTCACTCCGGGGTGCCGGTCTTCGTGCCACACGACACCCGGCCGGCGCGCGGATGTCACCTCGCCGAGGGAGCGCAGTCCCCTCTGCCGGGGGAGGAGGAGTCGCCCAGCGCCACAGATCATCGATCCATGGCTGCCGGTTGGTGCCTGCTGGGTTCCGGTGTGGACAGCGGGCACGGCGACGAGCGGCCCGGTGTGCCGGCGCGGCACCGTCCGTGGGGAGTGGGATGTCCGACCGTACTGCTCGAACGTACCGATTCGCAGTGGCCAACCGGGCCAGACCGTGGGCGGTGGCGTGCGGCGCCTTCCTCCTCGGCGAGCTGGCTCTGCGCCTCTTCTGGATCGCCGGTGGCCGGTGGGCGTACACCGCCTGCGACCGGACCGACCTGGTCGATCCGGCGGGGGGATGCGGCGCCGACCACGTCGAGACACTGCCGTTCTGGGCTGGTTGGGGAGCGGTGGCGATCCTCGTCGCCCTCGCGGTGGTGGTCGTGGGCGTACTCCGCTCCCCCGGCCGCCCCGCGACCACGGCCAGTTGGTTGGCGGCGGCGCTGCTCCTGGTCGGCGCGTTCCCGCTGCACCTGCTCTTCGAGGTCCCGGCGGCGTTGACGGGACGTCCCTCGGACTGGCGTGACCTCGGCGCCCGGCTCGCCCTGCTGGCCGGTGGCATCCTGTTCACCGGGCTGGCGAACGCGTCCGGTCCCCGGCGCGGACCGGTGACCCCCGGCTACCGGCCGGTGCCCCGGTGGACACGGCGCTGGGCGTACGTGGCGGTCACTCTCCCGGTGGTCGGCTGGGCCGTACCCCATGGGCTCTGGGTGCTCGGCGTTCCGTTCGGCATCTCGGAGCGGGAGCTGGACGACATCCACCGCGACCTGTCGACGGCGACGGGCGTGGCGCTCACTCTCGCCCCACCGCTCGCCGGCCTGCTCGTTCTCGGGCTGGTGCAGCGGTGGGGGCAGCAGTTTCCGCGCTGGGTGCCGGGGCTCGGCGGTCGACGGGTGCCCCGGCTGCTGGCGGTGATCCCGGCCGGGATGGTGGCGCTCACACTTGTCGCCTACGGCGTGCTCAGCACCGCGGTGGTCGTCGACCGACTAGTCACGGGCGAGCTGCGGTGGTCGGAGGTGTGGGACGGCTGGGCGGTCACCGCCACACTGCTCGTCTTCCTCGGCTGGGGTGTGGCGCTGGGTGTCACGACCGCCGGCTACGCCCTCAGCACCCGACCGACGGCCGCTGCCGGCCCCCTTTACTGACGGTAGGTAGGGTCCAACCGGTGAGGCTGAATCTCTTTCACCACGTTCCGGAAGGGCTGACCCGACGAGCCCGGTCGTTCATTGTCGCCGACGGGGTTCAAGCCGACCTGCCGGACGTCGAGCAACACCGCTCCGCCTGGCTGGAGTCGGGCGTCCCGGCCGACGAGATCGACCGCGCCGTGGCGTTCCAGCGTCGGTGGGGCGGCCTGGTCCTGCCACCGGCACCGAAGTACGACGGCGGCCCCAGATACTTTCAGGTCGGCATCCCCGAAGGTTCACCGGCGGAAACGGCAGATGGTCCCGCGATTTCGGGATGGTGGTTCGAAGCCGGCCCGCAACGGACAGCCGTTCCCTATTCGTTCATGATCGGCCCGGCTGGCGAGTTCGGGATCCACTGTGGCCGACGGTGGGTGCCACTCCACGCCAGTGTGGAAGGCTGGGTCGAATCAGTCGCCCTGTCTGATCACGCCGCGCACTGGGCGAAGCAGATCACGAAGGTGACCGGCGAGGCACTGGATCACCTGGAGTTGCACGACTTCGAACCAGTGGCAGAAGTTCGCGGACTGGCAGACGTCTGGTGGCGCGGCGCCGACTCGCTGATCTCCATCTACTCGGGCGAGTCCATCTGTCTCGGTGCGCCGGTCGTCCGCGCCGGCCTGATCTACTCGGGTTTGGATGAGTGGGGTCTGCGCGGAGGCGGGTAGCAGCGGGAAGTTCCGCATCGCGGCCTTCCTCGTCTGAGGCTCAATGCGTGCATCCCGCCAGTCAGCGTGAAAGGAGAGGTCGTGTTCGACCACGTCATCGGCCTTGGCACCGAAGATGCCGCACGCTGGACAGCGCTGGTCGAGCAATGCCGCCCCATCCTCCAGAGCGACGGGATGGACGCGGTCCAAACGTTCCTGGCCGAGCACGAGGTGGGGATGATCCAGGCGATCGCGATCACACTCGAACTGCTCGACAGGGCGGAAACACCTCTGCGGGTCGCCATCGACATCGTGGGCACGAGTTCGGCTCGGGCGTGAGCGGAGGTGAGTGCCCACGAGCCCGCCGACGACGTCCGAGTCCCCCGAGCCCAGATCGGGTCCAGCCCGCAACATCTGCTGACGACGGTGCTCGGCGAGTATCTCGACTCCGCGGATGCCCAACTGCCGTCCACGGCGGTCATCGCGATCCTGCGGGAGTTCGGTGTCAGCGAGTCCAGTGCCCGTGCGGCGCTGTCCCGGCTGGTGAAGCGCGGTCTCATCGCGGCGCGGGGTAACCGGCGGCCACCGGTCTACCACCTCACGCCCACGGCGATCGCCAGGCATCGCTCCCGGATGCGGCACTTCCTGACCTTCGGCGCGCAGCCGCCGCGCTGGACCGGTGACTGGGTGATGGCCTCCTTCTCGGTTCCGAGCGCCGGCCAGGCGCCCCGGCACGCCGTGCGCAGGGCGTTGAGCGAACTGAGGTTCGTGGGCCTGTACGACAGCGTGTGGATCCGGCCCGGATCCGATGCCGCGCCGGTGCGGGAGGCGCTGCGCGAACTGCTGCAGCAGGTCGGCGGTGCGCGGTGGTCGGTCCTGCACGTCCGGTTCGACGACGAGGCCGGGCCGCACGGCCCGGCGTCCGCGTACGACCTGGGCGCCCTCGCGTCGGCGTACGCGGATTTCATCGAGCGGTACGCCGAGTTGCGGGTGGCGGCCCGCAACGGGGAGGTGGCCCCGGCCAGGGCGCTTGTCGCCCGGACGTCCGCCATGGACTCCTGGCGGAGGTTCGCGGACCTCGACCCGGATCTGCCCCAGCACCTGCTGCCGACGCCCTGGCCGCGTCGGGAGGCCAGGGAGATCTTCCTGGACATCCACTCCACGCTCGGCTCGCTCGCGCAGGCGCGTCTCGTCGAGGTGGCGACACCGCACTGGCCGGACGCCTCGTCGTGGATCACCCACTTCCAGGCTTCGAGAGATCCCTCGCGACCGGAACCGACAGGTGGCACGCGCGCCGGCCCACCCCATGGGGGCTGACGACACCGCCGAGACATTGACACTTTTCATTGCGAGAGTGATAGTAACTGCATACCGCTCCCCTCGGATCGCCTGCGGGAAACCGCGGCCGGGTGGTCGACCCGCCCACGTCGACCTGGCCCGTGACCAGCGCTGACGACCATGGTCGAGGGGCGCCTGCCCCACCGCCGCCGCAGGGAGCGCCGTCGCGTCATCCGCTGGAGGGGTACATGAGAACGAGATCCAAGATCTGTGTGGGCCTGGCCGCCGCCGTCGTCCCGATCACATCCGTGCTCATGGCGCTCGGCGCGACACCCGCCGATGCCGCGGTCGGCGGTTCCGGCCCGTATCCCGCGGACTACGAGACCTCGGCCAGCCTGGCCAACCACACCATCTTCCGGCCGCAGACACTCCCGTCCGAACGGCTCCCCATCGTCGTCTGGGGCAACGGCGGCTGCTCGGCCAACGGCCTCTCCCAGGGCAACTTCCTCCGCGAGATCGCCTCCCACGGCTTCCTCGCCATCGCCAACGGGGCTCCGAACGGATCCGGCTCCACGAACTCCCAGATGCTCACCCAGTCCATCGACTGGGCTGTCGCGGAGAACTCCCGGCAGGGCAGCAAGTACTTCAACAGGATCGACACCACGAAGGTCGCCGTCGCCGGCTTCTCCTGCGGGGGCTTGGAGGCCTACGCCGTCTCCAACGACCCGCGCGTCACCACGACCGGCATCTTCAGCAGCGGCCTGTTGAACGATGCCGACGACTACCAACTCCGCCGGCTGACCAAACCGATCGCCTACTTCGTCGGCGGGCCCAGCGACATCGCCTACCCGAACGCCATCGACGACTGGGGCAAGCTGCCGGCCGGGCTGCCCGCCTTCATGGGCAACCTGAACGTCGGGCACGGCGGCACGTACGACCAGCCCAACGGCGGCGAGTTCGGCCGGGTGGCAGTGCTCTACCTCAAGTGGCGGCTGAAGGGCGACACCACCGCCGGCGGGAACTTCGTCGGCCCGAACTGCGGCCTCTGCCGCAGCCAGTGGAGCGTCCAGCAGAAGAACCTGACGCTCGACGACGGCACGCCGCCCACCACACCCCCGCCCACCACGCCGCCGCCCACCACGCCGCCGCCCACCACGCCGCCGCCCACCACGCCGCCGCCGACCACGCCTCCGCCCGGCGGCACCCCCGCCTGCACCGCCGCCTATTCCGTTCAGGACCAGTGGAACGGCGGGTTCGTCGCCACCGTCACCGTCACGGCGGGGACCACCGCGCTCACCGGCTGGCGGGTCACCCTCAACCTGCCCAGCGGAGCTTCGGTCAGCTCGCTGTGGAACGGTGTCGCCAGCGGTACCAGTGGCACCATCACCGTCGCGAACCAGAGTTACAACGGCCGACTGGGCGCGGGGCAGAGCACCAGCTTCGGATTCCAGGGCACCGGAAGCGGCAGCGGCACCACCGCCACCTGCACCGGGAGCTGAAGCTCACCCGATCCTGACAAACAACCAGGCCGCTCGGCGGGCCGGTGCCGGCGCACCGGCCCGCCGCACTAGCGCAGTTCGGCGATCCTGGCCCGGGTGTTGGCGGCCGCCTCGGGGTACCCGCGCTCGACGTCGGCCCGGACGTCGGCCACGGTCCGGCCGGCCAACTCCCGCCGCCAGGCCAGGTCGGCACCCCGCATGGCCTGGGCGAACGCGCAGGACTGCCGATAGTCCACGCCCGCATGCTCGCCCGGCCCCTTGCGGAGGATCTGGTCGCACTGGAACAGCTCCTCCGGGCCCTCGATCGCGGCGACGATGTCCAGCAGGGAGACCGCACCCGGGGCACGGGCCAACTGGAAGCCCCCGCGCGGCCCCGAGGTCGACGTCAGGATCCCGGCCCGGACCAGGGCCTGTAGCTGCTTGTTCAGGTAGGCCGGGGGCAGCTCGTAGAACGCGGCGAGGGTGCCCGTTGGCACCGGCGCGTCCAGCCAGCTCAGGTTGAGACACGTGTGGAGTGCCCATTCGACACCCTGGCTCATCCGCATGATTCTGGACTTTACCTGTCCAGAACCTGGGACGAGTGTCATGCTCACTGGCGTCGACGGGTTCTGGACATTTAATGTCTAGGATTCAGCGATCGTCGAAGGAGTCGACAATGACACTGGTACGCGCGGCCCAGGCCGAGGTTCTCGACAGCGACCCCGCCAGCGTGATCACACTGCTCCTCGACCCGGAGCACACCGGCGGCGCCCTGACCAGCAACCGCGCCCTGCTCAGGCACGGCACCGACGGCGCGCCACCACACCTGCACACGCACTCCGGCGAGCTGTTCTTCGTGCTCGACGGCGCCCTGGAGATGCTCGTCGGCGACGAGTTGCACACCCTGCACCGGGGAGACACGCTCTTCGTCCCGCCGAACACCCCGCACGCCTTCGCCCCCGCCGACGGACAGGACGCCGACTTCCTGGTGGTGATCACCCCCGGGAAGCCTCGGTTCGACTACTACCGACTCCTGGACAGGGTGCACCGGGGCGAAGCCACCTGGCAGGACGTCGGCGAGACCCAGGACCGCTACGACAACCACTACGTGGACAGCCCGTTGTGGGCAGGCCGCCGCGGCTGACCACGAGCCGCGCGGGTGCTTCGTCGACCCCGGGGCCGCGACGACGAGGGGGATGCGGAGATCGGCCCCGGCGACGAGAGGGGTGCGGAGATCGTTCGTGGCGACGATCCCCGCACCCCTCCTTCCGATAGCTGGAGGTCAGCAGCCGATCCGGCTGGACCCGATCGCGACGTCGTCGTACCAGAGGGTGTCGGCCCCGCCGCCGTAGCTCTCCCAGCCCAGCTTGAGGTCGGTGAGCTGCGGCCGCCAGGTGCGGTTGTACCACTGGCCGTCGATGTCGTGCGTCGGTACGCCGTCCGCGGTCAGCCCGGCGATGGCGGTGCCGTCCAGCCAGGTACGGAGCTGACCGGCCGAGCCGTCCACCATGAACTCCAGGCAGGCCCACCGGTTGGTGGGTAGCGGCACGCTCTGGGCCACCCCGGCGGGGCTCTGCTCGGGCAGGGTCGCGTCGTCGGAGGCGCGGTTCCACTGCAGGGCGCCGTTCTGGCCGCCGATCCGCAGGTCCTTGTTGCCGTCGGCGGCGTCGGTCATCGCCATCATCGTGGTGTGCTCGGTGGGCTGGGCGGTGGTGTGGCGGACCCAGATTCGGCCGTACCGGACGCTGCCCACGCTGCCGAGATTCTTGGTGGAGCGGATGAAGACGTGGTTGCAGTAGCCGGCCGCGCCGTTGATCCGGACCGCCCGGCTGCCGCTGTGCGTGGTGGTCGTGTCGATGGTGGCCGTGCCGGCGCCGGAACAGTCCGGGCTCACCACGGTCCAGTCGCCGGACGGTGTCGAGCCGGTCTGGTTCTCGAAGCCGTCGCAGAGCACCGCCCCGGCGCACCCGACCGGCGGCGGCGTGGTCGGCGGGGGCGTGGTCGGCGGGGGCGTGGTCGGTGGCGGGGTGGTGGGCGGGGGTGTCGTCGGCGGCGCGCTGGTCGGCGGGGGCGTCGTCGGCGGCGCGGTGGTGGGGATCGGCCCGGTGCCGTTGCACGGTACGCCGTTCAGGCTGAACCCGGTCGGCGCGCCGCCACTGGACCCGAACGTGCCCTGCACACCGAACTCGGTGGCGCCGCCGGCCGGGATGCTGCCGTTGTACGACACGTTGCGGGCGGTCACCGTCGAGCCGGACTGGCTGACGGTGGCGTTCCAGCCGTTCGTGACGCGTTCGTCTCCGGCGTACGTCCAGGTGACTGTCCAGCTGGAGACGGCGGTGTCGCCGGGTGACACCTTGATGTTGGCGGTGAATCCGCCGGACCACTGGTTGGGTGTGTAGTCGACCCGGCAGCCCTGGGCCGCCGAGGCGGGGCTGGTGAGCAGGGCCGTTCCGGTCGCGGTCACGGCTGCCAGCGCGGCGACGACCGCCAGGGTCGAAGCGGGGCGGGCGCGGAGAATCGTCATGGGGAGGTCCTTCTGCCATCGAGCTGAACGGAGGCGGCACGGCGACGCGCGTCCGGGACGGACGCGGCACGGCAGTGCGCCCTGGGTGCGGCGCGGCGGTGCGCCACAACGGCTGGTCGGTGCGTACGACCGCGGTGCCCGGCTCGGGGTGGACCTGTCAGTCGCCGACGGCCCGGTCACCCGGACCCCGGCGGCGCCCACCCTCAATCTATTGACGGGAGACGATCTAATCAAGCGTCACCCGTCCGGGTGGGTGCCGGCCGGCTGACAGTTATTTCGGTGGACCGGCCGGTCCCGGCCGTGCCAGCGTTGCCGGAAGACGGATCCGGGCCACCATCGGTCCGGCGCCACGACGGGCACGAACGACCGACGGGAGCACGGCGATGCGAGGGCTCGAAATCTTCCCGCCCATCCGGACGCGAGCTTTCGAGGACCCGTCAGCCCATGCAGACCGTCAACCTTGGCATCGTCGCCCACGTCGACGCCGGTAAGACCAGCCTGACCGAACGCCTGCTGCACGCCACCGGCGCCATCGACCGGCTGGGCAGCGTCGACGCGGGCACCACCCAGACCGACACCGGCGAGATCGAACGCCGTCGGGGCATCACCATCCGCAGCGCCGTGGCCGCGTTCGGGCTGGGCGACCGCCAGGTCAACCTGCTCGACACCCCCGGGCACAGCGACTTCGTGGCCGAGGTCGAGCGCGCCCTCGGGGTGCTCGACGCGGCGATCCTGGTGCTGTCGGCCGTCGAGGGGGTGCAACCGCACAGCCGGCGGATCATGCGGATCCTCCGGTCGCTCCGGCTACCCACGCTGATCTTCGTCAACAAGATCGACCGGGCCGGCGCCCGCCCCGAGGAGCTGGTCGGGGACGTGCGCCGCCTGCTCACCCCGGCCGTCGCCCCGCTGGGCACGGTCCACGCGCCCGGCACCCCCGAGGCCGCCTTCCGCCGTGACGATCCACGGTACGACCACCGCAGCGTCCACCGTCTCGCCGAGACCCTCGCCGAGCACGACGACGAGCTGCTGGCCGACCTGGTGGACGACCTGCCGCCCGACCCGGATCGGATCGACGAGGTGCTTCGGGCGCAGGTCGCGGCCGGGCAGGTCCACCCGCTGCTGTTCGGCTCGGCGCTGTCCGGAGCCGGCGTACCGGAGCTGCTGGACGCCATCGCGGCCCTGCTCCCGGCGTCGCCTCCGGCGGAGTCCGAGCCGCGGGCCCGGGTCTTCGCCATCGAACGCGACCCCGCCGGGGAACGGGTGGCGTACCTGCGGTCGTACGGCGGGCAGCTCCGGGCCCGCCAGCGGGTCGTCGCGTACCGCCGGGAGCCGGACGGGCGGACCACCACGACCCGCGCCCGGATCACCCGGCTCGACGTGATCGGCGCGGCCACCCACCACGCCCAGACCGGGCGGGACGATCCGCCGGCCGCGCTGACCGCCGGGCACATCGCGCGGGTGGCCGGCCTGACCGGGGTACGCCTCGGCGACCAGCTCGGCAGCCCGGCCGGCCTCGACGGGCGGTCGCACTTCCCGGCGCCGACCCTGGAGGCGGTGGTCCGACCCCGCGACCCGGCCCGGACGCTGGCGCTGCACGCCGCGCTGCTGGACATCGCGGACACCGACCCGTTCATCCGGACCCGGGTGGCCCCGGACGGCGGCACGAGCGTGCTGCTCTACGGCGAGGTGCAGCGCGAGGTGCTGGCCGCCACGCTGGCCGAGACGTACGGGATCGAGGCCGAGTTCGGGCCGGGCCGGCTCATGCACGTCGAGCGGCCCACCGGCACCGGCACGGCGGTGGAGATCATCGGGCACGGCTTCCTCGGCACGGTCGGGTTCCGGGTCGAGCCCGACTCCGGGGTGCGCTACCGGCTGGAGGTCGAACTTGGCTCGCTGCCGCTGTCGTTCCACAAGGCCATCGAGGAGGCCACCCGGGCCGCTCTCGACCAGGGTCGGCACGGTTGGCCGGTCACCGACATCCGGGTCACCCTCACGCACAGCGGCTACTGGTCGCCGATCACCACGGCCGGGCACTTCCGCGATCTGGCGCCGTACGTCCTCATGCGCGCGCTCGCCGAGGCCGGCACCCGGGTCTTCGAGCCGTGTCGCCGGTTCGAGGCGGAGGTGCCGGCCGACCGGCTCGGTGCGGTCGCGGCGTACCTGGGGCGGCTCGGAGCCCGGATCGACGGCACCGACGAGATCGCGGCCGGCTGGCGGATCGGCGGGGTGCTGCCGGCGCGGCTCGAACCGGAGGCGCAGCGGCGGTTACCGGACCTGTCCAGCGGCGAGGGGCTGTGGTCGTCGACGCCCGGCGGGGACAGCCCGGTGTCCGGTGACCCGCCGTGCCGGCCGCGCACCGACGGCAACCCGTTCGACCGGGTGGAGTATCTGCGCTTCCTCGCCCAGCCACGCAACCGGTCCTGAAGCCGGGCTCGACCGCCACCTAGGATGGGGCGACCGAGCACGCCGACGGTGGGGGGTGCGTTCTGATGCGCTCGACGACGATCCTGCTGGAGCGCCTCCTCGAAGCCGGAATGCGCGAGGTCGTCACGGTGCAGCCGGTGGCCGGCGGGGTCGCGGCGCTCGCGGGCATGGTCACCCGCCGGGACGCGCCGCCGGTGTTCGTCAAGGCGTTCGCCGACGAGCCGGACGACGGGGTCTTCCTCGCGGAGGCCGAAGGGCTGGCCGCCCTGCGCGAGCTCGGCGGCGTGGCGACACCCGAGGTGATCCTGGCCGACCGTCGACTGCTCGTGTTGTCGGTGTTGCACGAGCGGCCGCACAGCGAGAGTTTCTGGGAGCGACTCGCACACCTCCTGGCCGACATGCACCTGGGCACGACCCATCCTCGCTTCGGATGGCACCGCGACAACTGGCTGGGCCGTCGCCGCCAGGTCAACACCTGGCAGGACGACGGCCACGCGTTCTTCGCCGAGCACCGGCTGCTCCGGTGGCTCGGGGAGCCCCGCGTGCAGGCGGCACTCGACGCCGGAGACCGGGCGGCACTGGAACGACTGTGTCACCGGCTGCCCGACCTGCTGCCGGTCCGGCCCGCGTGCCTGACACACGGCGACCTGTGGGTCCAGAACGTGCTGGCCACCCCGGACGGGCAACCCGCGCTGATCGACCCGGCGGTGTCGTACATGTGGGCCGAGGTCGACCTCGCCCACCTGTGGTCGACCTCGCCCCCGCCCGAGGCGCGCCGGTTCTTCGAGGTCTACGCGGACCGGACCTCGCTCGACGGCGACTGGCGGGCCCGCATGCCGATCGTCCAGTTGCGACAACACCTCGCCGTGCTGGCCCAGTTCGACGACGACTGGGGTGCGGCTGACCAGATCCGTGCCGTGCTCGCCCCGTTCCGGCCGCGTTCCTGACCTCTGGTGGCCAGGGATGGGGGTGGGCGACGGGTGCCGGAGGTGTCGCCGCGCAGGGCCAGGGCCGTGCTCGTCGCGCTCTCCCTCGCCGCGTTCGCGTTCATCACGACCGAGTTGCTGCCCGTCGGTCTGCTGACCCACATCGCACCCGATCTCGACAGGTCCCGTTCCCAGGTGGGTCTGCTGGTCAGCGGATACGCCGTCGTGGTCGTGCTGGCCTCCGTGCCGCTGGCCCGGCTGACCCGGCGGATCCCCCGACGTCACCTGCTCGGCGGCACGATGCTCCTGTTCGCCGCCGCGAACGGCACCGCCGCGCTCGCGCCGACGTACACCGTGTTGGCCGGCTCCCGACTCGCCACCGCCCTCGCGCAGGCCCTGTTCTGGTCCGTCGCCACGGCGGCCGTGACCGGTCCCTTTCCGGTGGCGGTACGCGGCCGGGTGGTGGCGCTGTTCGCCACCGGGGCGACGCTGGCCCCGGTGCTCGGCGTACCCCTCGGCACCTGGCTCGGGCAGCACGCCGGTTGGCGGGCGGCGTTCGCGGCGCTGGCCGGGGTCGGTCTGGCCGTCGCCGCCGCGGTGCTCGTCTTCCTGCCCTCCTATCCCCCGGCCGCTGGTGGCGCCGCCCGGGGCACCGCACCGGACGGGCGACGCTTCATCCTGTTGCTTGTCGCGACCGCCCTCGGCATCGGCGGTTTCCTGACCCTGCAGACCTACGTGGCACCGTTCCTGCTGGATGTCAGCGGCTTCGCCGACGCGTTGCTCGCGCCGTTGCTGTTCGCCGCCGGTGCCGCCGGGGTGGTCGGCACCCTGGCTGCGGCGCGGACCCTGGACACCCGGCCGATCGCCTCCCTGCTGACGCCGCTGGGCATCGGCACGGCCGCGCTGTTCGGCCTGTACGCGTTCGGCGCGCTCCGGCCCGGCGCGGTCGCGCTCCTGGCCGGGATCGGCCTCGCCTACGCGGCGTTCGGCTCCGCCGTGCAGAACCGGATGCTGCACCTGGCCCCGGGCAGCACCGACATCGCGTCGGCCGGCGTCAGCACCGCCTTCAACGCCGGCATCGCGGGCGGTTCACTGCTCGGCGGTGCCCTCCTGCCCACCTCGGGGGCACGCACGTTGGCCCTCGCCGGTGGGCTGCTGACGCTGGCCGCGCTCCTGCTGCTCGCCGTGGACGCGCGGCGGGGCTCAGCAACACACCGCACGCGTTCCCGCGAAGCGGGTGAGGCATCTCGACTGCCGGCCACCGCGCCGGCCGCCGGCGGGGCTGCCGGCGGCCGGTCTGCGGGATCAGGGCCCGACGGGGACGCTCGTCGCGGTCCCGTCGGCGTCGGTGACCCGGACGTCGGTGGCGCTGGCAGGTAGGAGTGCCGCGTTGCGGCCGGCGTCCTGCCACTGCCCGTCGCCGATCCGGTAGCTCAGCGCCGACCCCTCAGCGGCGACGAAGATGCCCTGGTCGTCGGGCAGTCGTAGCCGTACCGGCAGGGGTGCCAGCCAGTCCGTGGTCATGCTGGCCACCGCTTCGAAGGGAAGGTTCCTGCCGGCGAGCAAGGCGATGACGCAGGAGGGGTGGTCGTCGTACTGGATGCTCTCCACGAGGAGCCGGCGACCGTCCGGGGTTGCCCCGTAGACCGACAGCCGGGGGGACCCGTTGTGCGTGTGCGAGCCCACCGGGTCGATGTAGTCCGCGATGGCCTCGGCGGGCGCGCTCACGTCTTCGGCAGCCGGGTCGCTGCCCCACACCTGCTCGGCGCCGGGCAACGTGTGGCGGAAGAGCGGTGCCGCCGGCCGGTCCTTCCCGTCGGGAAAGAGGACGAGCGACGTGTTGCTGATGTGGAGTGCGTTCCTCCGGTCGACTGGTGTCCGGGCGAGCGCGACGGTGAGCTTCGTGCGCTGTGGGGGCACCGACAGCACCGCCGCGCCGTCGCGGAACGCCACCGGCGTGAACGTCCGCTCGACCTTGCCATCGGGCCGGAAGCGCAACTCCGGGGAGAACTCCACAGCTTGTCCGAAGTCGAGGACGAGGAGCACGTCGCGCTGGGATCCGAGCAGTGTGGCCTGCTCGAGGCCGTCCGTCCCCGAGTCGCCGACCTGCGTCAGGGTACCGACGCGCGGCCCGTCGGCGGTGGGTTCGACGAACCCCACGGTCGTGGGGCGCAGGGTGCCGTCGGCGACGTAGGCGGCCGGCCCCGCAGGTGTCCTGCCGGCCCAGACGACGTGCGGCGGGCCGCTCGTCGGCTCTCCGATCTGCTTCAGATGACGATCCCATGTCGTGCGGACCTGCCGCAGGTAGCCTTCGTCGGCGGCCAGGTCACCGCGCGTGGGCTCGTCGAAGAGCGGTGCGGCGACCTGGGCGTCTCCCGCGTCGCCGGCCAGCCGAAGTCCGCCAGCCACCGGGAGGGCCACCACGGCCACGCACACGGCCGCCAACACCGCCCGGCGGCGCACCACTCGGCGCCGCCCGCCCCGGCGCACCGCGCCGAGCAGACCCGCCGGGGCGACCAGGTCATCCGTCGCGCGCTGCAGGATCTCGCGCACCTCACTGTCGTTCATCGTCATCGCGCACTCCCGGTTTCCGTGATGGGCATGGCGAGACTCGAATCCGCCAGCACCTCCCGCAGCCGCGCCAACCCACGCGAGGCGTGACTCTTCACCGCACCCTCGGAGCAGGCCATCGCCGCCGCGACGTCGGCGACCGGCAGATCCTCCAGGTAACGGAGCACGACCACGGCCCGCTGCCGGGCCGGCAACGCCCGCAGCGCCCCGACGACCAGCTCGCGAACCGCGACGGCGTCGGCATGGTCCCGGGCGACCCCGTCGTGGTCACCCAACGCCCGCTCCGGACGCCGGGCACGCCAACGCCACCGGTTGATCGACCGGTTGACCAGCGCACGTCGCGCGTACGCCTCGGGGCTGCTCTGCACCCGACGCCAGCGCACGTACACCTGCTCCAGCACCTCCTGAAGCAGGTCCTCCGCCGCGTGCCGGTCCCCGGTCAGCAGGAAGGCAACCCGCAACAACACCACCGATCGGGTACGCACGAAGTCGTCGAACTCCGCCCCACGCGAATCACTCATCCGCCCTCCCGAGCCTCGTCAACCTGCAAGACACCGGATCGGCTCGCACGGTTTACCGGTCGGCGCGACTTTGCTCGGCGAACCCCTGCCGTCGGCGGACGCCCCAAGCCCTACGGGCAGCGCAAGGCCGCCGGTGGCAGCCGCGCGGACCTGCGGCCGGCCACGGGTTTCGCCGGCCGTCGCTTTCGGGTAGCGGATGGTTCATGAACCGTAATCTCGTCAAGGCCTTGCAGGTTGCCTGGGGGCTGCCGGAGTTCCGCAGCGCGTTGCGCCACCTCATCGACCTCGACGAGGTGGCGGTGCTGCTGGCCACGCTGTCCGCCGCCGATCACGACCGCGAGGTGGAGCGCAGCCTGTTGAGCCTGCTGCGGTCCGCCCTGGACACGATCGAGATCCGGGAAGCCGTGTTGCTGCTGCTGGAGCAGGACGAGGTACGCCGGCCACTCGTCGCGGCGGCGCTGGAGCCACTTGCGGACAAGCCGGGTCAGGTCGCCGCCTTCGCCTCCGCGGCCGAGGACCCCGCGGTCCGGCGTGAGCTGCGGGCGGTGCTGGACAACGCCAGGGTGCGCGAGCTGATCTGGCAGGCTGTCGACAACCAGGCGAGCGACAACCGCTTCGGCCTGATCCGTCAGGTGGCGGTGCTGTTCGTCAGGCACCCGAGCGTCCGACGCCTCGCCTGGGCCGTGCGCCGGCACGGCGTGCTGCGCGAACTACGCCGGAAACCCTGATCCGCGTCCACCCGCGATCGTGGTTGCCTCCTCATCGTGGGACGCCGAAGTGGTGGGTGAGCGAGGCGCGCAGCGTACCGGCATCCCCAGCGGACCAGGCGACGAAGCAGTCGGGGCGTACGAGCATCGCGGTCGCGGTCGTGCCCTCCAGTGGGCCGGTGACCACGTCGACCCGGTCTCGCCACGGCGCGGCGACCTCGGCGTACACGCCCGTGGAGTCCAGCAGCAGCGGCCGGGCGGCGCGGGTCAGCTCGGCGAGGCGGATCGGGCCGTGGTCGCGGTGCACGATCACGTCGGGGGCGAAGCGGCCGGCCAACGGGTCGGCGGGGTCGGCCCGATAGCGGATGTCCGCGCCGGACATCAGCGCCGCGATGTGCCCGGTCACCTCCGGCTTGCGCAGCAGCTCGGCAAAGAGCTCCCGCAGGCCGGTGATCTCGTCGCCGGGGCCGATGAGCGCCGACTGTGCCTGGGTGGACATGACGACCCGTTCGGCGACGGGGCGACGCTCGGTCTCGTACGTGTCGAGCAGGCCCTGCGGTGCCCAGCCGCGTACCGTGGCGGCGAGCTTCCACCCCAGGTTGACCGCGTCCTGGAGGCCAAGGTTGAGCCCGGGGCCGCCGATCGCGGGGTGCACGTGCGCGGCGTCGCCGACCAGCAGCACCCGGCCGGCGCGGTAGCGGGCGGCGATGCGGGTGTTGCGGCCGGTCAGCCGCCGCAGCAGGCCGGGGCCGTCCGGCGCGTCGAGGGGGGCGTCGGCGCCGAGCACCCGGGCGACGCTGGCGCGTAGCTCCGCCAGGTCCATCGGGGTCTCGTCGTTTGTGGGCGTGTCGGGCCACTCCGTCGTGCTGAGGATCGCCGGGCGGCCGGGGAACGGGGCCCAGGCGATCAGGCCGCGGGCGGTGCGGGTGTGCTGGAACGGCGGGACGACCCCGTAGCCGGGAACCCGCAGACCGCCGGTCTCGGGATCGAGAGCTGACGCGGGGACGGTCACGGTGGCGGTGCGGGATATCGACCGGTCGACGGTGGCGCCGGGGAACTCGATGCCGGCGACGCGGCGCACCGCGCTGCGACCACCGTCGGCGCCGACGAGGAAGCGGGAGGTGAGCTGCGTACCGTCGGCGAGGTGAACCTCGACCGCGTCGGGGCGTTGGCGGAGGTCGACGACCTCGTGGCCGCGGCGCAGGTCGACGCCGAGCTCGGCGGCCCGGGCGGCGAGGGCGGCCTCGAGCTGGGCCTGCGGCACGCCGAGCACGTAGTGCGGGTTCTCCGTGAGCATCGTGAGATCCAGCGGGAACGCGCCGAAGACGAAGGCTGGTTGGGGGGTCGGCGGGGTGCTCGTGCCGCTGAGCCGCGCGTACAGGCCGCGGCGGTCGAGCAGGCGGACGACCTGGCCGACGAGGCCGTTGGCGCGGGGCTCGCCGGTGGGCGCGGCGTGGCGTTCGAGGACGACGGGGTGGACGCCGGCGAGGGCCAACTCACAGGCGAGCATGAGGCCGTTGGGTCCGGCGCCAACGATCAGGACATCGATCATTATCGTGATCCGTTCTGGGCGTGCGTCATCGCCACGGCGGGCGCGGCGCGCGGCCGGCCCGCCGCGGGTGTGCCGCGACTGGAGAGGTAAGTGAGGTCGTGTCGGGGCTCAGCGGGGCGGTGCCGGGAGGCCGGCGGCGACCTGGGTGAAAGCGTCGGTGATGAGGCGCTCGATCGGGGCGGGCGGGTCGGCGCTGTCGAGATAGTGCTGCATGGCGACGGCGACGGCCGCGCTGGCGGCGGCGGCGACGAGCCGCGGATACATGTCGGTGGCGAGGTCGGTGCCGGTGCGCTCGGCGACCGCGGCGGCCAACTCGGCCTCGGCGATCGCGACGGCGCGCAGCCGCTCGCCCTGCAACGCGGGCTCGGCGAGCATGGTGCGGACGCCGGCTGCCCACTGGTCGTGTGGCGGGGACGGCATCGCCTCGACCTCGGGGCCGCGCGTGAACTGCTCCAGCGCGGCCTGGGTCAGCGCCGCCCAGAGCGGCTCGTCGGCGGGGCGTTCGCGCAGCGCGGCGGCGGTGCGCCGGCTGCGGTCGAGATGGCGCGAGGCGATGGCCTCGGCCTTACTGGAGAAGTAGTTGTTGAAGGTGCGCGGGGACACCCCGGCCGCCTCGGCGATGTCCTCGACGCGGACGTTGTCGAAGCCGCGCTCCACGGTGAGGTGGATCGCCGCCCAGCCGAGCGCCGCCCGCGTCTCGGCCTTCTTGCGCTCCCGTAGCCCCGTCATGCCACCACGGTAGCACTATTTGCGTGGCGCGCAAATATGCGCGCCACGCAAATAGCTAGCCAATCGTTCCTGGCGGTCAACTAGTAGGTGAAGCTCCAGAGGAAGTAGAAGCCGGGGGCGTTGGGGCCGTACTGGCGGTACTCGCAGTAGTACCAGCTCCACAGGCCAGTCCGGACGCCCTCGCTGCCGTAGCTGTTGCAGAACTGGCCGTCGGAGTAGACATTGCGCAGCGTGCCGCCCTGCGGGTCCGCCGCAGCCGGAGTGGCGCCGATCCCCACCAGCCCACCCAGTGCGAGCGTCGCGCCCACCACCAGGGTCGCCCATCTGCGTCCGCGCATGACGTCTCCTCCCACAACCGTCCCCGGCGCACCGACGCTCCCCATCGAGCCAGGACCGGGACATCGAAGTTCGTAAACGTAAGGCTTGCATGGGCGTGCGTGAAGCGATTCCCGACAACGGGCGGCGCTGTCGCGATGATCCGCCAGCGTGATCTCCGTCGAACGGGCATCCGCCCTGGCCACGGGTGCCCGCGGCGGTCCGGGCGCGCCCGGCCGCACCGCGGGCACCCGTGGCCAGGAACGGACGAGGCTCAGCCGACGAGGTCGAGGCCGGTCAGCTCGGCCGACAGCGCCCACAGGCGGGCTGCCGCGCCGCTGTCGGTGGGGCTGCCGTCGGTGCGGTGGCAGTCCACGCAGTAGTCGCCGCCGTACGCCTCAAGCTGGGGAGACGTGGCAGCCCAGACCTGGGTCGCCGCGCCCTGCTCGACGGTCTTGAACAGGCCCGGCGCGGGAGTCCCGTCCGCGTCGATCCAGCCGGCGGCGACCATCTCCTCGACGGCGAGGTGTCGTTGCAGAGGCGTGCGGACATAGCCGGGATTGACCGAGAACGCGCGGACGCGGCACGGCTCGCCGAGCAGGTCGAGATGGCGGGCGAACAGGATGTTCGCGAGCTTGGACTGGGTGTAGGCCTCCCACTTGTCGTAGCCGCGCTCGAACTGCACGTCGTCCCACCGGATCCGCCACGACGGGTCGCGCCCGGAGGCGACCGAGACGACCCGAGCAGCGCCGGAGGCGGTGAGCGCCGGCCACAGCAGGTTCGTCAACGCGTAGTGGCCGAGGTGGTTGATCGCGAACTGCGCCTCCCAGCCGGGCCCTACCCGTGTCTGCGGGCAGGCCATGACCCCGGCACCCGCGATCAGGATGTCGAGGGCGGGATGGCTGCGGAGGAACCGTTCGGCGAACGCACGGACGGAGGCGAGGTCGGCGAGGTCGAGGTGACCGATCTCGACGTCGGCCGCGCCAGCGAGCGCCTGCTGCGCCGCGTCCGGCCTGCGCGCTGGAACGACGACCCGAGCCCCGGCTTGCGCGAGCGCACGGGTCGTGGCGAGACCGAGGCCGGAGTAGCCGCCCGTGACGACGGCGGTCCTACCGCTGAGGTCCATTCCGGCGAGGACGTCTGCGGTCGTGCTGTGGGCGCCGAACATGGTGTGGGTCGTGTCGCTGGTCATGCCACGGACGCTAGGTGCTAGACCGAGGTCTAGGTCAACGAGCTGCGCGGTCCACGGGCTACCGTCGACGCCATGACGGACGGGGGTCTGAGCATCGGACAGGTGGCGCGGCTTACCGGGTTGAGCGTGCACACGCTCCGGCTCTACGAGCGTGCCGGCCTGTTCGCCAGCGACGTGCGGCGGGACACCTCCGGCAGGCGCGTCTACAGCGCCTGGGACGTGGAGTGGGTGGCAAACTGCGTGAAGTTCCGGGCCTCCGGGATGCCACTCGCGACGATCAGCCGCCTGGCCCAGCTCGTCCGCGAGGGCACCGGCAACGAGGCGCAACGGCTCGAACTGCTCCGCGAACACCAACGCCACATCACCGAGCAGCTCGCACGTCTGACCGACTGCCTCGATCTCGTCAACGGCAAGGTGTCCAGCTACGAACAGCACCTCGCCGACGGCGCTCGCGGCGATCCCTGGCAACAACAATCCCGGCCCGCAGCGCAGGCCAAGCGGTGAATCAGTAGTGGCGCAGGCCCTCCCACAGGGACATCTCGCAGACGGCATCGGTGCGCTCGTGGTCGACGTCCCACACCCGTACTTCGGTCGATTGGACTGTCACCACATGTCGGTCGTCGGGCCAACCCACCACATCCGCGTGTTCGACGTGGTCGGTGAGGTCGGCTCGCCGCTGTCCGTCCCTCGCCCACACCAGCACTTGGGACTTGTGTGCTGAGGCCAGCGCCATGCCGCCCGGCGCCCACCGCAGATCCGCGTCGTAGATGTACAACACGCCGAGGACCTGCTCAAGCTCCCGGGTGTCCGCGTTCCAGATCCGGACCGTGTAGTCGTTCAACTCGAACCAGGCAAGGCTGTCGCCGTTCGGCGCCCAATGCGGATCACTCACATCGCCGGTGGTGCCGGACACCTCCGTCATGGTGCGGTCGCCGATCTCGTACACCTGCAGGTTAGGCGACTTGTCAGCGTAAGCGGACTGGTAGGTCGCGGTCACCAGCCGGGTCCCGGCGGTGTTCCATTCCATTGCGGAGAAGTTCTTGGTGTGCTGGTACCGGTAGGCCTCGTGCAGCCGCGGACCGTCGAGGTCCCAGACCAAGAGCGTGGATCCGCCGCTCACGGCCAGGCGGCGGGCTCGCGGTGACCAGGCAACCGTCTTGATGCGAGAGTCGCCGAGCGCGCGGACCACCCGGTGGAGCAGTGCACCGGTGTCCGCCTGCCACACCCGGACCGTCCCGACGCCGTCTCCGGTGGCGACCAGATCGCTGTCGGCCGACCAGGAAATCTCGTCGAGACGGCCCTGGTGGCCAGGTATCGGCGGACCGGGCTCCAGCCGATCCGCATCCCAGATCCGCAGCTCACCACTGCTGTGACCGGTCGCGAGCCGCTGTCCGTCCGGAGACCACACGACGGTCCAGACCGGGGCATCACGACGGGCGGGGAAGTCACGCGCCGCGATGAGCCCGCCGGTGGTGACGTCCCACAGCCGCACGCTGCTCGTCACATTCTCGCCCTGACCGTGGGTCGTCGCCAGCCGCGTGCCGTCCGGGGACAATGCCGCGTCGTTGACCATTCGTGACCAGCGGGTGAGGCCATCGGTCAGGCTCCAGCCGAGCGGAGCCAGCAGTAGCACGAGGACGCTGCCAATCACCAACCGCCGCTGCCATCGCCGAGCGGGTGGCAGCAGGGCCAGCGAGTCTCGCGGATGATGTTTGAGCTCTTCCTCGAACTGGTCGATCAGAAGCTCGATGTCGTCGGGCAGGTCGACTCCCGGCCGTAAGCGTGCGCCCTGCCGGTAGGGCAGGGCGGCCAGGCTCTCCGGTAGATCATCTGGCCGGGGCCGCTCCGCGCCGTCGATGAGCACCGGTACGACGGTGCGCTGAGGCTCCAGCGCCGTCTCGATCTCCAGACAAACGTAATCATTGGGCTGGTCCAACCGCCGCCGACCGGCGTTGTCGCAAGCCCCCAGCCACGACGGCCCGATCATGACGAGGACCACGTTGCAGCGCCGCACCACGCGGGGCAGTTCGGTCCGGTAGTCGCGGCCGGGTACGAGTGAGTGCGCGTCGAGGAAGACCTGGTGCGGGCCGTATCGCTCGACCAGCGCGTCGTAGACCGCCCGAGTCACCTGTCCGGAGTCACTGCGCCGGTAGCTCAGGAACACCCGCGGGCGCTGACGAAATTGGGTCAGGTCACCGAGCCACATCGACGCGGCGTTCGCGAGGAGACCGGCACCGAGGCCCAGGACAGCACCGACCGTCCCCTCGCCGCTGCCGACGAGCCCGAACAACAGGCCGAGCCCGGTCAGGCTCAGCACGTTCCAGGCGAGTGCGCCGCCGGGCCGCAACCGGCCCCGCAACCAGGTTATCTGCACCACGACTGACAGGCCCGCCCCGATGAGCACGGCGGCCAGCATGCCCATGCGGTCGCTGCCGTTCATCCCCGCGAAGAAGAACAGCCACAATCCGACGGCGTAGGGCGGCAACAGAATCAGCACTCGGGTCTTGGTGGTTACTTCGATGGTTCACTCCCTACCGTTGGGATGTGCGGTGCTTCGGGAGAACGGGAGTGGCTGAGGGAGCTGACGTCAAAATATCGACCACGACGAGTGGTCCCCAAAATACTGTCGGTATGGCGACATCTCGATGGGCTTTCCGCTGCTCTCCTTGGGCTCGACGACAAGGGCCGGATCCGGTGTCGACACGTCGATACCGAACAACCTGCCGTACCGGTTGTGGAGGCAGAATCTCGGGGTGAGTGACCGCGAAGAAGTGTTGAAGGGCAACGTGACGACCGGCGTCGTGCGCATCGGCGACACTGTTCGCCGGCCCGTCGGGCCGTGGACGGAGACTGTCGACCTGCTGCTCGACCATCTGCACGCCGTCGGGTTCACCGCGTGCCCTCGTCCGATGGGCCGGGACGAGCAGGGCAGGCAGGTGCTGGAGTACGTCCCTGGCGAGATGGGTGCGGCGTCCGGCACCTACCCCGCCACGGAGCTGCGCTCGATTGGGCAACTGCTGGCGCACCTGCATGAGGCGCTGGCCAGCTTCGTACCGCCGGCCGGCGCAAACTGGAACCAGGTCATCCCGCCCGACCGGGAAGAGATGATCTGCCACAACGACGTAGCGCCTTGGAACCTGGTCAGGTCGGATCGGGGCTGGGTGCTGATCGACTGGGACGGGGCCGCGCCAGGCTCTCGACTGTGGGACCTCGCGTACGCCGCCCAGAGCATGGCCGGCCTGCGCGCGGACCGGACGGTTCCGCAGTCCGCGGCACGGCTGCGGGCGTTCGTGGACGGCTACGGTCTCGATGACGCTTCCCGTCCGGCGCTGGCCGACCTGTTGGGCCGCCGTGCCAGAGCCATGTACGACCTGCTGCGTGAGGGCGCCCGCCAACAGCGTCAGCCCTGGGCCAGGATCTGGACCGAGGACGGTGCCTACTGGCTGGCGACCGCCGACTACCTCGACGCGCACCGTTACGCATGGCGTGCGGGGCTGGAGTGATCAGGGCGGGGACCGGGCCGGTCGGCACCGTCCATGCGACCGACGGTCCGCCGAATCCAGAAGTCACCTGCCGGGAGCGCGCAACGTTTGTCGATGACAATCTGCGCTGTATCGGGGCGTCATCGCCGGATCTGGCCCGTGGGGCTGACGCAGATCGTCGAACCAGGGAAGGATTCGGTCGTGGAGCCCGCAGCACCGCGCAGTCCGCGGCAACGTAAGCAGGACACGCTCGCCCGCCTCGACCACGATGTGGACGCGTGGGTCGCCTCAGCGGACCGGGAGGGCAACCCCTATCTGGTGCCGCTGTCCTTTCTCTGGGACGGCGCCACCTTCATCCTGGCCACCGGCGAGTCCAGCCCGACCGCGCGCAACCTGCGATCCTCCGGCCAGGTGCGGATGTCGGTCGGCCCGACCCGTGACGTGGTGCTCGTCGAAGGCACCGTCGAGACGTTCTCCCGCGAAACCGTGCCGGGCGATCTGGCCGACGCATTCGCCGCGAAACTCTGGGACGCGCGGGTCGGCACCACCCGTTACGCGTACTTTCGGGTGACACCGCGCCGGATACAGGCGTGGCGGGAGGAGAACGAGCTCACCGGTCGTGACCTGATGCGTGCTGGTCGCTGGCTCGTCTGACGGCCGGGGCACCGGTCAGGAGAGCAGGTGCCAAGGTGCGACAGGGCTATTCCGGCTGAGTCGACGGCTGCTCGCCGCGTCGGGCGGACCGGACCGGGGCGGTGCGGGGTCGGCCGACCCGAAACACCGCGAGCGGAAGGCCGGCGACCCGCTCGGCGAGCCGACCGGCGGTCGCCGGGCAGTCGATGAGCTGGCTGAGCGGGTGGACCGCCAGGCCGTGCCGGGCGAGAGCCAGCCAGGTACGCAGCAGACGTCGGCCCGCGCTGATCCGGTCTTCGCCATCGGCGGCGAGGAGGACCAGGACGCTGCCGTCGTAACGCAACAGGCCGCGGCCGCTGGCGGCCAGCAGCGCCGGCAGGCCCAGTCGGCGGGTGACCGGGTACGCGCGCAGCACGGCGGACAGGACGCGTGCTTCGGGCCGGGACAGGCTGAGCGCCCGGTCGGTGAGGCCGTCGAGGTGATATCGAGGATGGCGTGGGCTCAGGCGCAGCCAGTCCCGCAACTCGACCGCGACGGCAGGCGTGCCGAACATCCACCGGTCGGCGACGGCCAGGTCCGCTACGAGATCCCGGGTCGGGACGGGTGCGACGCCCGGCTCGAGATCGGCGAGGACGGTGTCGTCGACGTACCCGGGTGCGTATGGACCACGGGCGACCCGGCGGGCCTCGATGTCGGCGATCGTGAACGGAGTCGCGTACCGATGTGCCGCGGGGACCAGTCGTGGACCGGGCGCCACGGTGACGGTGAGACCGAGTTCGGCGGAGACGATGAGGCAGGTCTCGACGAACGCGCCGATGCCGAGGGCCAGGTCACGCCCGGTTGGGTCGGAGTCGGGCAGGCGGCCTGCCGGATCGACGGCGATGGTGATCTCGTCGGTGTGGTACTCCGGTCGCCACGGCTGCGTGTTGTGTGCGCTCGGTGCCCGCCGGCAGATCGCCTCGGCGGCCCGCACCTGCTCGACCCAGCTCACCCCGCGGCCCCTCGCTCGTAGAAGGTGTACCCGTGCAGTGGCCGCCCACCCGCGCGCCGGTACTGGGCGGCCGAGGCGGCGTTCGTCCGCTCGACGAAGGTGCTGCGCAGCGTCCGGTAGCCGTTGCGGGCGAGGTTGCGGTGCAACTCCCGGGACAGCAGCGTCAGGTATCCGTTGCCCTGCTCGTCGGGCACGGTTCCCTTGATGATGAGGACGGCGTCCCGTCGGTACCGGCCACGGGTGGCGAGAAGCCGGAGCTGATTGAGTACGCCGAGCCGGCCGCCGACGCGCATGAGGTATTCGGAGATGTCCGGCACGGTGACGACGAACGCGACGGGTCGACCGGCCTTCTCCAACCAGAGGAGCAGCGCCTCGTCGAGCAGGAACGCCAGGCCGTCGGTCTGCTCCGCCAGCTGCTCGGCGGAGATGTCGGTGTAGTAGCCCAACTGGGCGAAGCTCTCGTTGAGCATCCGGCGCAGGATCGGCAGTTGGCTGCGCAGGTGCCGCCGGGAGCCGTGCCGGATGACGAGTTGTTCGCTGCCGATCCGGGCATCGTCGAAGGCGAATCCATGGTCGGCGTCGACGGTCGGCGCCGCACCCGTGGTCGTACCGTCGAGGTCGACAAGCCAGGTGTCGGCCTCGAAACGTCGGTGGAAGCCGTGCCGTTCGTACATGGCCGGGTAGTAGGCGGGGTTCCACGCCGAGTCCACGAAGCCACGGTCGGCGAAGCCGGAGGTGATCACCCCGCCGGTCTGGTTGGGCAGCAGGGCCACCGGCCCGAACAGCTGTCGACCGCCGGCCCGGGCCTCCACCGCGTCCATGATGGTGGCGAAGACGTCGTCGTCGTTGACGAACTCGGTGTGCCCGAACAGCTGTCGGGGGCCGACCTTGGCGTCGAAGGGCGCGCTGCGGTGCATGCTGGTGCGACCCACGACCTCGCCGCGTCGGTCGCGGACCACGAACAGCTCGGCGGCGCCGCGGTGGGCCGCGATGACCGAGGACACCAGGGGTACGTAGCGGTCGGTCGGGTGGAGCCGGAGCGGGAAGTCGACGAATGCCCGCAGGTCGGCCCGCGACCGCACGGGATCCAGTCTCATGCGCGGTGCACCGGCGGGCCGGACGTCTCGCGGGAGAGCGGGGTGAAGGTCGGGATGTGTGCCATGTCGTCGGACTCGGCGCGCCAGATGCCGTTGCTGTAGCCCTCGGGTTCGGCGTTGTAGAGGCGGATGTAGCCGCCCGTCGCGTTCTTGGTGCCGTGATCTGTCACCCAGCACATGAGGTCGCGGTGATGGCGGCTGCGGGCGAACGTCAGGAGCGCGTCACGGTCGCTGAAGAAGGCGATGGTGCCGAGCGTGAACGGGAACTGGTAATAGACGGTGTGCCACCGGTACCCGTCCATCCGTCTCATCTGCCGGACCATCCGGAACCAGGTCCGGGTGAGCGTGAGGATCGAGCGCGGCCCACGGTAGCGGGTGGCGCCGACGAACATGGCTGTCGCCTGGCCCACCGCGGGTGCGGCGGAGAAGTCGGTGGTCCTCATGCCGGCACGCCCCTCACCAGGTAGACGTTCTTGATTTTCGATGCCGCGTCGGCGAACGGGCCGGTGCCGTACTCGTGAACCTCCACCCGCAGGTCCGCCGCGGACGGGTCCTCGGCGAGGGACTCGGCGAAGTCCCGGCTGACCTCGGCCAGGTGGCGCAACACCCCCGCGCGGCAGGTGTCGGTGAGGGTTCGCCGCTGCGCCGGGTCGAGCGTCAGGCCCTCGCGCAGTTGCAGGTTGACGACCGGACGGCTCTCCAGGTCGGCCTGCTCGGTCACCGCAAGGCAGAAGCTCTGCAGTAGGTGCGCCTGGGGATTGCCGGCATAGAGGCCGTACTCGACGTCCTGCGGGTAGATGTTGGCGCCCATGTACGAGATCGTGCTGTCCTTGCGGCCGTACAGGAACAGCAGTGGTAGACGCATCCGGTCGACCTGCCAGGCACGGTCCGCGGCGGCCCGCGCCGCGGGGTCGGTGATCGCGGCCAGGACATCCGGGTACGAGATCAGCCGGCCCTCGTCGCCGATGTTGTAGCGGACCCGGGGATTGAGCACCGCCGTGGAGTTGATCGTGCAGAGCACCTCCTGGTCCGGGGTGGTCTCCAGGTACGTCTCCAGCGGGTTGTACTGGAAGATCATCGGCAGCCGGTGCTCGTCCGCGCCGAGCAGTGCGGTCCGCAGCGCGGCGTCGGTACGCAGTCGTCGGCGGACCCAGACGCTGAAGTCACTCTCCCCGGCGATGCCGATGGTGAGGTCGCTGGCCCCGTAGCCGGAGCGCACCTTGACGAAGCGCTCCTCCAGGTAGTCGCGCAGTGCCTCGGTCATCCCCTCACCGCCGACAAGTCCGCTGATGCGGTACTCGGCCCAGGGGAAGTCCTCGGCGTCGAGCTTGTCGCGAAGGTGTTTGAGGAACGGCGGGTAGGCGGTGACGATGTAGTCGAAGCCGGGGCCGAAGTACGACAGGGTGTCGACGATCTTGCGCAGGTCGGGCCCCGTGTTCTTGACCATCGCGATCGCCGACATGGCGATGCCGGTGTTGGTCCCGGTGGCCCAGGCGCCCATCGAGTACGCGTTGATGACGAACCGCCGCTTCGACGGGAACACCATCGTCGCGTAGCCGGCCAGGTTCTTGTGCACCGAGCGCAGCTCGCGGCGGCTGCGGATCCAGTTGAACGGCTGGCCGGACGAGCCCGACGACTCGTCGACCACGCTGCCGGCGATCTCGAGCTCGCCGTGCCAACAACGCTGCGCCTCCGGGTACGCCTGCACGTACGACCGCTTGTCCGTGGGCGGGTACGACGACAGGTCGAACCAGCGGAAGCGCCAGTGGTGGCGGCGGAGGAAGTCGCCGTACGCGGGGACGTCGATCGCGGCGAACTGGCAGGTCATCCAGGCGTGCAGCCGGGCGAAGCGCCCCAGGTAGGGACGGTACTGACGGGCCGTGAGCCGCCACACCGCCGGATGGATCCGGTAGAGGGTGTAGAGCCAGGTCAGGGCGAAGCTCGCGGTCCGCAGGGTCCACCGACGCAGGAATGTCACCACGCGGCAACACTATTGGCCGGTCGAAACGGCCACCTGAGGGCGGGTACTCAGTTGTCCTGAGTATCCGAACGAGGCGTGTACCTGCCGACCCCGCACCGCCGGCGGTCAGTGGAGCTGTCGTCGAATCCAGACAAGCGTCGCGTCGGCGATCTCGCGCCAGCCGCTGTCGACCGGCATCGAGTGCCCCCGATCGGGGTACGCCTGGTAGTCGGTGACCGCCGACGAGGCGAGGTATCGCCTGACCGTGGCCTGGACGACTGCCGCGGGTGCACTGCGGTCTCTGCCGCCGGCCACCACGAACAGCGGCCCCCGATCGGGGTTGGCAGCGTCGATCGTGGCCGGTGAGCGTCGGGAGAGGTTCGCGGACACCAATTCGAAGACCGGTCTGCCCGGTGACGGGATGGCCCACTGCCGGTACAGCTGGTCCGATTCGGTGGTGGTGAGGGCGTTGCCGTGGCTGTAGCGGAACTGCCGTGCGGTCAGCGACAGCGCCCGGCGCCGGTTGGCCGGGTTGCGCAGCAGGGGCCAGCCGACCGGAATGCTCGACGGCGCGAGGTTGGCCACACCTCTGATCGGTGGAGGTTGCAGCGCCACCGCTGCCGCCGCGAGGCCCTGGTCGAGGAGTCGCTGCGCGACCAGGGCGCCGGTCGAGTGGCCGATGACGACCGGCCGCCTGCCGAGCGCACGGATGATCTGTGCGTAGTGCGTGACGACGTCGTCGATGCCGATGCCGGCGACCCGGTCGGGCTCCTGGCGCGCCAGTGCGACAGTGCTCGGCTCACCCGGCCAGCCCGGATTCACCGGGTCATGGCCCGCCGCCCGGAACAGCTCGACCCAACTGGTCCACGACGCGGCGTGCAGGAACATGCCATGGACGAACACGACTGCGGTGCCTGCCGCCGCCATCTGTCCCCTCCCGAGGGCATCGGTACGGGTCGCCGCGAACGTCGACCACCGGGGCAACGGTAGAACCCACGCGGCGGGTTGTACTCCCTCGACGGAGGGAGTACATCTGCCCGACGGCGGCGTGCGTCCGGCGGCGGGTCAGGGCGACCAGCGTACGCCCGGGTTCACCCGCCCGGACCAGTCGAAGACGGCCATGTTGTCCCACTGGTTGCCGGTGCCGTTGATGTTGGCCGGGTCCCAGCCGTTGCCTCGAACCGCGTACCACGTCGGTTCCCAGTAGAAGACACCGACGGCGCCCGCGTTGCGGGCCGTGTTCTGGACCCAGTCGAACTCCTGGGCCTGCCCGGACCAGGTCGCGCTGATGCCGTCACATGTCGCGTCGCCGATGGCGTTCGGCTCGCTGTCCGCGTTGTCGCGGGTGAAGGGGTACGCGGTCTCCGCGATCACGACCGGCTTGCCGTAGCGACCGCGCAGGTCGACGATGTTGTTGTAGAGGTTCGACAGGGTGCCGTGCCACACGCAGTAGTACGACAGCCCGGTGATGTCCCACTGCACGCCCTGGGCGCGGATGCCGTCGTAGAACCATCGGGCGTTGGCGTTGCTGTCGCCGTTGGCGGTGTGGATCATCACCGGGATGCCGCCGCCGCACGCCTTTGTCGCGTTGTAGCCCTGCTTCAGCAGGCTGGCCAGCGGGGCGAAGTCGTTGTTGACGACCCTGCCCTCGTTCCACAGCATCCCGACGTTGATCTCGTTGCCGATCTGCACGCTGTCCGGCGGGGTGCCCTGCCCCCGGAGGCTGGCGCAGACGTCGTAGGTGAAGCCGTACACGTCGGCACCCAGTTGGCTCAGGCTGTGGCCGGCCCAGGCGGCCGGCTTGTACTGCTTGCCGGGGTCGGCCCAGGTGTCGGAGTAGTGGAAGTCGATGAGCACCCGGAGGCCCTTCGCCCTGACCGCCCTCGCCTGGCCCAACACCCTGTTCTTGTTGTTGTAGCCGCTGATCGGGTTGTTCCAGACGCGCAGTCGGACGTAGTTGACGCCGACGGACTTCAGGATGTCCAGTGGGTCGCGGGCGACGCCGCCGGCGTCGTAGTACCTGGCACCCAGGTCCAGGCTGCGCTGCAACGAGGAGACGTCGGCACCCCGCATGCTCAGCGTGTTCGCGGCGGAGGCGGGCGCGGACGTGCCGCCGAGCGTGGCGCAGACGACGAGGATGCCGGCCGTGAGGGCCCCGGTCAGGGCCCTGCGGTGGCGCGAATACCTGCGCACGAGACTCCTTCTCGGGCCTTTCAGCCGACGGCGCAGGGGGCGCCGTTCAGTGCGAAGCCGATCGGCGGCAGGTCGCTGGCGGCCCACCGCCCCTGTATGCCGAAGCTCGCGGAGCCGCCTGGCGCGAGGACGCGGTTCCAGTCGACGTTACGGGCGGTCACGGCGGCGCCGGTCTGGCCGACCGTGGCGTTCCACGCCGCGGTGACCTGCTGGTCTCCGGGGAAGCTGAAGGTGACGATCCAGCCGTCGACAGGTGCCGTCCCGGTGTTCTGGATCGTCAGCGTGGCCACGAAGCCGCTCTGCCACTCGGACTGGTTGCGGTAGGTCACCCGGCAGGTCGACGGCGGCGGTGGCGTCGGGGTGGACGTCGTGGGCACGGTGACCGTGTTGGACGCGATCGACACGTTGCCCACCGCGTCCCGGGCCCGCACGTAGTACAGGTTGCGCAGCGGCGTCGACGGGGGCAGCGACGTCGTGTACGTCGTCCCCGGCACGGTGGCGACAAGTGTCGAGCTGAACCAGCCGTCGAACCGGTAGACGTTGTACCCGAGCACGCCGACGTTGTCCGTCGACGGCGACCAGGACAGCGCGGCGGTCGAGCCGGTCACCTCGCCGACTGTCAGATTCTGCGGGGCGCTCGGCGGGGTGGTGTCCGGGCCGGTGTCCGTCACCGGGGTGACCACGGTCAGCGTGTCCGTCGATGGGGAGCGGTGGCCGAGGCTGTCCCGGGCGGCCACCCGGAACGAGTACTGCCGGCCCGACCCGATGTAGCTGGTGATCGTGGTGGTGGTGACGGCCCCGACGCTGGCGCTGTAGACGACGTCGTCGAACGCCTGGTAGTACGTGATGTCGTAGCCGGTCACGGCGCAGCAGCCGGGTCTGGCGGCCGTCCAGGTGAGGGTGACCGACCCGGTCCGTACCTCGCTGGCGGTCAGGTTCGTGGGCGCACTCGGCGGGAAGGGCGAGGTGTTCGGCGTGCTGGGCGCCGTCGTCGGTGCCGGCGGCGCGGTGCTGGTGGGCTCCGCGGCGGACCGCGCGGCCCCACCGGGCGCCGGGGCAACCCCCGGGTACGCGGCGGGCGCCGCGGTGCCGGCGTCGGCCGCCGGTGCGGCGCTCAGAGCGGCTCCGAGCACCGCCGTCGCCAGCACGACGGCGGCCAGCGGGCCCGGCCGCGGACGGCGGATCAACGAGGACGAACGGACACCTGTCATACCCCCGACGATGCCGCAACGGATCGATGATCGCCAACGTGTCTCACGCCTCGGCCAGCGCGGCACCGCCGCTGCCACGCGTCACGGACCGACCGGTTCACCCCCACCCGCCGGGACTTCTTACCGAATCATGACGTGCCCGTCGACAGTTGACCGTTGACCACGCGCCGGCCCGTACCGACTGGAGACAGCCGTTTCCGGCGATGAGGAGATTCCGATGAACCGTGGAAAGAGCGGGAAGCCACTGGCACAGACCCGGCCGGCCAGGCTCGCCCTGGCCGCGCTCGTGCTGGCCGCCAGCGGTGCGCTCACCGCCACCTTCGTCTCCGGTGGTGGCAAGGACACCGCGGATGCCGCCACCAACCTGGACCAGTTCGTGGCAATCGAGAAAGTGCCGGCGAACGTGCAGAACCCGAGGCCGGCCGCCGGTGCGTCGACCGGCCGGTTCACCGTCGACTGCGGCACGAACGGCAACGGCAAGTTCAGCCCGGACAATCCGGTGGCCCAGCCCGGCATCCGCAACGGCGCCGAACACGTCCACGACTTCGTCGGCAACCTGGCCATCACCGCGAACTCCTCCAACGCCGATCTGGACGCCTCTGGCACCACCTGCCGTAACGGCGACAAGTCGTCCTACTTCTGGCCGGTGGTGCGCATCGACAAGACCGTCCGCAGCGGCAAGCAGATCCGGCAGGCCCTCGCCCAGACCCAGCCGATGGTCGTCTGCCCCTCGGTCGGCAAACGGCTGCGGGCCGTCCCCACCGGGGCCCGCGGCACCGTCGACCGCCTGTTGGCGGAACTGGATCGCCAGCAGGCCGCCGCGAACCAGCGGATGACCGCCACCCGGGGCCGCATCGACGCCGCGTTCAACCGGGAGGTCATCGACTCGCTGCGCGCCGGCCGCGCCGACATGCTCAAGGAGATCAGCACCACGATCACCGCCGCCGGCGGCAACCAGCCCGGCCTGGTCTCGCTTGTCGAGTGTGACGTCAGCTACGACGACATGCACGCCCGGATGCCCGACAGCGCCCACCGCGCAAGCGCCACGGCGGCCCAGGCCGCGAATCCGCGGATTCAGTGCCCCAGCGTGCGGGACAGGTTGCCGGGTGTACCCGATCGGGCCCTCGTCGAGGTGAACCGCAACCTCGACGACCTCGACCGGCAGATCTCCGAGGCCAACGAACGTCTCGTCAGCAGTCGCGGCCAGGGCGGCCCGGCCTTCGTCGACAACGCCATCCTCGGACCGCTGCGCGCCAAGCGGGTCGCCGCGCTCGACCGGATCGCCACCGCGATCGGGCGGCAGGCCACCCGCCCGCAGGGTCTCGACGCGCTCGCCGCGTGCAGGCTGGACCAGGCCCCCAGCACTCCGCCGGCACCGAGCAGCGCGCCCAGCACCGCCACCGCGCTCCCCGACCCGCAGGGACCCAACTTCGAACTGCCCGGCAACACCGGCGGCATCGTCCGCCCGGCGCAGGTGCTGATCGAGTACCGCGGCAACCCGGTCAGCAAGGTGGTGGCGATGCCGAAGTTCCTCCGGGCCCTCACCGGCGACGCCAAGCCCACCAGCCGCGGGCCGGCCAACGCCCGTGCCACCTGGACCTGCTCGGGCTTCACCGACCGCCTCTCCGACAAGTACCCGATCTGCCCCGCCGGCAGCCAGGTGCAGCGCGTACACGACTTCCCCGGCTGCTGGGACGGCAGCAACATCGACAGCGACAACCACCGCAAGCACGTCGCGTTCGCCGACAAGGCCACCGGCGCCTGCCCGCAGGGCTTCCAGGCGATCCCACAGCTGCGGATCACCGTGGGGTACGACATCGCCCGCAAGGTGCAGGTCAAAGGCCAGTACGCCCTCGACTCCTTCCCCGAGGAGAACCACAACCCCTTCTCCGACCACAACGACTTCGTCAACGTCAACTCCGCCCAGACCATGCAACGCATCGTCACCTGCATCAACAAGGGCAAGAACTGCTCCTGACGCCTCGGAGTCTCCTCCCGAGAGGGGCCGCACCCAGAGGAGTCCGGCATCGTCCCGGCCTTCAACTTCTACAACCACACATCCCGGAACGCCGAGATCAGCTGGTCCTACACGTACCTCTCGGGGCGCAGATGTCCGGCGTACTGTGCTCTCGCCCCGGCACAGGAGGGGACCTGTATGTGCCCATGTTCGCGACGAAGGTGAGCTGGCAGACGCGCACCTGCTGAGCCACGGTGGCAGACCTCGGACGACCGACCGGCACACACCGGATCTGCGCCCACTCGAGAATGAACGCCGAGAGGCCCGTTACCGGTTGCCCCGGGGACGGGCCTCTCGGCCCCGGTCACCCGCCGTCGTTGCTGCCGACAACAGCAGGGCTACCGGCGATTCTGGAACCGACGCCGACCGGCTACCGTCGACCCGTGCTCGATCCCGCAACTGTCTTCGACGGATCCGGCCCGTTGGAGGACCCGCTCACCGACGAGGTGCTGCGGGCGGTGCAGGAGCAGCTCGGGCACCAGTTGCCCTCCGCGTACGTCGACCTGGCCCGTCGACACAACGGTGGCCTGCTCGGCTGTGACGCCCACCCCGCGCCCCGCCGAACCTCGTGGGCCGAGGACCACGTCGGCGTGAACGCGCTGGCGGCGATCGGTCGAACCGCACGGTTCAGTCTCTGTGGCGACGTCGGTAGCGCGTTCTGGGTAGCGGAATGGGGCTACCCGGACATCGGCATCTACATCGCCGACTGTCCGTCGGCGGGCCACGACATGATCGCCCTTGACTACCGCTCGCCCGGTGAGCCGGCCGTCGTGCACGTCGACCAGGAGTGGAACTACCAGATCACCGTCCTCGCCCCCGACTTCGAGTCGTTCGTGGCGGGCCTGGTCGACGCATCCGCGTACGACGTCGAGGACTGATCGCCGCCGGGTCGCCCGCGAGTGCGCTGGTGCGGAGCCGATTCACTGGGAGCGGTACCAGTCGGGGGCAAAAATCGACTGTTCCGATCGCTACACTCGCCGCAAACGCCGGCACCGCCCGCAGATCTCTGCCTGCGCTCATCCCCATCGAATGGAGACGCCTGTGACTCCCGACAAGGCGGCACCCCCCGGCATCGATCCCCGCATTCCCAGCGTGGCCCGGGTCTATGACTTCTTCCTGGGCGGCAAGGACAACTTCGAGGTCGACCGGGAGGTCGCCCAGCACGCCCTGCGGATCACACCGGACGGGCCGGCGGCTGGCCAGGCGAACCGGGCCTTCCTGCGTCGCGTGATTCGCTTCCTCGTCGCCGAGGCGGGCATCGACCAGTTCCTCGACATCGGGTCGGGGCTGCCCACCCAGGGCAACGTGCACGAGGTCGCCACCGAGCAGAACCCGAAGGCTCAGGTGGTGTATGTGGACAATGACCCGATCGTCCTGACCCACGGACGAGCCCTGCTCGCCGCCGAGGGCACCGCGACGGTGATCCAGGCGGACGTTCGGGCACCGCAGGAGATCCTCAACCACCCGGACGTCCGTCGGTTCCTCGACTTCGACAGGCCGGTCGGGTTGCTGCTCTTCGCGATCCTGCACCACCTCGGCGACGACGAGGACCCGCGAGCGGTGGCGGCGGCATTGATCGACGCGCTGCCCTCCGGCAGCTACGTGGCGGTGTCGCACTTCCGCGACCCGGGCGAGCGAGACCCCGAGGGCTCCCGCAAGGCCCGCGAGGTCGAGCGGGTCTTCAACGAGTCGCTCGGCACCGGCCGCTGGCGCACCGACGAGGAGATCCTCTCGTTCGTCGACGGGCTGACGGTGCTGGACCCGGGGCTGGTGCCGCTGGCCGAGTGGCGTCCCGAGCCGGGCGCGCCCACTCCGAACCAGACCGACACCTATCACACCTTCGTCGGGCTCCTCGCCCGCAAACCGTAGGCTCCGTCGCCGGTACGGTCCGTCGGCGAGAGCACGTCCCGCCGACGGACGCACCGCGTCGGATCAGTCCGCATTCCCCACGGTCGCCGCTCCGGGGCAGCCGTCGATGAACGTGGTCTGCGCTTGCCGAACGGGTGTCAGATCGGTTCGGCGAAACGGGCGATGACGCGACGTAGCTGCTCGGCGTACGCGTGGAGGAATTCCGGCGAGTCGGCGGCGAGACCGGTCATCCGGCGGACGACCTGTGGCAGCACTGTCGGCGCCAGCGTCGCCGCGAAGAGCAACACCTGGACGTAGGCAGGGTCCAGGTCGGCGGCGAGTTCACCGGCCTGCTGCCGGCGACGCATGTCGTCGACCATCGCGGCGAAGTAGGCGTCGGTCACGGGGTCGGCATCCGGCTCGGTGGGTGGCTCGGCGGGGGCGAGTCCCTCCCAGGCGAGCAGCCGTGCCCACGACCGCTGCGGGGCACCGGGAGTGAGGAACCCGCTCACGATCTCGGCCAACGGCAGGTCCGGTCGCGCGGCGCCGTTGGTCGTCTCCCAGGTGCGCTGAAGAGCCCGGTAGAGGCCGTCCTTGCCGTCGAAGTAGTACGAGATCAGCTGCTGGTTGACCCCGGCGCGGGCGGCAATCGCGCCAGTCCGGGCGCCGGCGAAGCCATGTTCGCTGAACTCGATGAACGCCGCGTCGAGGATGCGTTCGCGGGTGCGTTCGGGATCGCGTTTGCGCTGTTCACCGCTTGGGGACCGGCGAGGCTTGCCCATGAAGATCACCGTAACACGGTCAGTCGGGCAACCATCCTAATCAACTGTTTGATTGACAGTGCCATGCGTCTGTTTGATACTCGTCGCATGGCCCCCCTCAACGTCATGATCATCGGCGCCGGGATCGGCGGTCTGTGCCTGGCACAGGGCCTGCGCCGCGCCGGAGTGTCGGTGACCGTCCACGAACGCACCCGGGCCCGCACCGACTGGCTGCAGGGCTACCGCATCCACCTCAACCCGAACGGCAGCCGCGCACTGCACGCGTGCCTTCCACCCGCCACCTGGCAGGCATTCCTCGACACCGTCTCGATCGACGGCGGCGGCTTCGGGTTTACCACCGAGCGGCTCGACGACCTACTCCGCTTCACCGCCGAGGAGATCACGCCGGCCGACGCTCCCGAGAGCCGACACTATGGCGTCAGCAGGATCAGCCTGCGCGAGGTGCTGCTGTCCGGCATGGATGACGTGGTGCGGTTGGACCACGAGTTCACGCACTACGAGACGACGAGCGACGGTCGGGTGACCGCCTACTTCGCCGACGGCGGCACGGCCACCGCCGACCTGCTCATCGGCGCCGACGGCGCGAACTCACGAGTACGCCGCCAGTTGCTCCCGCACGCGCGGCGCGTCGACACCGGCGTCGTGGCGGTCGCCGGCAAACATCGCCTCGCCGACGCCACCCTACCCAGGGCGCTGACCCACGACGTCAACCTCGTGATCCCGAAGAGCCGTGGATCCTTCTTCACCGCGGTGTGGCATCCCGGGCCGCAGGTGATCGCTCCGCCGGAGCAGTTCCTGCTCGACAACACAAGTCCCTACCTGCTCTGGGGTTACACGGACGCGGCGACGGCTTTCCCGGCCGAGGCCGTCGAGTCCCTCTCCGGAACGGACCTGCAGCGCCTCGTGCTGGACCACACCGGCGAATGGGCACCGGCGCTGCGGGAAGTGATAGCCGGATCCGACCCGCAGACGGTCAACGCCATCCGGGTCCGCAGTGCGACCCCCGTCAAGGCCTGGGAGACCGGACGGGTCACCCTACTGGGCGACGCGATCCACAACATGACACCGCTGGCGGGGATAGGCGCCAACACGGCACTGCGCGACGCCGCCCTGCTCTGCGACAACCTCACCAAGGTCCAAGCCGGCACGACGGCGGTGGTACCGGCGCTGCGCGACTACGAACGTCAGATGCTCGAATACGGCTTCGCCGCGGTGCGACAGTCGCTGCGCAACGCCCGGCAAGCCAGCTCGACCAACCGCCTGAGCAGAGTGGCACTGCGCGCCACACTGCGTACCGCCAGTGCCCTGCCGCCCCTACGCCGCCGGATGGCCGCCCAACTCGGCCAGTGATCCCAATGCGACAGATAGTGGAAGGCGCGGTCCCCGGTCAGGCTGTCGCGCGGGCGGCGGAGTCGATGAGGTCCGCGACCGGGCCGGGCTGCGAGACCGCCACCGCGTGGGAAGCCTCGATCTCGACAGTGGTGGACCCGGCCCGCTTGGCCATGAAGCGCTGCAGGTCCGGCGGGATCCCCCGGTCCTGGGTGCTGATCAGGGTCCAGGATGGGATCGTCTTCCAGGCGGCCTTGGTCACGCTCTCCGTCTGGGCGTCCGCGGTGGGCGGCCGCTGCGTCACCGCCATCAGCGCGGCGACGTCGGGGTCGACGTCGGCGGCGAACACCTCCGGGAACTTCTCCTGATAGATGTACTGCTCCATGGCCGTGCCACCCCCGTCGAGGGCGTACGGGACCATCCTGATGGAGGTGAGGAGCGCGCTTCCCGGAAACTTGGTGGTCAGCTCGGCAACGCTCTCGCCGACGTCCGGGCTCACGCTGGCGACGTACACCAGAGCCTTGACGTTGGAGGCACCGTCCGCGGCCTCGGTCATCACCGATCCGCCGTAGGAATGAGCGGCCATCACGACCGGGCCGGACACGCTGTCCACCACAGACCGCACATAGGCGGCATCCTTCTGCACACCGCGCAGCGGATTCGCGACGGCAAGGACGGGATAGCCTCGGCGCTTGAGGTGGGCGATCACCCCATTCCAACTCGACGAATCGGCGAATGCGCCATGGACGAGCACGATGGTGGACATCCCCGCCTCCTGGGCAGACATGTCAGAAGCAGCATTCATCTGGCATTCCTTTCGAGAGGCCCGCAATTGCTGGACGTGTCGGGGCAGACCGGACGACGAGGATGCGTCGACAGGGCGTTTCGGTGACGGCCGCCCACTGGCCCGCATTCCCAGCCTGGGAGCGGTGCAACATCCAGTATCCGGAGCGGGTCTCACCTCTGTCCGCGAGATCTGGAAAGCGAGGCGTCCTTGTCGATGCCGGCCCGGGTCTACCCACCCTTCGCGGAGTTCGGCCACCATGGGGGGGCGACCGGGCAACGGGTCAGCCGATCGCGTCGAGATAGTGCGATACCGCCGAGACGTCACCGGCATCGGAGATCAGCGCGAGATAACCGTCGGGACGGATGAGCACGAGGGTACGATCGCCCGCGCCGTAGGCGCTGGCAAGATGCCCCTCGGTGTCGGCGACGTCGTCGGGGTCAGTCGGTTGACCGACGACACTAAGAGTCCTGAGGCCAGAGTGAGGAGCCGCGACCGCAGGCGCGCTTCCGAAACTCAGCAGCGTGGCTGTCCGCCTCGGGTCAGGTCGAACAGCCGGCGTTCGCCTCCCACAGTCGTCAGTTTGGTCGCGTCGGGGGCCCGGTCACCGGCGCGGAGAAGCGCACTCTCCTCGCGGTCGTCGCGCGCCAGGGCAGATCCGCGATAACCGACGTTGAGCTGTGTCGTGCTCGCATCGCGGTGGGTGGGGATGCCCTTCTGCTCGAGCGCCTGCTTGAGGCGCGCGTTCGAGAGCGCGAGCACGCCGGCCGCGACTGGTCGCCGCGCGAGCCGGGCTGCGGACCGGAGACGGCCTCGACCAGGCGAAAGGAGACGCCGCCGCAGGCAAGCTCGCAGGCCAGCGTCAGCCCGGTGGGGCCCGCGCCGACGATCAGCACCGTCGGCGCGGGCCGCACCTGCGGGGACAGCTTCGTCGAGTCGGCCGTCTCATCTCCAGCTCACCGAGAGGAATCCCTCTCCACCGAGGGTAGGGCCCCCAACCGTCCGCCCTGGCCGACACGGCAAACACCTCGAGTCAGCTCTGCTCGCCGCCGGGTGGGACGCGGCCACACCATCAGCGGCCGTATGTCTCCAGCAGCCGTAGCCACACCTCGCTGACGGTCGGGTAGGCGGGAACCGCGTGCCACAGCCGGTCCAGCGGAACCTCGCCGACGATGGCGATCGTCGCGGCATGGATCAGCTCCGCGACGTCCGGACCTGCGAGGGTCACGCCGACGATCACCTTCCGGTCCTCGTCGACGACCATGCGGGCGTGCCCCCGGTAGCCATCGAGGTGCAGGGAGGATCCGGCGACGGCTCCGAGGTCGTAGTCCACGACCCGGATCCGCAGGCCGGCCGCCGCGGCCGAGGCCGCCGTCAGCCCGACCGACGCGATCTCCGGGTCGGTGAAGACCACCTGCGGCACCGCACGCTCGTCGGCCGTGGCCACGTGCCGGCCCCACCGGCCGTCCTCGACCTTCGCGCCCTTCGCCCGGGCAACGATCACGTCGCCCACCGCACGAGCCTGATACTTGCCCTGATGGGTGAGCAGCACCCGACGGTTCACGTCACCCGCCGCGTACAGCCACTCGCCACCGCCGACGACGCGCAGAGTGTCGTCGACAGTCAGCCAGGCACCCGGCACCAGCCCAACGGTGTCCAGTCCGATGTCCTGGGTGTTCGGCGTACGGCCGATCGCCACCAGGACCTCGTCGGCCTCCAGGACGTCGCCGTCGGTGGTGCGGATGTGGACGGTCCCGCTGTCGTCGCGGCTGACGGAGAGGGCCTGCGCGCCGACGCGTACCGCCACACCTGCCTCGCGCAACGACTCCTTGACCAACTCCCCCGCGAACGGCTCCACCGACGGCAGCACACCGTCGCGGGCCAGCACCGTCACCGAAGACCCCAGAGCGGCGAACGCGGTCGCCATCTCGGCCGCCACCACGCCACCACCGATGATGGCGAGCCGACGGGGAACCGACCCGGCCGAGGCGGCCTCGCGGCTGGACCATGGTGCCGCCTCCCGCAAGCCCGGGACGTCCGGCAGCAGAGCACTGCTTCCGGTTGCGACGACCACCGCGTGCCGCGCGGTCAACCGCGTCACCACACCGTCGACGCCTGTCACGTCGACGACCCGGGCGGACCGGATCCGCCCCTGGCCGCGGTGCAGCGCGATCCCCGCCGACTCGAGCCAGGAGACCTGCCCGTCGTCCTTCCAGTGCGACGCGAAGGAGTCCCGGCGTGCGAGCACCGCCGAAACGTCCAGGTCCTTCGTCACCGCCTCCCGCACACCCGGCAGTCGGCGAGCCGTCCGCATCGCCGACGCGCTGCGGAGCAACGCCTTGGTCGGCATGCAGGCCCAGTACGAGCACTCCCCGCCGACCAGCTCCCGCTCGACGATGGCGGCGGTCAGGCCGCCCCGTACGACCCGGTCGGCGACGTTCTCCCCGACCGGACCCGCGCCAATCACGACGACGTCGTACTCGGTGGTGGTCATGTCAGTTGCCCTTCGCGCCGCGGCCGAGGCGGAGGGCAGCGATGAGGAAGAAGATGGCGCCGGGGATGGCGTAGCCAGCCGCGTTGGTCAGCGACGGGTCAGCCGCGGAAGCACCGGCGATGAAGGACCCACCGGCGAGCACCGAGATGCCTCCGCTGATGATCATCGGCCACTGCCCGCCCATCTTGCGTCGGGTGACCCCCACGATCAGCTGGACCAGACCAGCCACAACCGCCCAGGCACCCCACACCCGCAGCACCGCCGGAATTCCGGACGCGCAGGCGACACCCACGCCAACGGCGGTGATCAGGCTGACCGCGATGTTCACGTACAGCAGGGTCGACGATCCGGTGGCCCGCGTCGAGCGGAGGTCGTAGCTGGCGGCGCCCACGTCGAACAGCGGGTAGAGCACGAACAGCACCGCCGTGAGCGGACCGATCTCCTTGGCGGTCGCGATCGTCACGAGTGCCCACACGATGGCGAACGCGAAGCGGACGAAGTACAGCCGCCGCAGCGCGGAAGCGGTCTGGGAAATGCCGGGCGAAGCAACTACGGAACTCACGATGGCCCTTTCCGGGGATGGATGGTGCGGAGGCCTGGCCAGAACGAACGTTCTACCTATGACAGGTTCTCACCTTCGCTGAGGCAGCGTCAAGACAGAACGTTCTACCTCAGGGGTGATGAAGACCGCACCTCCGGCCGGCCCAGGTGCCTGCCGGTCGCCTACTGCATGGGGTGACGCGAGCGCAGGCCGGCTATCGCTGGCCAGGTCACGCGGCCGGACCGACCCGGGGGCCCGTGAGCCATCGCCGAGGGAGCCTCAGCCGCGCCCGCTGGACAGGGCGGCAACGCAAGTTCGCTTAAGACCGAACGTTCTATCCGCTAGAATGGGCGCATGAAGCGCGGCGCACCCGCTGACCGGCCCTCTGAGGCGCGATCCCGGCTCCTCGGCACGGCAACCAAGATCTTCTACGCCGAGGGCATCCACTCCGTCGGTGTTGACCGGATCATCGCCGAGGCGAAAGTGACCCGGGCCACCTTCTACCGGCACTTCCCCAGCAAGGAAGACCTCATCCTCGCGTACCTGCGGGAAGTTCACCGGATGGATCGCGGCGCGGTCGGCGCGGCCATCGCCGCCAACCCGCCGCCGGGCGACCCCCTCCTGGCGATCGCCGGCGCCATCGCCGAGAGCATCCAGTCCCCCGGGTTTCGCGGATGCGCCTTCCTGAACGCCGCGGCGGAATATCCCGACGCCGACCATCCCGTGCACCGGGAGATCATCGCCCACCGGCAGTGGTTCCTGGACACGCTCACGACACTGATGGCGCAGGTCCACGAGGAGACGGCAGAGCCCGCCGCGCGTCACTTCGTCATGCTCCGCGACGGCGCCATGGCAGCCGGCTGCCTCTTCGACCCCGCGTTGGTGTCCGAGACCTTCCTCCGCGGGGTCGAGGGTCTTCTCCGGATCAACGCCGAGCGCCGGTCGGCCGAATCCGCCCGCTAGCGCTTGATCTTTACAGGGCGTGCGCGGTCACGCCTCGGAGTCACGGTCGTGGGACGTCTCCCGCCCGATCGGCGACGCGGGAACCTCCCGCGGCCGACCCCGGTTCCGCAGCGCGTCGCGCAGCGCGATCAGGGCCAGCACCCCGGCCACCACGCTCAGCCCGACCATCGGCGCCCAGCGGGCCAACGCCGGCGTGGCCAGCAGCAGGGCCACCAGGCCGATCAACAGGGAACGGGAATGCCGGCCGAAGATCTCGTACTCCAGCCGCATACGGGCGACGAGGAAAAGCATCGGACCGCCCACCACGAACAGGAGCCAACCGGGCCGAACCAGCCCGTACGGGTGATCGATCACCAGCTCGTACCCAACCGAGGTGACGAGCACGCTGAGCACGATCAGCAGATGAGTGCGTTCCGACGCCGCGCCTAGCCGACCGGGCATGCCCGCCCGCTCCAGCGCATCGGTCAACAACAGGCCGGCGCGGTGAAAGTAGATCCGCCAGAGCAGCGCGCTGGTGACGAACGCGATCCCGAAGGCGGCCGCCCGCCCGGCGGAGTAGTCCGTGCCGCTGAAGACCACACCGAGGACCAGGATCGACTCACCGAGTGCGATGAGAAACATCTGCTGGTAACGATCGGCGAGGTGCGTCCCGGCGATCCGCCAACGGCCGATCTTCGAGGCTCCGAGCCACGGCAACGGCCAGCCCAGTGTCCAGGCGAGGTAGTCGACGGCAAGGGCGACAGCCCACAGCGGCAGGCGAAGTCGGTCCGGACCCAGCGCGCCGCCCAGCCACAGCGGTGCGCTCGCCGCCGCCCACACCGAAAGCCGGAACGGCACCAGCCGTCGCGGATGGCCACGCAGCGCGGCGGCGACCACCATGGGCCGCACCACCATCACCGTCAGGTACGCGATCGCGAACGGCAGCGCTCGCTCCTCCATGGCACGTGGGAGCGCCACCGCCATGACCAGGCCGGCGAACATGGTGCCGACCACGACGGCCTGGATGATCGACCGCTCTGGTTCGTATCGACTGGTGATCCAGGCGGTGTGTGACCAGATCAGCCAGAGCGCCAGGAAGAGCAGCAGCGTGCGACCGAACCCGGTGACGAGCGCCCAGCCAGTGTCATCATTCAGGCCGGCGAATCGCTGCGAGACCCGGGTGAGAGCCACGACGAAGGCCAGATCGAAGAAGAGCTCCAGGAACGTGGCGCGACCCGAACTCGTGGGAGGGCGCAGCAGGTCAACGCCGTGCCCCGCCGCCATCGCCCGCCTCCGTCCGCCCCTTGTCGCACCAACGAGCCGGTCGCCGGAGGGTTGCGTCGGGCCCGACGGCGGCCGCCGGGGTTGTCTGTGTGGAGGTGGACGCCCCCGGCTGGACGACGTGTGGGCTCGGCCAAGGTCAACATCCCCGGGACGGAGTACTAGAGTCGGGGGAATGTCCGAGCACCGCCGCCTTCCGCTGTGGGCGGGACGCACGGCCGCACTGCTGGGCATCGGGCTCGTCGCATTCACCCTGCGCCAGGCGGTTGCCACGGTATCGCCGATCCTCGGCGACATCCGGGTGGACATCCCGATATCGAACATCGGCGTCGGGCTGCTCGGCACGTTGCCACCGATCCTGCTGGCGGCCTCTGGGTTCGTCGCGCCGCGCGTCGCCCGCGGCTTCGGCCTCGACGGCGGCATCGTGCTCGCGCTGCTGCTCATGACCCTCGGCCATCTGGTGCGCGCGTTCGCCCCGGGCTTCGCGGTGCTACTCGCCGGCAGCGTCGTCGCGCTCGCCGGTACGGGCATCGGCAATGTGCTGCTGCCGCCGATCGTGCGGCGCCACTTCCCCGACCGGGTAGCACTGCTGACCGCCGTCTACGTCTGCGTCGTGGGCGTGGGCACGGCCGTGCCCGCCGCGGTCGCCGCTCCGGTCTCCGCGCAGATCGGCTGGCGGTTCTCGCTCGGTATCTGGTCGGTGACCTCGATGGTCGCACTCGTGCCGTGGCTCGTCATCATCGCGCGGGAGCGCCGCCAGCGACTCTCGGATGCCGGCACCGTCGAGTCCCCGCCTACCGCCCTCGTCTCGCGACTGTGGCGGTCACGCGTGGCCCTGTCGATCACCGTCGTATTCTCGACCAGCACGATCTGCACCTACGCGGCCTTCGCGTGGCTGCCCGAGATCCTCGGCGACATCGCCGGCTCGACGCCGACCGAGGCCGGCGTGCTGCTCGCCGCGACCGGCATCATCAGCGTGCCCGGCGCATTCGTCGCGCCCCTACTCGTCGCGCGACTGCGCAACGTCGGCTGGCTGATCGCCGCCGGTGTCGTGAGCTTCTTGTCCGGCTACCTCGGCCTGCTGCTCGCCCCTACGACACTCACGCTGCTCTGGGTGCTGCTCATCGGCTCGGGGTCGATCCTGTTCCCGGTCTGCCTCGTGCTCATCAACGTTCGCACCCGTTCCCACGGCGGCACCGTCGCGCTGAGCGGCTTCGCCCAGGGGGTCGCGTACGCGCTCGGCGCGCTCGGTCCGCTGCTCGTCGGGCTGCTGCACGACCTGAGCGGCGGGTGGACCCTGCCGCTGCTGTTCCTGCTCGCTGTCACCCTCGTGGCGACCATCCCGGCGATCACGCTTGCGAGGCCCGCGTTCGTCGAGGACGAACTCGCCCGCTGACGCACCGCTGGGACGACCACCCTGGCGCTCCTCGCCCACGCCTCGAAGCATGATCAGCCCAGCCGCTGAACTCCCGGCGCCACCCGCCGAGGTCGAGCCGTCAGTGTCAGGTCGCCACTGATCCCTACCCCACCGGAGGTGCGGAACCCGGGAGGCCGTTGTTCAGGGCTTGCAGAATCAGATCGAGCCCGAACTCGAATTCCTCGTCCAGCGGACGGGGCAGGAGGTGCACGACCGAAGCCGTGGCGGGGTACGGGCCCCCGCCTCCGCCCAGAAAGGTGTCCTCCAGCGTCGAACGGCTGACCGTCGCGTCGTTCTGCATCGCGAACCCCACCACGTAGTGGGAGATCATCGCGACCGTGTTCACGGATATCACCGGGGGAAACCCGGCCTGCAACAGGGCCGCCAGCATCCGTTCCCGGATGACCAGGCCGTTCGGCCCGAGAGGAAACCTGCTGGTGAACAGGTGCGCTGAGGCGTTGTGGCTCGACAGGACCCGGTACGAGATTCTGGCGGAGTTGCGGCAGACCTCGTCCCAGGTCGCGCTTGCGCCGAGTTGGGCCCGGATCTGCCCGTCAGCCTCGCCAAGAAGGTGGTCCATGACGAGGCCGAGTAGTTCAGAGTGGCCTTCGACATGCCGATAGAGCGTCGCCGTGCTCGACGAAAGACGTTTGGCCACAGCTCGGAAGGTGAGTGCGTCCGCGCCTTCCTCGTCGAGGATGCCGAGCGCCGCCTCGACGATACGGACGCGCCCGACGGCCGGACGTCCTCGTGGCCGCTTTGGTTCCTTTCTGGCCGGACCATCCATTCGATCGCGTCTCCCATCACGAGTTCGCGGCCACGACCCGCGGGTCAGGACAGTACGAAGACGCTACACGCAGGGGACCAGGAGAAGTGGACGTGGGCGTTGCCGGAGTCAAGGACCGCCGCGAGCCGCGGCTCCGGCGGCGCGACGCTCTGGCATCAGGTGCCGTGGCCGGGTGGCTGTCCGGGGATCCACTGGCATGTTCGAAAATTTATGGCTACGCTGTAGCCATAAATACTGATCGAAAGTCCTCTCGCCGCCGCCGGTTCACCCCGGCGGCGACCCCCGCGCAGCAGACCGACTCCCTGCGCGAGGGCATCTATGTCACCTTCACCGCGCTCTCCGTCACTCTCGTCGTGGCTTCCCACCCCGGGACACCCGTCGAGGCCCTCCTCGTCCTGCTCGTCACGACCACCGGGACGGTGGTCGCCGCGCTGACCGCCGACGTGCTCTCACACCTGGCCGTACACGATCGGTTCTTGAACGGTCCGGAGCTGCGCCACGCGCTGCGCGCCTCGCTGGGCTCGTTGGTGACGGTCGTCGCCCCGCTTGTGCTGCTCGGTGCCTCCGCTCTCGGCGCCTGGCCCGTCACCCCCGCGTTGCGGGTTTCCGCAGCCGCTCTCCTCGCAACGCTCGTGACCGTCGCCGCCGTCGCGATACGCGGCATCAGGGTGCCGTGGTGGCAGCGAACGCTGTTCCTCCTGACCCTCGGTGTCGCCGGCCTGTTGGTCGTCTGGTTGCAGACGCTCGCGCACGGATGAGCCTTCGGGCAGGCATCACCGGCGAGCCGTCCACCTGACCCGCACCTACCCACGAGGAGCGCATGACCAGCACTGAGTCACCAGCGAGTGCCCCGGAACCACGCGGTAGAAAGTGGGCCCCGGCCCGGCCATCGCCCGACGTCGTCGCCGGGACGCCAGGTGTCGTCACCGGCCGGCCCCTGACCTGGCTTCGGATCGAAGGGCTGACCGTCGCCGGAGCCGCTCTCGTCGTCTTCGCGACCACCGGGCAGCCCTGGTGGCTGGTCCCAGCGCTTGTTCCTGGTGCCGGACCAGTCCTGGCTCGCCTACGCCGGTTTCCGCCATCACAGACGAGCCCTCTGGTTACCAGGCCTCAGTTTTTCTCTCGAGTGGCCAACATATCCCTGATCTGTCTGGCATCCGCGACGTCCGTTTCCGTGTCGTTCGCCCGCGCTGCCGGGGGCACCTTCCTCGCGAGCCATGGGTCGGCCGACCTGATCACCGACCGCCGAGTGGACCGCCCTGCTGACCGACGAGCGGGAGACCCACGGCATTGTGCCGGCCATTTATTTTCGGCTACACTGTATCCATAAATGCTGAAGGCCAGGACGCGACTCTCCGCCGACCTGACATTCGGCGACGGGACCGCTGGCGCAGCGCCCGATCGATCCGTGCGGTGGGCGATCCCACTCAACCGCGTTTCCGAGCTTCGAGGTGACGGCAATGACTGACCGTATCGACGTGCTGGTGGTCGGGGCCGGCCCGGCCGGGCTCGCGCTGGCCTGTGATCTTCAGCGCCGGGGTGTTCGGCTGCGCGTCATCGACGCCGCCGAGCATGGCTTCGAAGGCTCTCGGGCCAAAGGAATCCAGCCACGAACCCAAGAGGTTCTGGACGACCTCGGCATCCTGGCCGAAATCCAATCCCGCAGTTCGCTCTATCCCCTGCTCGGCGCGCACGTCGGCCCCCTCACCGTGCCCTGGGTGATGATCAAGCACCGCAAGCCGACCGAGGATGTTCCCCACCCGAACACCCTTCTGGTGGCGCAGTACGAAACGGACGCGGCGATCAGACGCCGTCTCGAACAACTCGGCGGCACGGTCGAGTACCGGACCCGGCTGACGTCCTACGAGCAGGATGCGGACGGTGTCGTCGCCACCGTCGACGGTCCGGCCGGCACCGTGCGGATCTCCGCCCGTTTCCTGGTCGGCGCCGACGGAGGCGGCAGTGTTGTCCGCCGTACCGCGGGCATCGACTTCGTCGGGGACACCGACGAGAGCGACCGTATGATCGTCGCTGATGTGACAGTGCCCGGTCTGCCCCGCAACCGGTGGCACATCTGGCCCCGCGGCAACGGCCGGTTCATGGCACTGTGCCCGTTGCCGGACAGCGACAAGTTCCAACTGATGCTCAAGCTGCGTCCGGACGACAAGGCCGACCTAAGCCAGGAAGCCGTAAACCGCCTCGTTCACGAGTACGCGGGCGCCAAACTGCACGTGGCGGAGGTGCACTGGGCGTCGGTGTGGCGGCCGAACATCAGGTTGGCGCAGCGTTACCGGTCCGGGAACGTCTTCCTCGTCGGCGACGCCGCCCACGTACACCCGCCGACCGGTGGTCAGGGCCTGAACACCGGCGTGCAGGACGCCTACAACCTCGGTTGGAAACTGGCCCAGGTCCTGGCCGGAGCCCCCGACGTCCTGCTCGACACCTACGAGGCCGAACGGCAGCCCATCGCCGCCCGGGTGCTGGGGCTGTCGAGCGACATCTACGCCCGGATGAACAGTCGCCCGCTCGCCGCGGCCAAACGCGGCGACGAGGAACGCCAACTCGCCCTCAACTACCGCGGCGGTCCGCTGGCTGCCGACAGCGACGACGAGACCCCCAACGTCATCGCCGGAGACCGCGCACCCAACGCGCGTTACCTCGACACCGACGGCCGCTCGGGCCAACTGTTCGACGCGTTTCGCGGTGCTCACTTCACCCTCATCGCCGTCGGGGAACCCGCGGTGTCGGCGCTCAAGCACATCTCGTGGCCAGGTACGGGCGCTGCTCTGAAGACCGTCGAGATCCCCGAGAAGGACGCGGCAGGAGTGCGCCGTGTCTACGGCATCACCGGTCCGGCGCAGATCCTCGTCCGGCCCGACGGCTACGTCGCCTATGAGGCCCACGACGACTGGACCGGCACCCTGTCCACATACACCGAGCTCATGCTGCCGACGGCCGGCCGACGCCACACCTGAGGCACCCGCCCGAACAGATCACCGCCGCCTCGGCTCGTGACAACGGCCTCGCGGAAGCCACCGCGTACCACCGGCGCCTACTGACAGCGGCGCCCTCAACTCACGCTGCCGCGCGCACGGTGGCAGATCCGGACCCGCCGGATCATTCCGGGCCGCGCGGGCCGCCCGGTAGGTTGCCCCACATGTCACCGATCCCGACGCCGCTGTTACCCGAAACCCGACGTGCGCTCGTCCACCGGCTGGCCACTGGTCAGGTAGCGGGTCGGGCGCCTTCGGTCGTCGCTGCCGTGGTGCGTGATGGCCGTCCGGTGTGGGTGGACGGGTGGGGAACTGTGGACGGCAGGGTGCCGGATGGCGACCTCCAATACCGGATCGGCTCGATCACCAAGACCTTCCTGGCGGTGCTGGTGCTGCGCCTGCGCGACGAGGGGCAACTCGCGCTTACCGACCCGCTGGCCGAGCACCTGCCCGGCACGGCGGCGGGCCAGGCCACGGTCGGTGCACTGCTGGCGCACACCGCCGGGCTGATCGCCGAGGCGCCCGGCCCGTGGTGGGAACGGACCCCGGGCACGCTGCGGCCCGACCTGGCCGACCTGCTGGGCAGCGAACCGCAGGTACATCCGTCCGGACAGCGACACCACTACTCCAACCCCGGCTATGCGCTGCTCGGCGCGCTGGTGCAGCGGGTTCGCGGGCAGGCTTGGGGCGAGGTGCTGCGGCGCGAGGTGCTGGAGCCACTCGAGATGACCCGCACCACCCTGCTGCCGGTCGCGCCGCATGCCACGGGCTGGGCGGTGCATCCCTGGGCCGATGTGCTCCTGGCGGAGCCCGCCGTGGAAACCGGCCTGATGGCCCCTGCCGGGCAGCTGTGGTCGACCGTGACGGACCTGGCCCGGTTCGCGGCGTTCCTCATCGACGGCGACGACCGGGTGTTGCATCCGGACACCGTCGCGCAGATGCGCACCCCGGCGAGCCCACCGGAGGCGACGGACCGGGACAGCGGCTACGGGCTCGGCATGCAGTTGCTGCGCCGCGACGGCCGGTTGTTGGCCGGGCACACCGGCTCGATGCCGGGCTTCGTCGCGGCCGTCTGGGTCAGCCCCGACGAGGCTCTGGGCGCGGTCGTGATGGGCAACGTGACCGCCGGCCTGTCCGCCGGTGCTCTCGCCGCTGATCTGCTGCAGACGGTCGCCGAGCGGGAGCCCCGGATCCCCGCGCCGTGGCGACCGCTGCCCTCGGTTGACCCACAGCTACTGGATCTCGCCGGCCCGTGGTACTGGGGGCCGGCCCCGTACGTGCTGCGCCCGCAGGCTGATGACTTCCTGGAGTTGACCCCGCTGTCCGGCGGGCGCGGCACCCGGCTGCGCCCCACCGGCGACGGCGACTGGGAGGGGCTCAACGGCTACTTCGCCGGCGAACGGCTGCGGGTGCACCGCGACGCGACCGGCGCCGTCAGCCACCTCGATCTTGGCACCTTCGTCTTCACCCGGCAGCCCTACGACCCTGCGGCGCCAGTGCCCGGCGGCGTCGACCCGGCCGGCTGGCGGGCCGGCTGACCTCACGAGCGCACTGATCTTGAGGATCATCTGCGGCGGCGCAGCCGGCCGGGCTCGATTTCGGGTCACTCCTCCGGCGCGATCAGCCGGTCGTCGGTGGCGTCGCGGACCGTGATCGCCTCCACCGGGCACGAGTTGGCGGCGTCGACGATGGCCTCGGCCGGGGCGACGACGTCGGCCAGCGGCGCGGACAGGTCGCCGACCAGGTGGAAGTGCTCGGGTGCGGTCCCGACGCAGACGCCCGTGCCCATGCAGCGGCGGGCGTCCACCCCGATCCGCCATGCGGTGCTCACCAGGCCACCGGCATGCCGAGCAGGCCCCGCACCAACATGCCCCGCTTCCACTCCAGCTCGGCCTCCGGAACGGCGAGCCGCAATCCGGGTAGGCGAGTCACGAGGGTGGCCACAGCGACCTGCAACTCCATGCGGGCCAGCTGCGCGCCGACGCAGTGGTGCACGCCGTGCCCGAAGCCCAGGTGCGGGTTCTGCTCGCGGTCGAGATCCAGCCGGTCGGGGTCGGCGAAGACCGTACCGTCCCGATTCGCCGACGACAGTGAGCCGAGAACCGGCTCACCTGCCCGGACCAGCACCCCGCCGACCTCGACGTCCTCCTTGGCGTACCGGGCGAAGGAGGAGCCGACGCCGAGCGGCACGTACCGCAGCAGTTCCTCGACGGCGGCCGGCACCAGCGACGGGTCGGCCCGCAGCCGAGCGAGCTGGTCCGGATTGTGCAGCAGGACGTAGACGAAGTTGGGAATCTGGGTCACCGTGGTCTCGTGGCCGGCCGCGAGCAGCCCGCCGGCCAGCTCCACCAACTCGGTCTCGCTGAGCCGATCCTGATTCTCGTCGCGGGCCCGCACCATCGCGCCGAGCAGGTCGTCGATCCCCGGCTCGCGGCGGCGCTCGGCGACCAGGTCACCCATGTAGCTCCAGAGACTGTTCAGGTACTCCTGGATCGTTTCCGGGGGCAGCGAGGTGGTCGAGACGATCGCCTCGGACCAGATGTGGAAGCGGTCGCGGTCGGCGTACGGGACGCCGAGCAGCTCGCAGATCACCTGGATCGGCAGCGGCGTGGCGACGTGCTCCACCAGGTCGGCCGGAGAACCGAGCCGGATCATGTTGTCGACAAGCGCGTCGGCGATCTCCTGGGTTCGGGGTCGCAGCGCCTCAACCCGACGTGCCGTGAACGCCTTCGCCACCAGCCGGCGCAGCCGCGTGTGCTCGGGCGGATCCATGGTCAGCATGCCGCTGTCCTGCTGGCGTTGGGTGAGCCTGGGCTCGTCGCGCTGAACGGCCGGGGCGCGGCCGAACCGCACGTCGCCGAGGACCGTACGGACGTCCTCGTACCGGGTGGCGAGCCACGCCTCCTCGCCGTAGGGGAGCTTTACCCGGGTCATCGGCTCGGTCTCGCGCAGCTCGCCATAGGTCGGATCGACGACGAGGCGGTCGGGCACACTGAACGGGTAGGGCCGTGCGGGCGGAACGGTTCGGCTCTCGGTGGTCTGCGCGCTCTCCGTCATCCGGATTTCCTTCGTCGAGACGGCGTGATCCTCAGGCCGGCACCACCTGCGTAGCGGCGCCGGATTGCCAGCGGCCAGGTCTTACGAACAGCACACATCAACGCTCGGTGATTCACCGATACCGGATCGTAGCGGCAGGCGTCGATGATCGCCATGGAGGCTGGTCCGCGTCCGTACGCGACAGCACTCTCGCGGCGACCTGCCTGCGGGCCTCGTCTCGACGACCGGCGCAGTCGTCGGGAACGGTCGTACGCCCACTGTGGTTATTGCGGGTCGGATCGGGCTGGCATGATCAATCGGTGCGGTTGATGATGCTCGCGACAGGGCCGATTCTGCTGTTGTGGCTCAACATGTCGCGAGCGCCGCGAATCCGATGGCTGGTTGCGCTGTTCCTCGCAGGGTTGACCGCGCTCGCCGCCACACTCATTTATTTCCTGCCGCGTGGCCTGTTGGAGATCTCGCTTGTGTGCGTGGCGGTGGTCGCGCTGACGGTGGCTGCCGCCCGCCTGCACGAACGCCGCCGACTCGGCCCCGGCCACAGGCCCGGGAACGTCGTGTCGACGTACCTGCTCGCCGGCTGGTTGCTGGTGCTGCTCTGTTGTGGCGTACTGCTCGGGCGACCAGGGCCATTCTTCCCGGCAGCCGACAAGGTGCTGCCGCTGCCCAACGGACTGCAAGCCACGGTCCTTCCGTCGGATGACGGCGACTGCGGCTCAGGATCGTGCCAGCGGAGGATCACGGTTACCGGCCGAGCCGGTCAATCCGGCGAAGACCTCTACGCGGAGGTGAAGCGGCACGTCGAGGCACGAGGGTGGGGTCGGGGGTGCCGACCTGTTGGCTGGCTGCTGGACCGGAGCACGGAATGCGTCGATCTGGCCATGGACGCCGGTCAGGTGACGATCATCCTGTCCGGCAACCGGGACGACCTCCGACAGGTGACGACAATCAACTGACCGGCGCACTCCGCACAGTGGATGGCAGTCGAGGCCGTGACCGGAATCGAACCGGCGTGCGCGGTTTTGCAGACCGCTCCCTGACCACTCGGGCACACGACCAGGCAGAAGCACCCGCGGAGGGAATCGAACCCCCGCCACCCAGCTCCGGAAGCTGGTGCTCTGTCCGCTGAGCTACGCGGGCAAGCCGTGGGAGTGGAGAGATTCGAACTCCCTGAGCGCGAACGCACCGGGGTTACAACCCGGCCCACCTCACCATCGGTGGCGCACTCCCGTGGGGTGACTGGCGGGTACTGACCCCGCGACCTCCCGGGCCACAACCGGGCGCTCTACCACTGAGCTACAGCCACAACTACGGCCCGAAGGCCAGTGCCCGTACCTGGACTCGAACCAGGGCGACCCGCTGTGTGGGAGCGGTGCTCTGCCAGCTTGAGCTACAAGGGAATGGTCGCGCGTGCGGGGCTTGAACCCGCTCCATCGCCCAAAAAATATGCAACGTCTTTCCAGATCTCACGCCGTCGAATTTTGTTGATCGTTTGCGGACGCACGTCGAAAACGGGAGCAAGCTGCTCCCCGGACAGGTTGGACGCCCTGATCTCAATAACGTCGGCTGCCGTAAGCTTCGTCCGTTTATCTAGCCCTAGATCTTTCGCTTTCGGGCGGGGCGGCGAGTTGCCCATAACCGAACGCGCGTTGCGTACCCCGAGCTGGTGTCGAACCAGCGACCCCCGGCTTGTCGAACCGGTGCTCTCCCGCTGAGCTATCAGGGCGTGATGAGGGGGTCGGCCGCGGAGTGTGCTGCCGCGCTTGCGCCTGGCACTCCCGGTGCCAGGGCCGACCCGAACGGATAGGGACGTGGTGGCGGGGGCGGGATTCGAACCCGCGAGCTCCGGCTTATGAGGCCGGCGAGGACGACCGAACTCCTCTACCCCGCAAGTGCCGCCGAAGGGAATCGAACCCCCGCAGTCCGGATTAAAAGTCCGGAGCCCGGCCATCAGGCGCCGGCGACATCGTGCTGCGCCCCGCTCTGTTCGCTGCGCCAGCGGGGCACGGTGGTACGCCGCCGGAGGGTCGAACTCCGGTCCCCGGATTAAGAATCCGGTGCTAAGCCACTCAGCTAGCGGCGCTTGGCGGTGAGGGAGGGAGTCGAACCCCCAAGGCCCTGCGGCCCTGTCCGCTTTCGAGGCGGCGCCCGTCACCTATCGGGTGGCCTCACCATGAGTCGGGATGGCCGGGCTCGAACCGACGGCCTCCGGTCCACCAGACCGGCGCGCCACCGACTGCGCCACACCCCGATGCGTACCCCCGGCGCGATTCGAACGCGCGACCCCCAGATCCGTAATCTGGTGCTCTATCCGCTGAGCCACGGGGGCATGGTGTCGTCGGAGGGAGTTGAACCCACGATCTCTGCGTTATCAGCGCAGTGCCTTAACCAGCTTGGCCACGACGACATGGCGGAGAGGGAGGGATTCGAACCCTCGGCGGTGTCACCCGCTCCGCGTTAGCAACGCGGTGCCATCGGCCGGACTAGGCGACCTCTCCGTGGCGCTGACGACGGGACTCGAACCCGCGACCGCCTCGCTGACAACGAGGTGCTCAAGCCGCTGAGCTACGCCAGCATGGGACCGGCCGGAAGCCGGTGAGTGCGCTCGGGGGGAGTCGAACCCCCACGCCTTTCGGCACACGGACCTGAGCCGTGCGTGTCTACCTGAGTTCCACCACGAGCGCGTGGTGCCGACGCCCGGGGTCGATCCGGGGGCCTTCCGGTTATGAGCCGGATGCTCTGCCGTTGAGCTACGTCGGCTTGGTGCCCTCGACACGAGTCGAACGTGCAACTACGGCCGCCTCACGACCGCGCCTCTTCCGTTGGGCTACGAGGGCATGGTGAGCTCCGGGAGCAGGAATCGAACCTGCGACTGTACCGGGATCCAAAGTCCCGTCGCCCCTGCCAGCAGAGCATCCCGGAACGGTTGAGCGGCCGGCGGGCACCGACCCCGCTTCTTCGGTTTGGAAGACCGACGTGTCCGCCGAGTTCACCACGACCGCGTGGCATTTTCTTTGCGTAGGCCGTACGGGGCTCGAACCCGTAACCTCCTGGCTGAGAACCAGGTGAGCTGCCAGCTTGCTCCAACGGCCCATGGAACCGGCGGGGATCGCGGTCGCGAATGCGTGGAGAAGAAGGGATTCGAACCCTCGACCTCCGGTCTGCCGAACCGGCGCTCTCCCAACTGAGCTACAACCCCGTGGTCCGGGACCGGGGTGTCGAACCCCGTGTCTCTCGCTCCCAAAGCGAGCGGGTCAGCCGTCTCCCTCGTCCCGGAGATAGTGCCCCCGGCCGGCCCGTGCAGGCGCCGGCCGGGGTCTTGCTCATGCCATCCACTGTGGAGTTGAGAATGTGCGGCGCCACCGGCCGCGGCCGTGGCGAAAAAGCAGGGGCGGCAGGACTCGAACCTGCAACCTTCGGTTTTGGAGGCCGGTGCTCTCCCAGTTGAGCTACGCCCCTATCAAGGTGCTTCAGTAACGAGAAAGCCGCCCTGCCCCGGTCGGGGTGGGCGGCTTCGCAGCTTGCGCTGGCGCTATTCGCGCCGCCACCCCGGCTTCCAGTTTTGCTCACTCGCGCACAGATCGTGGGCTCGCCCGATCGAGGGCAGCACGACACCGCCGCGCGGCGTGAACCGCGTGGTTTCGGTGTAGGCATACTGCGACACGGGGAACTCCTTGGGTTGGTCGGAACGGCCTTGCTCATTCAAGGTAGGCGCTGTGCGAAGCGGATGGCAATGGATATTCCGAGCTGCCGCCAGGTGACTCACCGGGTCCGACCGACAACGACGGCACTCGGGCCCGGAGCCGATGGCTCCGGGCCCGGTCAGCGTCCTGAGGCGAAGGGCTGGTACGTGTTACCGGTCAGGGGCTGGTGCAGGAGAGGTTGCCGGGCGCCGCGCTGCTGCTGCCGTTGGCCAGGAAGCCGAAGGTGGTCGAGGCGTTCGCGCCGAGAGACCCGTTGTACTCGGCGTTGCGGACGCTGACTGTCCCGCTGGTGCCGGTGTTGATGCCGTTCCAGACATTGGCGATGGTCTGCCCACTGGCCAGCGTCAGCCGTACGGTCCAGCCGCTGAGGGTGGCGGAGCCGTTGTTGGCCACGGTGACCTCGCCCTGGAAACCACCGTTCCAGTTGTTGACCATGCGGTACGTCGCGCCACAGCCACCCGGCGGCGGCGTGGTCGGCGGGGCACTCGTCGGCGGAGCAGACGTCGGCGGAGCACTGGTCGGCGGAGCAGACGTCGGCGGAGCACTGGTCGGCGGAGCAGACGTCGGCGGAGCACTCGTCGGCGGTGTGCCCGGCACCGTGGTGGAGGCGGCGTTGAGAGCGTTGAGGACTGCGGTGTACGCCGCCTTGGGGTTGCTGTTGCGGTCGAAGAGCAGCGGGTTCTCGTTGCCGCGCCAGGAGTCGCTGTCCCGAATGCCCCACGTCGTGATGCCGACGCAGCGGGGGACGTTCATGCAGGCCTGGGTCAGGCCCTGGTACTGGCTGGTCGAGGCGTTGGTGACGTCGGCCTCGGTCAACGCCACGTCGACCCCGAGGGCGGCGAAGCTGGACAGCGTCTGCTGGAAGTTGCTCGGCAGTGAGCTGCCACCGGTGAAGTGGGTCTGCAGGCCGACGCAGTCGACCGGGACGCCCCGGGCCTTGAAGTCCCTGATCAGGTTGTAGACGCCCTGCGTCTTGGCGTACGTCCAGTTCTCGATGTTGTAGTCGTTGTAGCACAGCTTGACGCTCGGGTCGGCGGCGCGCGCGGTCCGGAACGCCACCTCGATCCAGTCGTTCCCGGTGGCCTGCAGGTTCGACGACCGCCGGCTGCCGTTCTCGGCGTAGGCCTCGTTCACCACGTCCCAGTAGGCGAATTTGCCCTTGTAGTGGGCCATGACGCCGTTGATGTGGCTGACCATCGCGGCCCGCAGGGCGCTGCCGCTGAGACTTCCCCAGAACCTGGGCTGCTGGCCGTGCCAGGCCAGGGTGTGACCACGGAACCGCATGCCGTGCTGGGTGGCCCAGTTGTAGATCGCGTCACCGCGACGGAAGTCGAACTGGCCGGGGTTGGGCTCGGTCGCGTCGGGCTTCATCTCGTTGACGGCCGTCATCATGTCGAACTCGCGGTCCGCGATGGTCAGGAAGCCCGAGTCGGTGAGACGGTCCGACCCCATGGCGGCGCCGAAGTACCGGCCGCTGCGCTCGGCGGCGGCTTTCAGGGTGGTCCCGGGCGGACCGCTGAGGTCGGCGCGGGCGAAGGTCGCCAGGGCCATCGAGGACACGGTGATCGCCAGGGCGCAGGCCCCACCCAGAAGCAGCCTGGCGGCACCCCTGGGTCGGCGTTTCGGTTGAGCGGGTACGTCGTTCATCTGTGCGTTCTCCTCGGTGTGCTGTCTGGTCCATTGCCGATGCGGGGCACGGAACCGACGTTCGCTGCACGGCCGACGAACGGAGCACCGCGCTCGCCACTGGACCAGCACGCCGCAGGTAACGCCGAGCCGGCGCCAACCCAGCCGCGCCCGAATCGGTGGCCACCGCTGGCTGCCCGGCCCGCCCGGTGGATGGTGAGCACTCCGCGCCGTACGCCCGTGCGGAGTGACACTGCCCTGCCCGGGATGATATATCGAATCAATTCGATCCGCGCCCCCGGTAATGGTGGTGCGGCCGACCTGCTGGTGCCGCACACTCACCCACATGGCGACGTCACCGAGCAGCGTCGGGGAGCTGACCGGCAGGATGCGTTCGGGCGCCCGGGTGAAGTTCCTGTTCTTCTGGGGCCACCAGCCGCAGCGCGACGGCGGCATCGGGGCTGGGTGCTTGAGTCAGTGGTGGCCGGCGCCGTTCACCATCGACGGGCTGCTCTTCGCCACAGCCGAGCACTACATGATGTGGCGCAAGGCCACGCTGTTCGGTGACCGGGCGACGGCCGCCCAGACTCTGACGGTCACGCACCCGCACGCCGCGAAGACCCTTGGCCGGCAGGTCACCGGCTTCGACCAGAGGGCATGGGAGCAGCACCGCTACGACATCGTGGTGACTGGCAACGCGGCGAAGTTCGGCCAGCATCCTGCGCTGCGCAGCTACCTGCTGGGCACCGGCGAGCGGGTGCTTGTGGAGGCCAGCCCGCTCGACCGGGTCTGGGGAATCGGCCTGGCCGCAGACCACCCGCACGCCACCGACCCCGCCCGGTGGCGAGGGCTGAACCTGCTCGGCTTCGCACTCATGCGAGCCCGCGCGGCCCTACGCGAACAGGGACCAACCGAGGGGTAGGAGTTCGACCCGCCGTACCAACTGCCCGAACAGGTCGAATCGAGTCGAATTCGACATGATCCACAGTGGGTCTTCCGGCGTTGACTCGGAGCCGGGAAAGCGCAACCCTGTGGAAGCGCTCCCATCGTCGAGCTCCTATGCGAAAGGAATGCTCGTGCGTCCCACCACCGCTCTACTCCCGGTCGTGCTCGCCACGGCCCTCGCCGGTCTGGCCCTGCCAGAACCCGCCCTGGCCGCGGCCGGCCCGGCGCTCACCGTCGACACCACCGCCGCCCGCCACCAGATCAGCCCGTACATCTACGGCATGAACTTCGCCGACCAGGTTCTCGCCCAGGATCTGCGGCTGCCGGTGCACCGCTACGGCGGCAACGCCACCACCCGCTACAACTTCCGTGCCGACACCACCAACCGCGCGGCAGACTGGTATTTCGAGAACATCCCCAACGACAACCCGAGTCCGGACGACCTCCCGGAGGGCTCGGAGACCGACCGGTTCGTGCAGCAGAACAAGGCCACCGGCGCGGCCACGGTCATGACCATGCCGATGCTCGGCTGGATCGCCAAGGACCGGTCGCGGGCGTGTGGCTTCAGCGTCGCCAAGTACGGCCCACAGCAGTCCACCGACACCTGGGCCCCGGACTGCGGCAACGGCATCAAGCCGGACGGGTCACCGATCACCGGCACCGATCCGGAGGACACCAGCGTCGCCGTCGGCCCGGAGTACGCCACCGACTTCGTCAACCACCTCAAGGGGCAGTTCGGCGCCGCCGCCGACGGTGGGGTCCAGTTCTACAACCTGGACAACGAGCCGGACCTGTGGCACTCCACCCACCGCGACGTCCGCCCGACCGGGCTGGGCTACGACGAGCTACGCGACCGCACCTACGAGTACGCGGCCGCCATCAAGGCTGCCGACCCCGGCGCGAAGACGCTCGGTCCCGTCGGCTGGGGCCTGAACTCGATCCTCTACTCGGGCCTCGACCAGGACACCTGCTCGCGCACCGGCTGCTGGTCGAACCCACCGGACAAGGCCGCGCACGGCGGCCAGGACCTCGGGCCGTGGTATCTGGACCGGATGCGTGAGTACGAGCAGCAGCACGGCACACGCATCCTCGACTACTTCGACGTCCACCTCTACCCGCAGCAGGCCGGCGTGTTGGGCGACGCGGCCGGCGACGCCAACACCCAGGCGCTGCGACTGCGCTCGACCCGCCAACTCTGGGACCCGACCTACGTGGACGAGAGCTGGATCAACAGTCCGGTCCGGTACATTCCGCGCCTGCGCGAGCTGGTCGACCAGCACTACCCGGGCACGAAGATCGCGATGACCGAGTACAACTGGGGCGCCTTCGGGTCGCTCAACGGCGCGCTCGCCCAGGCCGACGTCCTCGGCATCTTCGGCCGCGAAGGACTCGACCTGGCCACCCTCTGGACCGCACCCACGGCCGACCAGCCGGTGGCCAACGCGTTCCGCGTCTTCCGCAACTACGACGGCAAGGGCGGCGCGTTCGGCGAGACCTCCGTCCAGGCGACAAGCGCCGACCAGGGCAGGCTGGCGGTGTACGCCGCCGAGCGCAGCGCCGACAAGGCGCTCACCCTGGTCGTCGTCAACAAGACCGGTGACGACCTGACCAGCCCGGTCGCCCTCACCGGCGCCTCCGCCAGCACCGCCCAGGTCTACCGTTACAGCGGGGCGAACCTCGCCGGCGTCGTCCGGGAGGCCGACCTGCCGGTGACCGCCAGCGGCCTCACGGCCACCTTCCCGGCCAACTCGATCACCCACCTGGTGCTGCCGCGCGGCACCACGCCCGGCGACACCCAGGCGCCGACCGTCCCGGGCAAGCCGACCGCCGGCACGATCACCGGCGACAGCGTCGCGCTGACCTGGACGCCGTCCACCGACGACACCGCCGTCACCGGCTACGACGTGCACCGGGTCGACACCGCCGGCCCGGTGAAGGTGGGCAGCGCCACCGGCACCACGTACACCGTGACCGGGCTGACGCCGGACACGCCGTACACCTTCGTGGTGACCGCCCGGGACGCGGCGGGTAACGTCTCGGCGGCCTCGCCCGGCCTGGCCGTGCGGACCGCGCCCACCGCCCCGACCGCAACCTGCACTGTCGGCTACACGGCTTACAATTGGTCGGGCGGCTTCACCGCGGCCGTGACGATCAAGAACACCGGCACCACCGCGATCGACGGCTGGAAACTCGCCTTCGACTTCCCCACCACCGCTCAGAAGGTCGACCAGGGCTGGTCGGCGACCTGGAATCAGAACGGAACGAGCGTCACCGCGGACAGCATGAGTTGGAACGGCAAACTCGCTCCCGGCGCGTCCACCAGCATTGGCTTCAACGGCAGGTGGAGCGGCACCAATCCGGCACCAACCGCCTTCGACCTCAACGGTCAACGCTGCGGGTGACCTGAGAGACACCTCCTCCGCGGCACACCCGCGGAGCAGTCCGGAGGGGGCCGGGGCGCAGCAGCGCCCCGGCCCCCTCGCTCCCGAGTGGCGACACTGCCCGCCGTCCCTACGACGCCCGGGCGCGGTTACGGCGGTGGTGGACGATCAGCGCGACCGCGCAGAGCAGCGCCACCAGGCCGAACGCCGAGCTGATCCACTGGTTGTCCGCCGCGGTCGACAGCACCACGTTGGCCGCCGCGCTGACGAAGAGCACCAGCCACAGCAGCGGGCGTAGCCGGCCGCCCGGCCTCTTCGGCGTGTCGACCGGGGCCTCGGTGATGCGGTACGGATCGGTCATGGCTGCCTCCTCGGGCGTTCGATCCTCGACGCCGTCAACGCTAGGCGGGCGGCGCGGCGGGGACGATCCCGCCAACTCGACGACAGTGGTACAGCAGGCTGTACCTTCCGCGCAGGGCGTTGCCGGGCGGGTTCCGCGGTGGCCTATGTTGGCGAGGGAGGTGGGTCGATGACGTACGTGCGGAGCCGGGTTCGCGCCTCGGTCGACGCCCTGGAGCACCTCGTCGGAGGGCTGGGCACCGCCGCGCTGGCCCTGGGCGCGCTGCTCTGGGCGGCGATCGTGGCGGTGGCCTGCCTGGGCGGGGTGGGGCTGCTGGCGGCACCCGGCGCGTTGCGGGCGGTGCGCTCGGTGGCCGACCGCGAGCGGGCCCGACTGTCCCGCTGGGGCGAGCCGATCCCCACGCCGGGGCCGGTGCCGGCCGGGTTGCGGACGGCGACGCGTGATCCCTTCGTCCGCCGGGAGCTCGGCTGGGTCGGGTTGTCCTCGCTCGTCGGCCTGGTGACCGGGCTGGTCGGCCTCGTGCTGCCCCTCTCTGCCGTCCAGTACGTCACATTCCCGCTGTATTACCGGCTGCTCCCTGCCGATGCCGGCGAGCCGGGGATCGTCTGGTGGCGCATCGACGGACTGCCCGACGCACTCGTGGTCGGGTTGCTCGGGGTGGGCTGGCTGGCCGCCGCGATCTGGTTCAGCCCGGTCCTGGCCCGTCTCCAGGCGTGGCCGGGCCGGTTGCTGCTGCCTCCGCCGCCGGGTGTCGACCTGTCGCTGCGGGTGGCTGAGCTGACCGCCACCCGCGCTGCGGCGCTGGACGCCCACGCGGTCGAGCTGCGCCGGATCGAGCGTTCGTTGCACGACGGCACCCAGAATCGGTTGGTCGCGGTCAACCTGTTGCTGGGGGCCGCGCGGCGGGCCGCGCGCCGCAATCCGGACCGCGCCGACGAGATCCTCGGGCAGGCGCAGGACGCTGCGGAACAGGCACTCGGCGAGCTTCGTACGGTCGTGCGCGGGATCCTGCCGCCCGTGCTGGACGACCGGGGTCTCGCCGGCGCGCTGGCGGGCCTGGCCGCCAGCTGCGTGGTGCCCTGCCGACTCGAGGTGGACGTGGCTGTGCGGTGCGCGGCCTCGGTCGAGGCCACCACGTACTTCGTGGTGGCCGAGGCGCTGACGAACGTCGTCCGGCACAGCGGTGCAAGCCAGGTGGACGTGGCCGTGCGCCGCGAGCGCGGCCGGCTGCTGGTGTGCGTCGAGGACGACGGGCACGGCGACGCGGACGAGAAACGTGGCTCGGGGCTGACCGGTATCCGCCGGCGGGTCGAGGCGTACGACGGGCTGATGACACTGACGAGCCCGCCGGGAGGGCCGACGAGAATGGACGTGGAGCTGCCATGCGGATCGTGATCGCCGAGGACGACCCGCTGCTGCGTGAGGGGTTGGCTCTGCTGCTGCGGGCGGAGGATCTGGACGTGGTCGCCACGGCCGGTACTCCAGGCGAGTTCCTGGTCGCCGTCGACGAACACGCGCCGGACGTCGCGATCGTGGACGTACGGATGCCGCCGACCCACACCGACGAGGGCATCGTGGCCGCGGTGGAGGCCCGGCGGCGCCGCCCCGGCCTCGCGGTGCTGGTCCTGTCGGCGTACGTGGAGCAGGCCTTCGCCACCGACCTGTTCTCGGTCGGCGCCGTCGGGCTCGGTTATCTGTTGAAGGAGCGGGTGGGCCGGGTCGAGGAGTTCCTCGCCGCGCTGCACCGCGTCGCGGACGGCGGCAGCGTGATCGACCCGGAGGTGGTGGCGCAGTTGCTCGCCCGCAACCGCCGGACGGACACGGCGCTGGGCGAGCTGTCGCCGCGTGAGCGTGAGGTACTGGGGTTGATGGCCGAAGGGCTTGGCAACAGCGCGATCGCCGGGCGGCTGTTCGTCACCGACGGCGCGGTGCACAAGCACATCCGCAGCATCTTCTCGAAGCTTCAGCTTCCACCGGACGACCATGCCGACCGCCGGGTCACCGCGGTGCTGCGCTACCTGAACGGTGATCAGCGGTAGCGCCTGCTGTACCCGGACCTGGCAGCCCACGGGATGGTCGCCGTTCTCGCACGTCAATAGCGTTTCTGGTGCGCGCAGTTCTTGCCGATGACACGGAGAGAGGCCACCAGAATGCCGGACAATCCGGGACAGACCATCGAACCGGCGGTACGCGTCGAACACCTCACCCGGGTGTACGGCGCCGGCCGTAACCAGGTGACCGCGCTAGCGGGCATCGATGTCGGCTTCGACCGGGGCACCTTCACCGCGGTGATGGGGCCCTCGGGCTCCGGCAAGAGCACGCTGCTGCAGACCGCGGCCGGGCTCGACCGGCCCACCTCCGGTCGGGTGGTCATCGGAGGCACCGACCTGTCGGGGCTGTCCGAGACCCGCCTGACCGAGCTGCGTCGTACCCGGATCGGGTTTGTCTTTCAGGCGTTCAACCTGATCGGCGCGCTCACCGTCGAGGAGAACATCGTGCTGCCCCTGCGCCTGGCCGGCGTCCGTCCGGACCGGGCCTGGCTGGCCCAGGTGGTCGAGCGGGTCGGCCTCACCGACCGACTGCACCACCGGCCGGCCGCGCTCTCCGGCGGCCAGCAGCAGCGGGTGGCGATCGCCCGGGCGCTGGCCACCCGCCCCGAGGTGATCTTCTCAGACGAGCCTACCGGCGCCCTCGACTCGCGGACCGCGGCGGAGGTGCTGACGCTGCTTCGCGCGGTCGTGGACGAGAACGGGCTGACCGTGGTGATGGTGACCCACGATCCGATCGCCGCGTCGTACGCGGACCGCGTGCTCGTGTTGGCCGACGGTGCGATCGTCGCCGACCTGCCGCAGCTCGGAGCCGCCGGTATCGCCGAGCACCTGGCCTCGCTGGATCGGCGGGTCCTGCGATGACCGGCCTCGCCGCCCGCCTGCTGCGGCACCGCGTCGGCCCCGCCGCCGCGACCCTGCTGGCCCTGATCGCCGGCGTGCTGATCCTGGTATCGATGGGCACGCTCGTCGAGTCCGGGCTGCGTTTCCGCACGGAGCCACGGCTCTGGGCAACGGCCGACGTGGTCGTCGCCAACCGCACGGTCAGCCACACGTTCAAGGAGTTCGGCGGCGACACCACCACGAGCACGGTCACGCTGCCCGAGGGCGGCACTGTGGACGCGGCCCTGGTGGACCGGATCCGCCAGGTGCCGGGCGTCGCGGCCGTCACCGGCGACGAACGGGTGCTGATCGGCTCACCCGCTGCCGTGGGACACGGCTGGGACACGTACGCGTTCACCGGTCGTCCCATCGGCGCGGGTGCCGCGCCACGAGCCGACGACGAGGTGCTTGTCGACACCCGTCTCGGCGTGGCACCCGGCGACCGCATCGACCTGGTCGTCGGCGGGGTCAGCCGGTCGTACCGGGTGAGCGGAACCGCCGAGACCGGTTCGGCGGCGGTGTTCTTCACCGACGTGCAGGCCGCCCGGTTGTCCGCCCACCCGGGCCGGGTGGATGCGATCGGCGTACGGATGGTGCCCGGCGCCGACCTCGGCCCGGTACGCGAGATCGCGTCGGCGGCCGGCGCCACGACGTACGCCGGGAAAGACCGTGGGAACGTCGAGCAGTCGGAGGACCAGGCCGCCCAGACGTTGCTGATCGAGGTCGGATCGGTTTTCGGCGGGTACGTCGTCCTGCTGATCGTCTTCGTGGTGGCCGGCACTATCGGGCTGTCCGTCCGGCACCGTCGACGTGACCTGGCGCTACTACGCGCGGTCGCGGCCACGCCGGGGCAGGTGCGCCGCATGTTGGTAGCCGAGGCCGCGCTGCTCGCCCTGATCGGCTCTGCGATCGGCGGCCCGGCCGGCCTGTTGGCGGCCCGCTGGGTGCACGGCGAACTGGTCGGGCGGGGGTTCGTGCCGGCCAGCTTCCCGATGACCGGCGGCCTGTTCGCGGTGCCGGCCGCGGTCCTCGTGGCGGTCCTCGTGGCGGTGCTCGCCGCGTTGGTCGCCGCACGCCGGGTCACCGGGATCAAGCCGATCGAGGCGCTCGGCGAGATCGCTGTCGAGCCTCGGCGTAGCGGCCGGGTGCGGCTGATCGCCGGCGTGCTGACGCTGGTGGCGGCCACCACCTCCGGGGCGTTCACGCTCGGTGCCGCCGGGTCGACCGGGGCACTGGCCGGCGCGGTCGGCATGCTGTACCTGTTCGTCATCGCGGTGGCGCTGCTCGCACCGAGGATCAACGCGTACGCGGCACGCCTGCTCACACCGTTGTTGCCGCGGATGTGGCGGGTCAGCGGCTACCTGGCTGCGGCCAATCTGCGGGCCAACGCGCAGGGCATGGCGACAGTCCTGACCGCCCTCGTGCTGTCCGTGGGGTTCGGCGGATCGGTCTGGTTCCTGCAGAACAACCTGGAACGGCAGACCACCACGCAGAGCAGCGCGGGCACCCTCGCCGAGCGGGTGCTTGTCGCTCCGGGTGGGCTGCCGGCGGACGCGGCGCGGGAGATCCGTGAGTTGCCCGGGGTGCAGGCGGCCACCGGTGTGCACCGCACGCAGGTGGTGGTGCGGGCGCTCGGCGGAATCGAGCCGGTCAGCGCGCAGTCGGTCGACCCGGCGGGCATCACGTCGACGATGGACCTCGCCGTGCGCGAGGGCAACCTGGCCGACCTGCGCGCCGGCACTGTCGCCCTGTCTGCCATGCAGGCGTCCACTTCCGGCTGGGACGTCGGCGACCAGGCGGAACTCTGGCTGGGCGACGGCACCCCTGTCACGTTGGACGTCATCGCGATCTACGGCCGTGGCCTCGGTTTCGGTGACGTCACGCTGGCCGCCGAGACGGTCGCCGAGCACACGGCCGGGGGTACCGACGACGAGATCCTGGTCCGCGCCGGCCCGGAGGCCGACACCGCGTTGGCCACGTGGTCGGCTGGGCATCCGGGCACCGAGGTTCTCGACGCCACCACCCGTACCCGCCTGATCAGCACCGATATGGCGTTCGGCGCCTGGCTGAACCGGCTGCTGATCGGCGTGATGGTGGGGTACGCGGCGCTGGCGGCGGCGACCACGATGGTGCTGGCCGCGCTGGCCCGCCGCCGCGAGTTGGCGTTGCTGCAACTGGTCGGGGTCACCCGCCGTCAGATTCGGAGGATGGTCCAGGCCGAACAGGCCGGGCTGCTCGGCACCGCGGTGCTGATCGGCGCGACGATCGCGGCGCTGACCCTGAGTGCGATCGTCAACGGACTGACCGGCAGCCCGATCCCGTACGTCCCGCCGCTCGGTTGGGTGGCAGTGCTCGGCGGCACCACACTGCTGGCGTTGACAACCACTGTGTTGCCCGTCCGACGGCTGCTCAGCGCTCCTCCGATCGACAACATCGGGGTGAAGGAGTAGGCGTCGCGGCTCGGAGTTCGGCGGCCGTGCCGCCTCCGCGGCAGCGCGGAGGCGGCACGGCCGCCCTGGTGTCCCGGCGACGAAAGCGAGATGAGGAACGATTGTTCTTGACCGATTCTCGACCTACGCGGCGGACAGCGGACGAACCATGACCGTGCCCGTCGATGACGGGTGGGCTTGAGTCACCCTCGCATCAGACGGTCGATCGTCCCTTCACCGAAAAGGGGTCCCCACGGCAAGCCGCCATCGTCATCATTAATGAAGGCCACCGTCGGATCTGTGGCGCGCGCTGACTGCCAGAACGTCAGCACCGGGTCGTCGAGCACATCCAGCTCCAACTCGCCGACAAGTAAGGACTGAAGCTGGTCGAGATCGGGATGCCACTGCCGCATTCCTTCCTGGAGCCGGGCCTGGGCTCTCCGCATCTGGTGGAGGTCTCCCCCACCGGAGAATTTAAGCAGGTCACGCCAGTTCGGCAAAGCGACAATCGTGGCCAGAGTGATCGCCAGGCTCGGTCCGATGAGGCCCGCGCTACCCTCCGAGTCCGCGTACAGAACGGGACGCGACGACGCTTCGGTACCTACCAAAAAGAACCGACCCCCCGTGCTGTCACAGGCGATCACACGCAGACTCACGCTCGAAGACAGCCGCGCCGTGGATGCGTCGACGGACACCACATCCTCAACGTCAAACTCGACGAGCTCGCGTAGGAGACCCGAGACCGATGGTGCTGCCGCGATCCTGCGTAGCAATGAGATGTCGTCGAGCATTCGCAGAGGGTACAGCCGGCCCGGCGAACTCATCGGCACGTGAGCGGACGTCATCCGACATGACGTGAACGGCGCCGCCAACCCCCTGGACCCCAGCGTGAGTAGGGGAAAGCCCACGGCCCGCCGACCCAGATGAGCGCGGTTGTCGGAGGGTATCGTCGCTGGCATGCCGCTGCCCGAACTGGTGCCGATTGCGCGCGAACCGGGGTACCACACCGACCGGATAGGCCGATACGCCGGCGGCCAGTTCTACGCGGCGATACACGGCGCGCATCGCGATGACGACCATCCGTCGGATCCGGACCGGGAACGGGTCCGCTGGTACGCCTACCTGCACCTGTTCGACGTCGACGGCCGCCACTGCCGGTCTGACATCTCGCTGGTGGCCACCGCGCCGTACCTGCGCGGTGAGCTTGGTGAGCACGCCGAAGCCTGCCTGGCTGGTCTGCTCGATCAGCTACCCGAACGACGGTACGGCGACATCGCCATCCAGCTGTTTCGCGTGGTCCACGACGGTGTCACGTTCGGCTTGATCGACGAGTCTGACGCTGAGCGGGGCGACCGGGTCGAGTTGTACCCGGACCGCCTCGGGTTCACCGAGCCGTGGGACGGGCTCTACAGCACCTGACCGTCGAGCACCGCCAGCATCGCGTCGCGCCTCTGCAGCCAGGTGTCCAACCGTGTCCAGTCGCGTCCAACATCCGACTCGCCGCCCCCGCCCCATTGCGACGATTGCCGTCCGGCCCGGGACGTCCAGCTCCTGACCCGGCCGACCAGTCCCCTCGTGATGGGAGCGGTGCATGTCAGAACGTATTGTCAGCCACCCGCGAACGACAAGACCAAGCCGCAGGTCCCTGCTCGCGACGACACTCGCCGTCGTGGCGTCGGTGGCTTTCGTCCCGACGGCCGCAGCGGCCGGGCCGGTCGACCGGCCGGCCCAGCCCGGGGGCGCGGCGGATCCGGCCCGCACCGAGGGCCGGGCGACCCTGGCTTCCGGCGGCGGCGGCGCCGACCGGAAGCGGGCGGACGGGGCGGCGGACATGGCCGAGGCGATCGCCGCGCAACGGGGCATCAGCCGCGATGCCGCCGAGAAGCTGCTCGGTGCCGAGAACGCCAGTGTGCGACTCGCCAACCAGTTGACCACCGAGCTGGGTGCCAGCTCGGGCGGCGCGTACCTGTCCAACGGGGACCTCATCGTCACGGTCACCGACGCCGCGGCTGCCAAGAAGGTGACCGCCGCTGGCGCGAAGGCGCGCCTCGTCGCTCGTGGCGAACGGCAACTCCAGAAGATCCAGCGGGCGCTGGAGGCCGCGCCGAGTGAACCGAACACGACCTGGGGGGTGGACCCGGAGACCAACCAGGTGGTGGTGAGCCTGCCGGCGTCGGGGGCGAAGAACGCCGCGCAGAGCTCGGCGGCGCGCACGTTCGGCGCGGCGGTGCGGTTCGAGACCACCGCCGGCGAGATCCAGCCGAACGTCGGGATCTCCAGCGCGGACGCGTTGGGCGGTTGCTCGGTCGGCTTCACCGCCACCGACTACACCTTCAACTACATCATCACGGCCGGCCACTGCACCCAGGGCTACCCGCACTGGACACTGCCCAACGGCCAGGACGTCGGGCCGTCGCTGGAGAGCAACTATCCGGAGGACGACTACGGCCTGATCTGGATGAACGGTCCGTCGGTCTGGGCGACCGGCACCATCAACCTGTGGAACAACACGAGCCGCAGCATCCACGGTTGGGCGACGGCCGTGAGCGGGCTGTCGGTGTGCAACTCGGGCAAGACCACCGGATTCAGGTGCGGCTCCGTGCTCAGGACCAACGTGACGGTCAACGGCGCGGGCGGCACCGTACGCCAGATGGTCGAGACCAACATCTGCACCCTCGGCGGCGACAGCGGTGGGCCGCTGTTCGCCAGCAACACCGCGTACGGGCTGAACTCGCACGCCAACCGGGTCGGCAGCCAGTGCAACTCCACGCCGAAAACCTGGCACCAGCCAGTGGGAGAGGCGATCACCGGATACCAGGTCGTCATCTACGGCGCGCCGTGACGAACGGCGACGAGCGAAGGAGACAGGGATGAGAAAAGCATTCAGCAGAGCCGCACGCCTCACCGCCGCGGCCGTCATGGCGACGACGGTGGCCCTGACCGTGGCCGTCGGTCCCGCCCAGGCCGACCTCTGGACGCACACCGACGGGTTCGAGGGGAACCCGGCAGCGGTGTGGGAGTTCCACCGCTCCGGGGCCGGGAGCGGAGCCTACGAGCTGGGCACCGGAACGGCGCATTCCGGTTGGAACAACGCCATTCTCACGACCTCGGCCGGCGGCTGGTCCGGGGTGGGCAAGCTGCTCACCGTGGGGCCGCGTACCGCCGGACACAACACCACCTGCGGCGGCGGGTTCTTCGTCCGGGCGGTCAGCGGGTCGGCGGTGCTCAACGTCGAGGTGATCGACCCGGCGAGCTGGACCTACCTCGCGTTGCGCACCGTCCGGATCACCGACACCGCCTGGCGGCGGCATGACGTGGCCAGCTACGCCAACGGTCCGACCCAGGTGTTCTTCCGGATTTCCCTGCTCGGTGGCAGCGGTGCCGTGCGGGTGGACGACATGGCCTTCCAGTGCTCCTTCTACCGCTCCTGAGCAGGTGAACCACAGCGGGGCCGGCGCTCGTCGCGCCGGCCCCGCGAGGTACGCCCGCCCCTCGGCGGCACCGAGGGTGCGGCTTACCGCGACGTGGTCAGGCCGTCTCGGTGATCGGTCGATCGACCCAGCTCATCATCGCCCGCAGAGCGCGGCCGGTCTCCTCGATCGGGTGGGCCGCTGCCTGCTCCCGATACTTGGTGAAGGTGGGCCGGCCGGCGTCGTCCTCGGCGATCCATTCCCGAGCGAACTCGCCCGACCGGATCTCGGCCAGGATGCGGACCATCTCCTCCTTCACCCGAGCGTCGATGACGCGTGGGCCGCGGCTGTAGTCCCCGTACTCGGCGGTGTCGGAGATGCTGTACCGCATCCGCGCGATGCCGCCCTCGTACATCAGGTCGACGATGAGCTTCAGCTCGTGCAGGCACTCGAAGTAGGCGATCTCCGGCTGGTAGCCGGCCTCCGTGAGCACCTCGAATCCGGTGGTCACCAGTGCCGTCACACCGCCGGCGAGAACCGCCTGCTCACCGAACAGGTCGGTCTCGGTCTCGTCGGCGAACGTCGTGTGAATGGCACCGGCCCGGGTGCCGCCGATGGCGGCGGCATAGGACAGGGCGAGCGCAAGAGCCCCTCCGGTGGCGTCCTGCTCCACCGCGACGAGCACCGGCACCCCCTTGCCGTCGACGAACTGTCGGCGTACGAGATGCCCCGGCCCCTTCGGCGCGATCATCGCGACGTCCACATCCGACGCGACAGTGATGAATCCGTACCGGATATTGAAGCCGTGGGCGAACAGAATCGCGTCGCCGGCCCGCAGGTGAGGAGCGATCTGGTCCGCGAACAGCGTCCGCTGCACCGTGTCGGGTGCCAGGATCATGATGGTGTCGGCCCACTGGGCCGCCTCGTCCGGGGTGAGCACCGACAGGCCCTCCTCCTGGGCCTTGGCGCGACTCCGAGAGCCCGCCGGCAGGCCGACCACGACCTCCACCCCGGAGTCGCGCAGTGACAGCGCGTGCGCGTGCCCCTGGCTGCCGTACCCGATGACGGCGACCTTGCGCCCCTGAATGATCGACAGATCGGCGTCCGCGTCGTAGTACATGTCAACTGTCATTACTGCCCCTCCAAGCCGCCGCCCACAAGACGGCCTCGTCGACTGACGACGATAGGGCGGCCGAATGGAGGAAGACTTGACCATGACTGGGTCCACGCGCCGCAGGTGTGCGCGGTGCGGCGACTTCCCGCGTCCAGTGCGCGTCCACTCGATCTCCAGTACGCCGACCTAGCCTGCTTCAGGGATAGGTGAGCAGAGTGGTTTCACGATCTGAGGAGATTCCGCGTGTTGCACCGGTTCCACCCGTCAGACAGTGGCCGCCTCCGGATGCGGGGAGTGCTCGCCGCGATGACCGTGACGGTGCTCACCGGCGGGGCGCTGACCGCCTGCTCGGCCGATGACGGTCCGGAGGGCAGCATCGACGCTTTCGTGGCCGGTTGGCGCAAGGGTGACCTGCGGGCGGTCGACTTCGTCGGCACCACGGGCGCCACGCTGTCGGCGGCCGAGGTGACCCGGCAGCTCAGGGAGTTGTCCGGCGAACTGGCCGCGACCCCGCCCGCGGTCGCCCGGCAGGGAGACCCGAAGGTCGACGACGGCACGGCGACCGGCACCATCACTGTGGACTGGACGCTGCCCGGTGACACCCACTGGACGTACGACCGGCAGGTGCGGCTGACCCGGAAAGACGACAAGTGGCAGGTGATCTGGGAGCCGCAGCTGGTGCAGGAGAAGCTCGCCAACGGCGACCAGCTGGCCCTGCGTCGGGACGCCGCTCGCCGCGGCGAGGTCCTGGACGCAGCCGGCGAGCCGATCGTGGAGCCTCGGCCCGTGGTGCGGGTCGGCGTACAGCCGAACCAGGTGACCGACGTGCAGAAGCTGGTCGGCGAGTTGGACGCCGCATTCCGGGCGATCCGTCCGGCGCTGGTGCCCGCCGTCGACGTCGCCGACCTGCCCAGTCGGCTCCCGAAGGCCGCCCCGGACGCGTTCGTTGAGGTGGCGACGCTGCGCGACGAGGCGTACCAGCAGATCAGGACCCGCCTCCAGGCCCTGCCGGGCACCACATTCCAGACCGAGAAGCTGGACCTCGCCCCCACCCGGGAGTTCGCCCGCGCACTGCTCGGCTCGGTGGACGCGGTGCAGGCCGACGACCTGTCTGCCCACCCCGGCAAGTACGTAGTCGGTGATCTGATCGGTCAGGGCGGTCTCCAGGAGCGTTTCGACGACCGGCTGCGCGGCAGCGCCGGGCTCACGGTGACGGTCGAGCGGCCGGGTCAGGACGGCAAGCTGGCGCCGACCGGCACCGAGCTGTTCCACCGGGATCCGGAGCCGGGGCAGGCGGTGAAGACCACTCTCGACGTCGGGATCCAGAACGCGGCGGACGCGGCGCTGGTTGCCGAGCCGCAGCGAGCCGCCGTGGTGGCGGTGCGGGTGAGCGACGGCGCGGTGCTCGCCGCCGCCAACGGGCCGGGCGCGGCCGGGGAGAACCTGGCCTTCACCGCCCAGGTCCCACCGGGTTCGACGTTCAAGATGGTCAGCGCGGTCGGGCTGCTCGACCGCGGTGCGGTGACACCGGACGCCGTGGTCGACTGCCCGAAGACCCTGAAGGTGCAGGGCCGCTCGTTCAAGAACTCCAACGACTTCGCGCTTGGCCGGGTGCCGTTCCGCACCGACTTCGCCAAGTCCTGCAACACGGCCTTCGCGTCCCTGGCACCGACGCTGGGGGGCGACGGGCTCGCTCTCGCCGGCCGCTCGCTGGGGTTGGAGGGGCAGTGGGACGTCGGCGTCGACGTGTTCACCGGCAAGATTTCGGCGAATGGGTCCCCCGACGAGCAGGCTGCTGCCATCTTCGGGCAGGGCAAGACCGTGGTCAGCCCGCTGGCCATGGCCGCCGCCACGGCCGCCGTCGCTCGGGGGCGGTTCGAGCAGCCGAAGCTGCTGCTGGACCCGGCCCCGGCCGCACCGGCCGCCGCCGCCGGCCTCAAGCCGGGTTCGGTCGAGGCGGTCCGGGCCATGATGCGCGAGGCGGTCACCGTCGGCACCGCCACCGCGCTCAAGGACGTGCCGGGCCAACCGGTGTACGGCAAGACCGGCACCGCCGAGTACGACAACGACCCGGCCCACACCCACTCCTGGTTCGTCGGCTGGCAGGGCGACGTGGCGTTCGCCGTCTTCGTGGAGGGTGGCGGATCCAGCACCGAGTCCGCCGTCCCGATCGCGGAACGGTTCCTTCGCGCCCTCGCCCGCTGACCGGAGAGAGCACTGTGGACACCTCAATGCCGGCCGGCACCCTCAACGAGGAGGCCGCGAACCGAGATCCCCGGGACAGCCCCGCCCGTGCCCGTCGCAGTCCCCGCGGCCGGTTCACACGCGGGCTGACGGTCGTCCTCACGCTGGTCGTGGTGGCCGTCCTGGCCGTGTACGGGTGGCCGCTGCGTACCGACGAGCTTCAGCGCGCGGCGCCGGAAACCCTGAGCTTCGCCGTGGCGAGTGAGCGGGCCACGCGGACCGCCTCGGCGGAGTCCATCGATCCTGAGGTGCGCCCGGAGTGCCGGAGCCAGTTCCTCTCCCACGGACGTACGAGCGCGAAGGCTGTTCTTCTGCTGCACGGCTACACCGACTGTCCCACGCAGTACCGTGGCCTGGCGAAGCTGTTCTTCGACCGGGGCTACAACGTCTGGGTGCCACGAGCGCCACGGCACGGTGTCACCGACCGGTCCGCGCAGGCGACGCTCGACGCCAACGAGCTGGTCGACTATGCGAACGACGCGATGAACGTCGCGGCCGGCCTGGGCGACTCGGTCGGTGTGGTGGGCATCTCCGGCGGCGCGGTGTTGGCCACCTGGCTTGTCGGTCACCGTCCCGATGCGGTGCACCGTGCTCTGCTGCTGTCGCCCCTCTACAAACCCGACCCCGCTCAGGTCCCTGACCTGGCGGTCAAGCCTCTCGTCGTCCTCTTCGGGTCGCACCTTGTCCCGGACCGGGTCAACGCCGACGGCTTCTCGTCCGCGGCGCTGTCGCAGTACCTGCGCATCGTCCGCAACTTCGCGACCGACCCGAGGAGCCCGCACCTGCGCGAGCTGGCGATCGTCACCTCGCAGGACGACGACGTCATCGACCGACGGGCGGCCGTCGACATTCCGAAAGACATCGCTGATCGAAACGACACCGCATTCTCGGTGCACGAGTTGCCGCGCGAACTCGGCATCGGGCACGACATCGTCGACCCCGACGGATTACGGGGCAGGGCCGACGAGATCAATCAGTGTTATCTCGATCTCTACGAGGGGAACTAAGGTCTGCGTCAAAGTCCCGGTCGACGGCGGCAGGCGACCACAGCGGGCCGGCGCTCGTGGCGCCGGCCCGTGCCGGTCGGCGGCCGCGGTTGTGCCGTCTCTGCCTACGAAGCAGGTTCCAGTACGACGACCGGGATCTGGCGAGTGGTCTTCCGCTCGTAGTCGGCGAAGCCTGGATACGCGGCCTTCTGCGCGCTCCAGATCCGTTCCCGCTCGTTGCCGGTGGCAACCCTGGCGACCAACTCGACCTTGCCCGTACCGATCTCCGCCTGGGCCTGCGGGTGCGCGAGCAGGTTGTGGTACCAGTCAGGATTGGTGGGCGCACCGCCCTTGGACGCGAACACGGCGTAGCCGCCGTCCACCCTCTGGTACATCATCGGGTGCACGCGGGGCTGGCCGCTCTTGGCGCCGACAGTGTGCAACAGCAGCAGCGGCGCACCAGCGAACTGACCGCCGACCTGCCCACCGTTAGCGCGAAACTCAGCAATGATCTTGTCGTTCCAGTCGCTCACACCTTCTCCTTGCCTCCGCACTCCGGCTCCGTCGACGCAATTCTGACAGGCTCAACCGGGGCGGGACAGTAGAGTCCTCAGTACCCCTCCGCAGGCTCAACTTCGTGCTGGCGCGACAAGGCTTTCGCCGGACTGTCGTTCAGGCCGAGCTCGGCGGGATAGCTGCCGAAGCTCCTGAGGTTGAACTTGCGTACCGCCGTGGCCCACGGGTTGTGCGTGGCCAGGTGGACCAGGTGCTCGAAGTGGGACAGGTACGTCTCGCCGCGCTGGGCACGCTCGGCGAGGATGTAGGGCTCCAGGACCCGCCAGGCCTGCCGGGAGCGGTAGCTGACCGTACCCATGAGGAGCCGCGGGTCGACCGCCGCGAATGCGAGCATCTGGCCCAGACCGTTGTAGTACAGGGACAGCCGGACCACCTGGTGGCGGGCCTCGGCCGGCAGGTCACTGACGCTGACACCGGGTGGCGGGTGGCGGAGGGTCAGCTCGCTGAGGACGAAGTCCTCAGCGTGCAGGAACTCGACGCTGGATCGGTCTCGGGTCAGCAGTTCGATCGCGACGAGAGTCTGGTTGGCGGTCTGCGCCGAGCGCAGCTGGCGTAGGGCGAAAACGACAGTCACGACAACCGCGATCGCCGAGCCACCCGCCGCGACGACATCCGCCAGGTCAGATATCACAAGCCCCGAGGGTAGTAGGCCGAGGCGAGCGGCCACGTCTCCGCGCTTCGGGCTGGCGGCGACGCCGCTCGCCCTGCTGGCCCCGACGTGGAGTCGGGGCCAGCAGGCCGTCGGTCAACTCGCAGGTGCGGGCATCCGTCGGGGTCAACCCTTGATTCGGTACGCGCGGACGATGGTCTGACGCACCGTGTTGCCGCTCTGGTCCACCGCGTACGCGCGTAGCGTGGCGTAACCAGCGCCGGCTGGGTGGTGCACGTCGGCGAGCCAGCCGGCACCGGTCTCGCGGACCGGTGCGGGCTTCCAGGTCCGGCCGTCGTCGTAGGACACCTCGACGGTCAGCGACCGTACCCGTGCTGGCGTCGCACCGGCCTGCCGCTGCACGGTGACCGGGATGCGAAGCCCTCTGCCGGCCGGTGCCGCGTTGTCGCCGTCGAGCGCGGGTGCGAAGCGCACCGCCATGACCGGCAGGCGGGTGAGCTGCTGCGACTTCTGGGAGCGGAACGTCCACTCGGCCTGCACGCGGGTGGAGAGTTCAGCGTCTCGGGTTGCCGTGACGTTGTATCGGTAGTTCGCCGCCGCTGCGGGCACCTCGTAGTCGAAACCGTCGATCGAGGGCACCAGCTGCCCGTCGCGGAACAGTTGTTGCGTGTAGGACGTGGTGTCGGCGAAGCCGGCGTGCCGGACATCCCGGTCGGAGAAGAGCGGAACGACGGCGAAGATCCGATTCCCCTGTCGGGTGATCCAGTAACCGTCGGGATCGACCGCGAAGTAGGACGGGAGGGCCGGGAAGCCCGGGCCCAGCGGGCCCGCCTGCCATGATTCGGTCTGCCGGCCGGCCGGATAGGCGGTGGGTGCCGACAACTGTCTGACCTCCCCCATCCTGACATCGGCCGACCATCGGGTGTCGTCCGCTCGGGAGTAGTACTCGGTGTGCGTGCCCGGCAGGGAAACAAGGCCGCCGAAGGACAGTGTCTCGGTGTAGTCCGGACGCGAGGCGGTGGCCACCTTCTCACCGATCGTGTCCGACGTGCTCGCCGGATACGTCGCGGTCACCTCCGCCAGGTCCGCGGGCCGCACCTCCTTGCGGATCCCGGACGGCACCCGCCCGGACGGGAACCAGGCCAGGTGGTAGCGGTGCGACCCGGACCCGAACTCCCCGTCCGGACCTGGCTCGGTGAAGAGCGCCTGCAGACGTCCCCGCATCACGTTCCCGGCGAGCGCGGGACCGAGCTGTGCGGCGAACAGCGGTGCCATGCCGTCGAGCGAGAACACCGACGCGCCGGTCAGACCGCCGTCCGGAAGGTGGCGGTAGTACCCGACAACCGCTCCGAAGGGCGTTGCCGCCGGCCGGGGCACGGTTACCGTGTTCGACTTGGCGAGCCGGGCGTCCAGCACGACTGTGGTGTCCGCCGTCAGTTCGAGCTGCGGCTGGGTGAGCAGGGACACGAGGCGATCATCGCCGTGCTCCTCCGAGATGATGCTGGTGAGGTGGTAGTTGCCGGCCCGCAACCGGATGCTGGCTGTCCCGTCCGGCTCGTAGGGATCGACGGTGCCGGAGGCGGAGACACCATCCAGAAAGGTGCCGTAGGTGCCGGTCAGGCTGCCCGTCCGGTCCAGGTGCGTGAGCGTCAGGTCATAGCTCTCCGGTTCCCGGTCGATGGTCACCGGAACCCGCACCGCGCCAGCGGGGCCACTGGCGACCACCCGCCCCTCGTACACCCCGTCCGGGCCCGCGATGGAGGTCCTGGCGGTGATGGTCGCCGACGCCGAACCACCGGCCGCGACAGTGAGCTGCGCCGGTTCGATGCGGGACATGCCCGCCGGCGCGCGGGCGCCGTCCGGTCCGGTCACGGAGAGCGTCAGCGACAGCGTTGCCGCCGTGGCGCCGTCATTGCGGAAGACGACGGTACGGCTGGCCGCCTGGTCGTCCTGGTGGGGCCACTTCGCGATGCCGAGATCGACAGCTGGTGGTTCGGCCCGCAACGTCGAGCCCGACGCCGCCGCCACATCGACGCGTCCCGCGCCCTGCTCGGTCAGCCGCAACGTCGCATCGGGCCTGGCCGTGCCCAGCAGGGTGGCCTTCAGATCCGCCGCCCGAAAGGTCGGGTGCTGTTGGGCGAGCAACGCGGCGGATCCGGCGACGTGTGGCGTCGCCATCGAGGTTCCCGACATCCGCGTGTACGACTCGCCAACCGGGTCGCCCGCCTCGAAGTTGCGCGCCCGGGCGGCGACGATGTCCACGCCCGGTGCGGTGATCTCCGGCTTGATCGCACCACCGGTCAGTCGCGGGCCACGGCTGGAGAATTCGGCGAGTTTGTCGGCACCATCCACCGCGCCCACGGCCAACGCGGAGTCGGCGCTGGCCGGAGAACTGATACTTCGGGCTTGGGGGCCGCTGTTGCCGGCGGCCACGACGAAGAGCGTGCCCGCACGGGCGGTCAGCGTCTCCACCGCCTCCTTCAGCGGGTCCAACTCGGTGGTGTCGGGGCCGCCGAGGCTGAGGTTCACCACCGCCGCACGATTGGCGGCGGCCCATTCCATTCCGGCGAGGATCGCGGAGTCGGGGCACCCACCATCGGTGCAGACCTTGCCGACCAGCAACGTCGCGTCAGGCGCCACGCCTCGGTACCGGCCACCGGAGGCGGCACCCGAACCGGCGATGGTCGAGGCGACATGGGTGCCGTGGCCCAAATGATCATCGGCGTCCGGGTCGTCGGTGAAGTTGCGTACCTGCGCCAGTCGGCCGGCGAAGTCCGGGTGCGTGGCGTCGATGCCCGTGTCGAGCACCGCGACGGTGACGCCCCGGCCGGTTCGGCCCGACTGCCACACCGCTGGTGCACCGATCTGCGGGACACTGCGGTCCAGGCTGACCTGACGCTGCCCGTCCAACCACACCCGTTCCACGCCGGCGCTCGCGGCCTTGCCGGCAACCGGCGCGTCAAGCGATCTCCAGAACTCTCCGGCCCGCTGCTTGGGGACCCGGACCGCCTGAGCACCCAGCCCCGGAAGGTCACGCACCACCGCGTACCCGGAAGCGCGCTGCCGGGCCGCGGTCTGGTCCGTCGCGCGTACCAGCAGTGGCAGCTCCTTCTGCGTGGCGTCGTCGTACCTCGACGCCAGCAACTCGGTGATGTCGAACAGTCGGCGGTCAACTCGACGCGCACCGATCATGGACAGCGCATCGGCCGGAATGACGTAGTCGTGGCCGCCAATCCGGCGCTGTGCGAAAACCATCCGCTCGCGACCGGGACCAGGCTGCACCTCGTAGGTGCCGGACCGAGCTCGAACCCGGTCGCCGGAAACCAGAGTCACCGTACGCAGCGGATCCGCCGCGTCGACTCTGGTGTTCCCGGGGGCCGCCGTACCGGTGGACTCGGCGGCCCCCGCCTGCCCCACACCCGCGACGGCCAGCGCCACACTGAGCGCCGCCGCCCCTATTCCTCGTACTCGTTTCCCCATCGTCACCCAGCGCCCTCCGTGAGGTGTCCGTCCGCCGATAAGTCGAGGTCGGACGGACGGCACGCTGCCTGGATTCGGAGTGAAATCGATCACGTGAAGGAGACGATGCGGACGGGCACAGTGGACACCGTGACCGACCCGGCTGGGAAGGCGCAGCGGGCGCGCGAGGACGGCATCGAGCAGGGTTTTCGTCTCACCGCTGGGCGTCATCCGCGATCGGCCACCCGTTCACCGCAGGTCGGCCATGTCGCGGTGGTCCAGCGCCGGTCGGTCCTGCCCACGATCGCGCGATGAGGCGAGCAGCGCGGCCGCCACGATGATCTGCACTGCCAGGACGAGCGCCTGGGCGGCGGGTGCCTTGACGGTGAGCAGCGCGATGGTGGTGTTCACGCCGAAGTGGACCGCGACCGATGCCGCGACCCCGGCGAGTTCGTAGGCGTAGCCGGTGAGCAGTGCCATCGGGAAGACGCTGAGCGTGAACAACAGGCCGCTCCAGCTGACTAGGCCGAATTCGGACTGAAGTGTCCCGTTGATGAAGAACAGCGGCAGGTGCCACACCGCCCAGGCGGCGCCCAGCAGCAGACCGGCGCTCAGGCGGCTCATCGACGCGCGCAGGCGTGGGTAGGCGGTGCCACGCCAACCGGGCTCCTCGGCCAACGGACCGCCGATGAGCATGCTGATCAGGAACGGTACGGTTCCGCCCGCCGTCGCGATCAACTCGCGCCCTTCGGTCAGGCTCATCGCGGGGCCGCCCAGGAACTCCGCGAGCAGTGCGGCTGCCAGCACGGTCCCCGATGCCAGGGCCAGCATGGGCAGCGCCCAGAACAGCCGTGGCCGCAGCCGAAGTCGCACCGTATGGGCGGGGATCGGTTGACGACGGCGATGGCGCCGTATCCGGACAGCGATCGCGCCGATCGCCGGGCCGAATCCACCGAGAAGGTACGGAACGAGGGTGGGGGACGTCATCGCCGGTCCATCGAGTGTGCTCGCGAAGAGCCAGAAGGCGAAGGTCCACGCGAACGTGACGATCCAGAAGGTGGTGAGGCCGTCGTTTTGGCGAGCAGAGGTTGCGGGGGTCACGCCGTTTCCCTTCGGGGGTTAGGAACAGGGGCTGAGGGCTCTGTGTGGGGGTGAGCCATCGGTTAACCGGCACGAACCGTGTCGGGCGTCTCGGGTAGTCGGTGGGCGAGCCAGCCGGCCACCTGCGCGAGCAGGTCGGGGTCGACCGGCTGGCGGAGCAGCCGCCGGTAGGAGCGCACCGACGGACGGCCGAGGTCGCGACGCAGCACATGGGTGAGGTCGGGGATCCGGTGGACCGTGACGTCGCCGGGCACCAGCCGGCGGATCTCGTCCAGGTCCGCCGGGTCGACCTGGATGTCCTTGTCGCCAGTGATGGCCAGGACGGGAGCCTTGATGTTCGCCAGGTCGGAGCGCGGGTCGTGGTCGAGCAGCTCCCGCAGCCACCGGGCGTTGGTTGGCCTCCCGAGGATGCGCACCACGTCCGTGCTGGTGGTCTTGATTCGGGTGAGTTGCCGGTTGGCCAGGGATCGCAGGATCGGTAGCAGCGGTCGTACGACAGCGGGGAGGTCGCGGGCGATCATTGCGGCCTGCCAGCGCAGGGCGTCCTCCCCCGGGCGGGCGAACCCGGCCAGCAACACCACCGCCGCCACCTCCGGCCGTGCCCCGAGAGACATGGCGTGAATGGCACCCTCGCTGTGCCCGAGCACGCCAACGGCGTCCGCCCGGATGTCGGGTCGCACTGCGAGGGCACGGAGCGCGGCGGCGGCGTCGTGCCGACCGGCGGCGAATCCGGTCGCGTGCCAGTCGCCGCCGGTGGCGCCGACACCGCGCCGGTCGTAACGCAACGTGGCGATCCCGGCGTTCGCCAGGCTCTTGGCCAGTGGTGGTCCAAGCTCCATCCGGAGGCGCGCGGTGTTGGAATCGCGATCCAGTCGCCCGGAGCCGTGCAGGAGCAGAACCGCCGGGTGCGGTCCCGGGCCGACGGGCAGGGTCAGCGTGCCGACCAGGGGAAGTCCGTCGTCTGCGACAGCCGTCATGTCGACAATCCGCATGCGCCACCTCCGATCATTCTCAGTGCTCGCTAACATTATCAACTCTGGGAACATTATCGCATGTGGGAAGATAGGTCCATGGCAACCGCTGACCTTCTCCTGCACCCCGTCCGGATGCGCATCCTGCAAACGCTGTTCGACACCGACCCACTGACCACCACACAGCTGCGCGACCGCCTGCCCGACATCGCCCCAGCGACGATGTACCGGCACATCGCCGTGTTGGCCGAGGCGGGCGTGCTGGAGGTGGTTGACGAGCGGCGAGTACGCGGCACGGTGGAGCGCAGCTACCGGGTACGCCAGGAGCAGGGCACGATCAGCCCCGCCGCCCGGGCCGCGATGACCCGCGACGACCACCGACGCGCCTACACCACGTTCGCGGCGTCACTGCTTGGCGACTTCGACCGCTACCTCGCCCACGAACACGCCGACCCCCACCGCGACGGCGTGGTCTACCGGCAGGCCGCCGTCTGGCTCACCGACGAAGAGTTCGCCACGATGGTCGCCGAGATCGAACACGCCGTCGTCAGTCGGACCGGCAACACCCGCGACGGCCGGACCCGCCGCGTCGTCAGCCTCGTCGTCGTACCGGACACGCCATCGACGCCATCTGGATCGGCCACAGCCACTCGGCCCCCGACCGAGTAACGCAGCAGGAGAGCGCAGCGCTGCGCCCTGGGTCATCAGCCGATCGGATGGTCTAAGACGATGATCGGCTATTTCCATGTGCGACGGGCACCCTGCGACGCCTAGGAAGGAGGCGTGACCAACGAGCGGACCGTTCCCCTGCTGCCGTGCGCATCCATCGACGACATCGAAACCTTCTACGGAGTTCTCGGTTTCCGCACCACGTACAAGCAACGCAAGCCCAACGCGTGTGTGGGGGTGCAGCGGGAAGACCTGCATCTGCAGTTCTTCGAGATCGCCGGATTCGACCCGGAGGAGTCCTATGGCTCCTGCCTCGTACTCACCGCGGACATCGAGGGACTACATCGGGCCTTCGCAGCCGGCATGCGGGCCGCGTACGGCAAGGTACTGGTCTCCGGAACGCCGCGGATGACCCGGCCCCGGGCACGGAAGAACGCCGACGGGGTGGGCGGATTCAGCGTCATCGACCCGGGCGGCAACTGGATACGCGTCTTTCGGGACGCTGCCAACGCACCCATGCCGGCCGCCACGCCTGCCGGGCGACTGGCCAAGGCCCTGGCGAACGCTGTCGTGCAGGCCGATTCCAGGGGAAGCGTCGGACAGGCCGTTCGGATCCTCGACAGCGCATTGGCCCGGCCGCAAGCCGACGACGACCCGGTCGAGCAGGTAGAGGTCCTGGTCTACCGCGCCGAACTCGCGATGGTGCTGCACGATCCAGAGACCGCGTCCGAGATGCTGGCCCGCGCCCAGTCCGTCACGCTCACGGAAGACGAATCCGACAGGGCGGCACCCGCGTTCGACAACGCTGCCGACCTCGCAGCAGCACTGCGATGACTCGCCGGTCGGCGGAGTCCAGGACGTTCCAGCCGCCTGTCGCGGCCAGAGTCGTCAGGGCGGCGGACCGGACGGTGCCCCCCGCCGGGCGCGCGGCCCGCGTAGGGTCCGTATCGATAGGCGTCCGACGATGGACCTGCCACCGAGCCCAGGGTGCTCATTCCGTCAGCCCACGATCCGGAACATCAGCCCGGCCGTACCGCGGAGGAGAATCGGATGGGAGAAATCCGTCAAGTCGTCGTCATCGGCACCGGACTGATGGGGACCTCCGTGGCGCTGGCCCTGCGCAGAGCCGGGATCGGGGTGTGGCTGCGGGACCGCGATCCGGCCGCCCTGGAGCAGGCCGTCCGGCTCGGCGCCGGTCTGGCGTCCGACCCGGGCGCGCCGGTGGACCTCGCCGTCCTGGCCGTGCCGCCGGCGGCCGTCGCGGCGACGCTCCACGAATCCCAGCGAGACCGGATCGCCGAGTTCTACACCGATGTCGCGAGCGTCAAGTCATCGGTGTACGCCGCGGCCGCGGCACGCGGCTGTGACCTGGCGACGTATGTTCCGGGCCACCCGATGGCCGGTGGGGAGAAGACCGGGCCCGCAGCGGCGCGCGCGGATCTGTTCGACGGTCGCACCTGGGCCATCTGCCCCACCGCCGCGGTCCGTCCACGGGCCATCGCGGTGGTGCGCCGGGCCGCCGAGCTCACCGGGGCGGTGCCGTACGAGATCGGCGCCGAGGAGCACGACCGGGCCACCGCCCTGGTGTCACACCTGCCCCACCTGGTTTCCAGTGCCCTCGCGGCACAGCTCACCGCGGCCGACCCGGCGGCGCTGCGGTTGACCGGCGCCGGCGTGCGCGACGTAACCCGGGTCGCGGCCGGTGACGTCCCGCTCTGGGTGGACATCCTCTGCCAGAACGCCGACCGGGTGGCGGAGCGGATCGAGGCCGTCATCGAGGATCTGCAATCGGCGGCGACCGAGCTGCGGGCGCACGCGGCCAATCCCGTCGAGGCACCGGCCGACCGCGTGGCGGCCTTGGCAGCGTTGTTGCGCCGAGGCAACGACGGGCACCGGCGCCTGGTGGCCGGGCAGGTCGCCTGACCAGATGTCCGTGACCGTGGTGATCCAGCGGACGGACCGGGCGCCGCGCGAGGCAGCACGGGCGCTGCTGCTGCGTACGGTGTCGGACCGCACCGGCCGCCCGATCCGCACCATCGAGGTCGCCCACGAGCCGGGTGGGCGGCCGTACCTGACCGGCATCGACCTGCACGTGAGCGTCAGTCACACCCGCGGCGCGGTGGCCGTCGCCCTCAGCACCCGGGCGGCGGTCGGTGTCGACGTCGAGCCGATCCGCCCGCTGCCCGTCGTCGCCCTGGCCCGCCGCTGGCTGCCGCCCGTCGAGGCCGAATGGTTGACGGCTCAGCCGGAGGACCGCCGGGTGGCCGCCTTCTTGCGGCTCTGGACCGTCAAGGAGGCGATCGGCAAGGCGCACGGGCGAGGGCTCGGCGGTGGATCGCTGCTGCGCCGGCCCGTACAACTGCCGGAGGGCGACACGGCTCTTCGCCCCGTGCCGGACTTCCCCGGGACCGTGGTGGCTACGCCGGGCATCGGCGACGGTCTCGTCCTTGCGGTCGCCTGCCACGGCGGCGACCAGGCGCCGGCCGAGGTCACCGTCCGGCACGAGGCGGCGTACGAATCCTCAGCGTAGGGTCACCTCGGCGTCGGCCAGCACCGGTGCGTCCTCGCGTTGCGCGGCGGTGGCGGTGAGGCGGATGCCGGCTGGCTCCGCCCACAGGCGTACCCGGAGGGTCTCGCCCGGATAGAACACGCCGGCGAACCGCGCCGTGTAACCGACTATCCGCGTCACCTCCCCGTCGAGCAGCGTGTCGGCAGCCGCTTTGAGAGCGATGCCGTAGGAGCACAGTCCATGCAGGACCGGTCGGCTGAATCCGGCGGCCGCCGCGGTCGCCGGGTCGGCGTGCAGAGGATTCAGATCGCCGCACAACCGGTAGAGCAGAGCCTGGCTCGTTCTGGTCGGGCACTCCACCACCAGGTCCGGCTCTCGGCCCGGCGGGGGCACCCGGCGGAACGGGCGGCGGACGGCGCCGGGTGCCCGCTCGCCACGCACGATCAGCTCTGACTCGCTGCTCCACAGGGGGCCGGCATCGTCGTCGACGTCCGAGCGCAGTGCGAGAACCGTCGTCCGTCCCGCGTCCCAGACGCCGGTCACCCGGGTGCGCCGGCGTGCCGAGCCGGACCGGGGCAGCGGCCGATGCACCACCAGCCGCTGCGCGCCGTGCAGCACCGCCCCCTGATCGACGTCGATGCCCGGCAGGGACAACCTGCCCGCCTCGAACGGGCTGCCGACCACCGCGGTGCCGAAGCTCGGCAACACCTGCAAGCGGTCCTCGAGCACATAGCGCAGCTCGCTCTCGTCGGCGGCCTGCTCGCCGGCGCCGATGGCCAGGTGGTAGAGCTGCACGTCGCGAGCACTCCAGCTGAGCGTGGCGTCGCGCGCGTCACCGGACAGGGCCAGGTCCGTTTCGATCGTCATCGCGACCTCCCGGTCGTTCTCACCGCCGGCACGACCGGTGTCCTCACGGTCGGCGCGGCCGCAGGAACAGCGCCGAGAGCGCGGCCACCGCCGCACAGATGGCGCAGGCGAGGAAGACGTTCAGAAAGCCGCCCGCCGTCATCCCGTGTCCCGCGGCGAGGATGGCCCCCAGCCCGGCGATGCCGACGGCGCCGCCGACCTGCCGGGCGGCCATCAGCAGACCGGAACCGGCAGCGAAGCGGTGCGGTGGCAGCGAGACCGAGGCGACGACCGACAACCCCGTCAGTGTGGCGCCGATGCCGACGCCGCCGATGAGGCCGGCGGGCAACCACACCGCCAGGAAGGCCGGTGAGTCGCCGAGCAGCAGGTACATGCCGGCCACCGAGGCGGCGAAGACCAGCGCGCCGAGAACGGGGGCGATCCACTGCCGGCCGCTGGGCACCAGCCGGCCGACGGCCAGCGCCGCAACCGCAGCGGTGAAGGCTCCCGGAGTCACCGCCAGACCGGCCTTGATCTCCGAGTACTGCCAGACCACCGTGAGATACAGGATCGCACCCAGCAGGTACGCGTACATGGCGGCGCCGAAGAAGAAGGCCGTCACGTTGGTCGCCGTGAACGTGCGACTGCGCCAGAGGGCGACGTCGAGCGCCGGCGCGGGGTGACGTCTCGCCCGGGCCAGGCTGACGACGGTGAGCGGCAGGGCGATCCCGATGAGCCCCAGGACGCTGGCGCTTCGCCATCCCCAGTCGCTTCCCTGGGTCACGCCGAGCACCACACACCCGGCTCCGCAGGTGATGCCGAGCACGCCGATCGGATCGGGCAACGACTCGCCGGACCGCACGTCGCGGGGCAGACCGAGCAACGCGCCCAGGAGGATCAACAGGCCGAGCGGCAGGTTGATGAGGAAGATGCTCCGCCACCCCCAGGCGTCGACCAGGAGACCGCCGAGGGTGGGGCCCACCGCCGCGGCCACGCTGCCGGCAGCCCCCACCAGACCGATGGAGGTCATCCGCTGTGCGGGCGGCACGAGCGCGAGCACCAGGCTCAGCGCGGCCGGCATCATCCCCGCCGCGGCCGCACCCTGCAGGGCCCGGGCCCCGATGAGCGTCGGGAGGTTGGCGACGGTGGCGCAGAGCGCCGACGCGACGGCGAACAAGCCCACCGAGCCCAGGAACAGCAACCGCCGCCCGACCACGTCGGCGACCCGCCCGGCCGGGGCGAGCAGGGCGGCGAACGGCACGGCGTAGGCGGTCACCACCCAGGTCAGCAGTGCCACCGAGGCATGGGTGAAGCTGCGGTGCAGGTCAGGGAAGGCGATGTTGACCACGGTCGTGTCGAGCACGGCGAGGAAGGTCGCCGCGGACGACAGCAGCAACACCAGGCCGACGCGGGGGGCGGCGCCGGTGTCTCCCGATGCGGACGGGCCGGCGGCGAGCGCCGAGGCGGCTTCCGGCCGGCTCATGACGGCTCCGCACCCCGATGCCCGGGTGTGCCGTGGAGCCGACCGGCCAGCCAGTCGACCGCCTGCCGCACTGCCCGGGCGCCGGCGTCGACGACACCGCCCATGGCGAAGAAGCCGTGCACCATGCCGGGGTAACGGGTCAGCTCGACCGGGACGCCACTGTCGCGCAGCCGGTCCGCGTACTGCTCGCCCTGGTCCCGGAGGGGGTCGTACTCGGCGGTGATGACCAGGGCGGCCGGCAGGCCGGACAGGTCCTGGGCGCGCAGCGGCGAGACGAGCGGGTCGTCGCCGCCGGCCGGATCGGCGAGGTAGTGGGACCAGTACCAGTCCACGGATCGCCGGTTGAAGAACGCGTCGTCGTCGTTCTGCCGCATCGACGGTGTGTCCGACCGGTAGTCGGTGTTTGGATAGACCAGCAACTGGGCGGCGATGGACGGACCGCCGTCGTCGCGCGCGAGGAGGGTGACCGCGGCGGCCAGGTTGCCGCCCGCGCTGTCGCCGCCGACCGCGATCTTGCCCGGGTCGGCCTCCAGTTCGGCGGCGTGGGCGGCGATCCACCGGACTGCCGCGTGGCAGTCGTGGACCGCGGCCGGGTATCGGTGCTCCGGGGCCAGTCGGTAGCCGACGGACACAGTGACACAGCCCACACCGTTGGTGAGCGAACGGCAGATCGCGTCCGAGGTGTCCAGGTTTCCCAGGGTCCAGCCGCCGCCGTAGAAGTACGCGAGCACGGGGAAGGGGCCTGCTCCGGACGGTCGGTAGATCCGGATCGGAAGCGGGCCGCCGGGGCCGGGGATCTCGCGGTCGAGGACGCCCGCCACCGGCTCCGGCGTGCCGGCGCCGGCGCGGATGTCGGCCAGGTCGGCGATCCGCGCCTCCTGCAGGCTCATCTCGTAGAGCGGTGGGCGCCGATCGGTAAGGCGTTGTCGCCGCAGCGCCTCCACCTGCGGGTCCATTGGCATCAAACACTCCCGATATCGGAACATTCGGATGGGCGATTTGCATTTCGCTGGGGGTGGTCCCGGATGCTACACGGGTGCCCCGCTTCCCGAAGGCCCGCTTATAACGCGACTCTCCTAATTGATGGATCGCCCGTCCAGAACTTGACAAGTGGGTGTCCACCGTTGACTCCCGCAGACGGCCGCTGCTACAGTCGATTCAGATTGACCTATGTGATCTTGTGCGGCCGAATGTGGGTGCGCCGCTCGATGCTGCTGCGATCGAGTGCGAGGCGGCGAAGCCCGTTGCATCTATGCAGGTCATCACATTACGGGGAATATATGAATAGCGTTTCACTCTTAGCCGACGGGCCGGTCCCGCCGGACGGCCCATGGGTGGACAACGTCCTCCTGGCCGGACCCGACGACGAGTGCTGCCTGGTCCTCGACCAGCCGATCACCCGGGCAACCCTGCGCAACCTGGTGACGGAACGCCAGACCCACCTGCACGCCGCCGGGCTTCGCGCCGGCGGGACGGTGGCGCTCTGCCTGCCACCTTCGCTAACCGGTATCACGACGATGCTGGCTGCCTGGCGAGCCGGTGCCCAGGTCACGCTCCTCGATCACCGCCTGGCCGCTGCCGAGATCTCCCAGGCGCTGTCCCGGCTCACCCCACAGTTCCTCGTGCGGCCGACGACGCCGGTGGCCGGGGTGTTCCGCGGTTTCTACGAGGTGGAGTCCGACGTCGTCGCGCAGCCCGGCGGGCTGCCGGCTGCCACGCCGCACGTGCTCTACCAGCTCAGCTCCGGCTCGACCGGGCCATCGAAGATCATCGGGCGGACGGCGGCGAGCCTCGTCGCCGAGGTGCGGCGATACGCGCGGCTCGACGACTTCCCCCGCCCCGGGGAGCGGGTCGTGCTGCTCGGTTCCATCGTCCATGTCCTGGGCCTGGTCGGTGGGCTGCTGTACGCGCTCGCCGCCCGGGTCCGTCTGGTGATCCCGGCGCGGGTCAAGGCCGATGCCGTGCTGGCCGCGATCACCGCCGAGGACCTGCCGACCACGGTGATCGGCGTCCCGTTCCACGCCGAGATGCTGGCCAGCGTCCAGAACCCCGGCGCGACGCCCCGGTTCCACCGGATGATCACCGCTGGTGAGCTGGTCCGCGGCGGCCTCCGGGACGCGTTCCGGGAGCGCTACCCGGCAACGCTTCTCGGCAACATGTACGGGATGACAGAGGTCGGGGTGATCGCCACCGATCTGTCCGGACGGCACACCCCCGCCGTTTCGCCGGCGCCCGGCATGGAGGTGAGTGTCGTGGCGGGGCAGGTGCTGGTGCGCACCGAGACGTCGCCGTACGTCGGCCCGGTCGACCCGTCCCGGTGGGTGGACGGCTGGCTGCGCACTCGGGACGCTGGCACGTTCGACGCGGCGACCGGCCTGCTCACCATCAACGGCCGACTGGACTCGCAGGTCTCCATCGGTGGCCTGAAGGTCGATCTGGCCGAGGTGGAGGCCGTGCTGGCCGGCCTGCCCGGGGTCACCAGCGCGATCGTGCTGTACGACAAGATCATCATGGCCTACGTGACAGTCGCCGGCGGCCGGACGGCCGAGGAGATCCAGGCGGACCTCGGCGAGCGTCTGGCCGCTTACAAGCGGCCACGTTCGCTGCGTGTTCTGGGCGATCTTCCCCGCACCGCCACCGGCAAAATTGTCCGGGATCCAGCCGCATTACGCAGCGTGGCACGGGACGCCGCGGTCCGCTGACGAGCTTGGGCAGCGCACGTTCCGAGGTAGCCGAAAGTTCACCAGAATGGCACGCCGAATCAAGCGGTCGCGCCATGCCAATCGAAGGGAATCCGTATGTCTGCCGACGTATTCGCGTTTCTTGTCGACGCGCTCAAGAACATGAACTATGACATCTCATCGGTGACCCGGGAAACGGCGTTGGGTGCCAACGGTCTGGAATTGGAATCCCTGGCGGTCGCCGAGATCTCCATTCAGGTGGAGGACGCCTACGGCGTGCGGTTCGACGAGGACGAGGCCGAGCGACTGGCCATGATGACCGTGGGTGACCTAGCGGATGAGATCACCGCGCGCATGGGGCAGAAATGACCGCTGCCGCGTCTCTGGACCGGCAAGGCGTCATTGAGATCCTCGCCGAATATCACCAGCGCACGGCCGACGAGGAGGACGCCGACGCCATCGACTCGCTCGAGTTGGCCTGGCTGATCCATCAGGTCGAGCAACGGTACGGGGTCGAGCTCGATCTGCCCGACGAAACGTTGCTCCAAATGTCCACTGTGGACGACGCTGCCCGTCTCCTCCGACAGTCGCTGGACGGATCATCGAGATGACCTCAGGGAAGGCGGAAGCGGTCGCGCCGCCCCGGTGCCGTCCGGTGTCGATCACCGGTCTGGACGTCATGACCGCCTGCGGCCGGGGCGTCCCACCGCTGGCGTCGGCTGCCTTCGCCGGGGAGCCGGCGTTCTCGTCGGTGAGCCGGTTCGCCACGGACGGCCGCCGCGCCGGGCACGCCGCCGAGCGGAAGGACGCCGGCTCCCTCTTCGACGAACTGGCCACCGTGACGCAGAACGCGTGCGAGGCCGCCGGGCTGGCGGCCGACGCACGCGCGGAGGTCCCGTTGTTGCTGGCGATGAGCACCGATCCGGCGGTCGCCTGGCCGCCGGGGACGGCCCGGGCGGCGCGTGGCGCCGGGGCGACCGCCGCCGAGCTGGCGCGCCGCTGCGGGCTGGCCGAGGCGACACGCGCGTACACCACCGCCTGCGTCGCGGCGAGTACGGCGGTGATCGACGCCGCCGTCATGATCGGCACGGGACGCGCCGAGCGGGTGCTTGTCGCGGCGGGGTACCTCGTCGACCCGAACCGCTTCGCGCTCTTCGACGCGGGCCGGGCCCTCGCGCTGGACGGCCGGCAGCGGCCGTTCGACGCCGGGCGCGGCGGGATGCTCCTCGGCGACGCGGCGGTGGCCGTCCTGCTCGAGTCGGAGGCGGCCGCCGCCCGGCGCGGCGCGCAGGTGCTGGCCCGGCTCACCGGCTGGGGCAGGTCCGGCGACGCGTACCACGTGACCCAGCCCCGCCCCGACGGCGCCGGACAGGCCCGGGCCATCACCACGGCGCTGCAGCGGGCCGGCCGGACCCCGGCGGACCTCGGCTACGTCAACGCCCACGGCACCGGTACGCCGGCCAGCGACCGTGCCGAGAGCGTCGGCCTGCGCCGGGCGCTGGGTGTCCACGCGGACGTGGTGCCGGTCAGCTCCTCCAAGTCCGTCCACGGCCACACGCTGGAAGCCAGTGCCCTGGTCGAACTGGTCGTGACGACCGAGACGATCCGGCAGGGCCGGCTGCCCGTCAACGCCGGCCTGCTGACGCCGGCGGACGGGTGCCCGGGCGGTCTGGTGGACCAGCCCCGCTCCCGCGAGGTCACCTCGGCGTTGACAGTCAACTTCGCGTTCGGTGGCGCGAACACCGCGCTCCTGGTCGAGGCGGCATGAGCCGGCAGACCTGGACCGCGGCGCACGCGGCTCGCGACATCCCGGCCATGACCACGCTGGCGGTGCTCGGCTCCGGGCACTGGCCGGCCGAACGGGATCACGGGTCGCCCACCCCGCCGCCCGGCTTCATCGGATCCTCCTTCATCGGGCTGGTGGCGGAGCTCGCCCGGCGCTGCCTCGCGGGGCACCACACCGAGAAGCCACTGCCGCCGGCGGAGACCCCGCGGACGGCGGTGATGTTGGTGAGTCCCCGGGGCGACGTCGCGACGGCCGCCGCCGTCGCGCGGGCCGTCGACACCGGCGGGCGGGTGTCTCCGCTGCTCTTCTTCCAGTCGGTGCCGAACTCGGTGGCCGGCTGGGTCGCGGCCCACTGGGGGCTGGACGGGCCGGTCGTCTGCACCAGCCCGGCCGCGGACCCGGTGGCCGATGCGGTCAGGACGGCGGAGCTGCTGCTCGACGATGGCGAGGCGGACCGGGTCCTGTTACTCCTCGTGGACCAGGCCGGCCCGGAACACGAGTCCGACCAGGGTGCCGGCGTGCTGCTCGCGAGGCGTCCGGCCGTGCTGACGAACGCCCCCACGACATCTTCCAGGGAGCCGAGACATGGACGTTAAGAGAATGCGGGCCGAGCTCGCCGCGGATCCGGCGCTGGGCACCGGAAACCTGCTGACCACGCTGATCGCGCGTGGTGAAGGGCTGGACGACCCGGCGCTGACCTTCGACACCCCGGTGGACGACCACCCGTCCTGGCAGCCGATGTCGCTGAACGAGCTGGAGCATCGGGTCACCGCCCGAGCCGCCGAGCTGCACCGGCTGGGCATCCGGCCGCGGGATCCGGTGGCGGTCTACGTCCGCGCCGCGGCCGACCAGGCGCTGACCTTCCTCGCGCTGGCCCGGATCGGCGCCGTTCCGGCCCTGATCAACGGCAACCTCGGCAGTGGTCTCGCCGCCGAGTACATCCGGAAGCGGCTGGCCTCCCCCGTGGTCATCACCGACGCGGGGCACCGGCAAGCACTGCGCGACGAGGGGATCGCCAACCAGTCGATGGTCGATGTCGCGACGCTCGGCGCCGGTGACCCGCGGCTGGCGCCACCGCCGTTCCAGCACCACCCCGACGATCCGGTCGTCATCACCCACTCGTCCGGGACCACCGGTCTGCCCAAGGCGGTGGCCCACTCGCACCACAGCCTCTTCGCGGCCGTCCGGCACCGCCTGACCCTGCCGAAGGCGGCGGCGCTGGACCGGATGCTGGTGATCCTGCCGCCCGGGCACGCGGCCATGGTGATCGCGCTCAGCGTGGCGCTGTGCAATCACGTGGAGCTGGCGTTGTGTTCCCGGCAGAACGGCGCGTACGTCCTCGACGTGATCGAGAAGTGGCGCCCGATCAGCGTGCTCGGCTTCTCGACGACGTGGTCGGATCTGGCCGGCGTCGACCTCGCCACCCGGGACCTCAGCTCGGTGCAGGCCTGGTGGAACACCGGGGACTGCGCGCACGAGCCGCACATCCGTCACCTCGTCGGCGCCGGCCGACGCTACGTGATGACGAGCGAGGGCGTGACCCAGAAGCCTGGTTCGGTCTTCATCGACGGGCTCGGCTCCTCGGAGATGGGTCATTCGCAGTTCTTCATCACGCACACCCCGGACACCGACAAGTACCGGCGTTGCATCGGCCGGCCGCACGTCTACACGGACGCCGTGGTGTACGACGACGACGCCCGCGAGCTACCGGTCGGGCAGGTCGGTCAGCTCGGCATCAAGGCGCCCACCCTCTCGCTCGGCTACTGGAACGACTCGGAGCTGACCTACCGGACCCGTCGCAACGGCTACTTCCTCACCGGTGACCTGGTCTTCCGGAACGAGGAGGGCTACTTCTTCCACGTCGACCGGCTTGTCGACGCGGCCGACATCGGCGACGGGAACTGGGTGTACACCGCCCTCGCCGAGGAGCGCATCCTGGCCTCCTGCCCGGAGGTGCTCGAGTGCACGGTGGTGGCCGTGGGCGAGCCCGGCGAGGTCCGAACGGTGATTCTGCTGACGCTGCGTGACGGCGGCGCGCCGGATCCCGACCTGGTGGCCAAGGTGACCGCGGCGCTCGAACCCGCGGTGGCGGCGACCGTGGCCGGCGTACTGACGGCCGACGACGGCGTGCTGCCGTTCGGGGCCACCGGCAAGGTGCGCAAGGCGTTGCTGCGCGACCGGCTCGTGAGCGGGGAACTGCTCGGCGCGGCCGCGGCGGTGGTGCGGTGACGAGCGCCCGTCCCGTCATCACCGGCATCGGTCTGTTCACCCCGGTGGGGCGTGCCGTCGACACGGTGTGGGATGCCGTCTGCGCCGGCAAGTCCGGCATCCGGCAGGTGCCCGCCGACCATCGGCTCGCCCCGGCCATCGACTACGCCGGCTTCGCGCCGGAGATCAACGCGTCCGAGGTGCTACCCCCCGCCGAGGGCCGGCTCGTCGACCGGTTCGTGCTGATGGCTCTCGCCGCCGCCGCGGACGCGATGGCCGACGCCGGGCTGACCGTCGGCACCGACGTGGATCCCGACCGGGTGGCCGTGGTCGTCAGCAGCGGTGCGGGCGGCCTGGACATCTTCGAGGAGCAGAGCCACGCGTACGCCGCCCGCGGCCGTACCGCGGTGAGCCCGTACATGCTGCCGGGCTTCCTGGGGAACATGGCGGCGGCCCGCATCGCCATCCGGTACGGAGCGCACGGCTTCAGCTCCGCCATGTCGACGGCGTGCTCGGCCGGCGCCCACGCGATAGTGGAGGCGTTCCGCCTGATCGCACACGGAGACGCCGACATGGTGATCTGCGGAGCGTCCGAGGCGCCACTGAACCCGACCGGCTCGCTGAGCTTCCGGCACGCCCGCGCGCTGGCGACGCGGTGGACGGATCCCACCGCCGCGAGCCGTCCCTTCGACGTACGCCGCAATGGTTTCGTGCTCGCCGAGGGTGCGGGCATCCTGGTGGTCGAGCGAGCCAGCGACGTGGATGCCCGGGGCGGGGCCGGGTACGCCGACCTGCTGGGCTGGGGTGTCACGACCGACGCGCACCGGCCGACGACGCCCCTTCCGGACGGCACCTACGCGGCCAAGGCGATGGCGGCGGCCCTGCGTCGCGCCGACCTCCCACCCGGCGAGGTCGACTACGTCAACGCGCACGGAACCAGCACCAAGCTGGGTGACGTGGCCGAGGTGAAGGCGCTGCGCACGGTCTTCGGCGCGGTACCGCCGGCGCTCAGCAGCACCAAGTCGGTGACCGGTCACCTGCTCGGCGGATCAGGTGCGGTGGAGGCCGCGATCACGGCGCTGGCGGTGTCCCGGGGGGTGCTGCCGCCGACGTACAACCTGGACGAGGTCGACCCCGAGTGCGAGGCGGACCACGTACGGAAGCAGCCGCGCACCGGCCGGGTGCGCAACGCGATATCGAACTCCTTCGCCTTCGGCGGCCACAACGTGAGCCTGCTCATGGGTGAGGCCAGCACGCGCCGTCACCGTACTGCGGTGATCGGCGGCTGACCCGCGCCAAACCCGACATCCTGAAGAGGAGCCAGCAATGCAGATCAACGACATCGACCACATCGAGTTCTATGTCGGTGATGCCCAGCAATCGGCCTTCTACTGGTGCACCGCCTTCGGATTCCAACTGTGCGGCCAGGCCGGGCCGGAGACCGGCCTCGCGGACCAGCGATCGCTGCTGCTGCGGCAGGGCGACGCGCGGTTCCTGCTCACCTCGGGCCTGACGCCCGCCCACCCGGCGGCTCGCTACGTCGCCAAGCACGGCGACGGCGTGGCGAACATCGCCTTCGCGACGCCGGATGCCGGCGAAGCATTCGAGGAGGCCGTCGCCCGCGGGGCGAGAGCCGTCGAGCCGTTGTCCACGGCCGTCGACGACGAGGCACGGGTGGTGACCGCGACCGTCGGCGGCTTCGGCGACGTCCAGCACCGCCTCGTCGAGCGGCACGGCTCGGAACACGCCTTCCTTCCGGGGGTCATGGACATCCTCACGTCCGAGCCGGAGCCCCGTGAGCAGCATTTCTCCCTGGTCGACCACGCGGCGGTGTGCCTTCCCACCGGAGACCTCGGGCGGACCGTCCAGTACTACCGTGACGTGTTCGGCTTCCGCCAGATCTTCGAGGAGTTCATCGAGGTCGGCGCCCAGGCCATGGACTCCAAAGTCGTACAGAACGACGCGGGGACCGTGACGTTCACCCTGATCGAGCCGGCGCCCGGCTACCGGGCGGGCCAGATCGACCGGTTCCTGGAGCAGCACCAGGGCGCGGGCGTGCAGCATCTGGCGTTGCTGACCGGCGACATCGTGGCCGCGGTGAGCGACCTGGACGTCCGCGGCGTCCAGTTCCTGAGCACGCCGGCCAGCTACTACCACTCCATCGAGGAGCGCCTCGGCCGGACCGACGTCCCCGTCGAGCGGCTGCGGGCCACCAACGTCCTGGTCGACCGGGACCACTGGGGCGAGCTGTTCCAGATCTTCACCAAGCCCGTGCACGTCCGTGGCACCTACTTCACCGAGCTCGTCGACCGGCACGGCGCCCGCTCGTTCGGCAGCAACAACATCAAGGCGCTGTACGAGGCCGTCGCCCAGGACACCGAGGTGAGCGCGTGACCCCCGGCGACGACACGACCCGGCGCTTTCGCAGAAAGGGATCCCGATGACCTCGCAAGTTGACTCGTTCGCGCTGACCGACGAGGAGCGCGAACTGCTGCCGTCCGACTCCGACGTGCAGTTCTACCTCGAGCACGGCTGGTTCCTCTCCCCTCGGATCTTCAGCGACGCCGAGGTCGACCTCCTGGTGACGGCCAGCGAACAGTTCTACGCCGGTCACCGCGACCGGGTCCTGCCGGTACGCCCGGCGAGGCTGGCCTACTGGGAACCATCCGCCGGCGCCGTCCAGCGCCACAACGACTACATCCACTACGAGTCGGCCGCCATCGGCGAGATCCTGCGCAAGCCGCTCATCGGTGCCATCGCGGCGCGACTGGCACAGGCCGACGCGATTCGCATCTTCCAGTCCACCCTGATCTACAAGCCGGCCCGGCCCGCGGAGGAGACGAACATCGTTCCGTGGCACTTCGACAGGCACTACTGGGCGACGTCCACGTCCGAGCGCATGCTCACCGCGTTCCTCCCCTTCCACGACTGTGACGAGGAGATGGGCACCATCACCATGGTGGACGGCAGCCACCGGTGGCAGGAGATCGGTGGGAACGACGAGACGTCCCGGCACTTCGCCGACCGCGACCGGACGCAGCTCGAGGAGATGCTGCGGGAGAACGCCGAGGCGAACGGCACCGAGGTCCGCAAGGTCCCGATGATCATCCCGAAGGGGCATGTCAGCTTCCACCACTGCCGCACCTACCACGGCAGCGGGGCCAACGTCAGCGACCGTCCGCGCCGGGCTATCTCCCTGCACCTGCAGGACGGGGACAACGCGTACCGGAAGTTCAAGCTGTCGGACGGGTCCCAGGTCAGCTACAACCACGACGTGCTGGTACGTCGCCAGACGGACGGCACTCCCGACTACTCCGATCCGGAGTACTGCCCGACGATCTGGCGCGGATAGCCGTCCACGATGGCCAGGAGACTACTGACCGCCTCGTCCGTCCGGACGGGCCTCAACATCGCGTCCTGGATAGCGCCGGCGCTCGCCGGCCACGGCGCGTACGTCACCTTCTGCAAGACCTGGAAGCGGGCGAACCTGCGGGTCACCGAAAAGGAGGTGCACGCGTCGGCCATCCGGGACGTCGTGGTGGTCAGGGGGAAGCGGGTCGTCACGTACCGCTGGGGTGACGGCGGGAAGCCGGTGCTGCTGCTGCACGGGTGGCGCTCGCGGGCGTCACGGTTCGCTTCCTTCGTTCCCCGGCTGCTCGCCCACGGGTACAGCCCAGTGAGTTTCGACGCCCCCGGCCACGGCCACTCGGGCGGCGAGGCCACCACCGTGGCGGAGTACGGCCGCGTCATCGACGAGGTGCAGCGGTGCTTCGGCACCTTCGAGGCGATCGTCGCCCATTCGTACGGCGTGCCGTGCGCCCTGCTCGCCGTACGCAACGGCGTGCGGACCCGGAGACTCGTGGCCATCAGCGGTGTCGCGGACCTCGGGTTCCTGGTCGACGAGTTCCACCGGCGGCTGGGGGTGAACGAACGGGTCGTGCGCCGCCTGCACCGGCGCGTCCAGCAGGAGGTCTTCTCGGCCGGGCAGGGCGGCGGGCAGCAGTCGCCCGGCGCGCGCGCCGAGGCCGCCGTCCCGATGCTCGTGATCCACGACGGTTCCGACACCACGGTCGGCATGGATCACGCGAACCGGCTCATCGCCGACTACGCCGGCCCGGCCCGGCTGCTCGTCACCGACCGGCTGGGCCACCAGCGCATTCTCATCGCCCGTGAGGTGGTGCAGGCGGTGGTCGAGTTCGTGGACGAGGCGCCGAGCGCCGCGTCGCTGGCTCTGGCTCCCGAAGCCGACGACTGATCGTCTCCGGAAAGGACATCGTGCACTTCTCGGATCCCCTGGCCAGCACCGTCGCCGACGAACTGGCGCGGTGCGGGGTCACCGACGTGGTCGCCTCGCCCGGCCTGCACTCCGGAGTGCTCGCGCACGCCGTCCACCAGTGCCCGGGCGTGCGGCTGCACGTACGCATCGACGAACGGTCCGCGGCCTTCCTCGCGCTGGGGCTCGCCCGGGCGAGCGGCCGCCCCGCCGCCGTGGTGTGCACGTCGGGGACGGCGGCAGCCAACCTGCATCCCGCCGTGCTGGAGGCCCGGCACAGTCGCGTGCCGCTGGTCGTCATCACCACCGATCGGCTGCCCGCGCTGCGCGGCACGGGAGCCAACCAGGCGACCGACCAGGTGCGGCTGTACGGGACGGCGACGCCCCACTACACCGAACTGCACACCGAGCCACCCACCACGGCCACGGTGCGGTACTGGCGATCCGCGGTGTCCCGGGCCCTCGGCAACTGCGTCTCCGGGCCGGTGCATCTCAACATCGGCCTGCACGAGCCGTACGACGCACCGGCCCCGCTGCCGGACGAGGCGGCCCTCCTGGCGTCGGCGCGCCCACCGGGGGAACCCTGGACCCGGGTCCGGCATGCTCCGGAGCCACCGCGCACGCTGGACGTGCCCGCCCGCGGGGTGATCGTCGTCGGCGACGGCGCGAGCGATCCGCACGCCGCTGTCACCTTCGCCGAGCAGGCCGGGTGGCCGTTGCTCGCCGAGCCGCAGAGCGGTGCGCGCTACGGTGCCAACGCCATCCGGACGTACGGCGACCTGCTCAGCCATCGGAAGTTCCGGGAGGGGGCCGAACCGGAGGTGGTGATCACCATGGGGCGGCCCGGCGTCCACCTCGCGGTTCTCGACTACCTCGGTCAGGCCCGCGACCATCTCGTCGTCGATCCGTCCGCTGACTGGGCCGACCCCACCCGCGGCGCCACCGAGGTGCTGTCCCGGCTCGGTACGCCGAGGCTGCGCGACCAGGATCCGGATTGGTTGCGCCGGTGGCAGGACGCCGACAAGGCCGCCGGTGCCGCGCTCGACGTGATGCTGGACCGTACCGATCTCAGCGAGCCGCGCATCGCCCGCGACCTGGTGGCGGCGATCCCGGACGGGTCGCTGCTCTTCGCCGGCTCCAGCATGCCGATTCGCGATCTGGAACAGACCATGCGACCGCGTCAGGCCGTCCGGATCCTCGCCAACCGGGGACTCAGCGGCATCGACGGAGCGGTGTCCAGTGCGATCGGTGCCGCGCTGGCGCACCAGGCGCAGGGCGGCGGCCGGGCCTACGCGCTGCTCGGCGACCTGTCGCTGCTGCACGACCAGAACGGACTGGTCACCGGCCTCGGCTCACCGCGGCCGGACCTCACCATCGTCGTGGTCAACAACAACGGCGGCGGCATCTTCTCGCTGCTCCCGATGCGGCGGCCGATCGACGACTTCGAGGTGCTCTTCGGTACGCCGCACGGCGTCTCCTTCGAACAGGTGGCGGCCGCGTCTGGCTGGCCGTACACGCGGGCCGCCGACACGGCCGATCTGCTCGCGGTGCTCGACCAGCCCGGTCCCCGCCTGATCGAGGTGGTCACCGATCGCCGGGACAACGCCTCGCTGCACCGGCGCCTCACGGTGGCCGTCACGTCCGCCGTCGGAGCGGCCCTGTGAGCGGAGCTCCCACTCACTCCACGTCTGCCCGCTGGGGGAAATGATGTCGACTTTCCACGCTCAACCGGACCACACCGTGGCCGCGGCCCCGCCACGGGTACGACTGAGTGACGCCGCGCTGGTACAGCGCCTGCTCTCCGGGGCGTGGCTGGGCCAGGCCTGCTACACGGTCGCGAAGCTCGGCATCGCCGACCTGCTGGCGGACGGTCCGGAGACCGCGCCGAACCTGGCCGCGCGGTGCGGCGCCGATCCGGACGCGCTACTGCGCCTGCTGCGGGCACTGGCTTCCGTCGGCCTCTTCACCCAGCGGGGACGCGAAACGTTCGAGCTCACCGGCGCTGGCTCGCTGCTACGGAGCGACGTGCCCGAATCGGCCCGGGCCAGCGCCATCATGCTGGGCGAGGAGGTGTTCCGCTCCTTCGCCGAGCTGCCGCACGCGGTCCGGACCGGCACCCCGGCCTTCGACCAGGCGTACGGGCAGCCCATGTACTCCTACCTCGCCACTCATCCCGAGGTCGCGCGTACGTTCCACGCCGCCCTGGGCAGCCATCGGACGGTACCCGCCGCCCTGTCGCGGTGTGACGTCGGCGGGGCCCGCACCATGGTCGATGTCGGTGGCGGCGACGGCGCGCTGCTCGCCGCCCTCCTCACCGGCCGGCCGGAGACCCGCGGCATCCTGCTCGAGCTGCCGGAGGCGATCCGGCAGGCGAGCACCCGCTTCGCCGAGGCCGGTGTCGCGGACCGGGTGACACTTGTGGAAGGCAGCTTCTTCGACCGGGTGCCCGGCGATGGCGATCTCTACCTGCTGGCGCGCTGCCTGCACAACTGGAGCGACGACAAGGCCCTCGCCATCCTGCGGACCGTACGCGCGGCGATGCGACCCGGAGCGCGCCTGGTGGTGCTGGAGAAGGTGGTCCCGGACGGCCCCGGACCGAGCCAGGCCAAGATCTTCGATCTGCTCATGCTGGCCATGGTGGAGGGGCGCAACCGGACCGACGGCGAGTACCGGGAGCTGATCGGCCGCGGCGGCTTCGATGTGGTGGCCGTACACCCGGCGTCCCGGCACGATCCGCGGGCCGAGAGCGCGATCGAGGCCGTCGCGGTGTGAGACCCGCAGCAGTCGCCGTCCTGAACGCGCGGTGCCGGCGCGCCGACGCCGGCACGGTCGAGAGGAGACCGCATGTCCCTACGGAAGGCCGACTTGCACCGGAGTCTCGCCGACCCGGTGCTCGACACGATGACGTTCCTGAACGAGATCACCATGCGCTATCCCGAAGCGATCTCCTTCGCCCCCGGCAGGCCGTACGAGGACTTCTTCGACACCGAGGACATCTTCACCTACCTGCGTCGCTACCTGGCTCACCTGGAGCAGGACGGCTGTTCGCCCGAGCAGATCCGCACCACGATGTGCCAGTACGGCAACACCGCCGGGCAGATCCGCGACATCGTCGCCGCCGCACTGCGCACCGACGAGGGGATCGACGTCCCGGCCCGGTCGATCGTGATCACGGTGGGCGCACAGGAGGGGATGCTCCTGGTGCTGCGGGCGTTGTTCGCCGGGCCGCGGGACGTGCTGCTGGTCTCCAGCCCCTGCTACATGGGAATCACCGGGGCGGCGAGCCTGCTGGACATCCCGGTCGTCGAGGTCGAGGAGCCGGCGAGCGGCTTCTCCGCCGCGGTGGTCGCGGAGGCGATCCGCCGGGAACAGGCCGCCGGACGCCGGCCGACGGCGTTCTACCTGGTGCCCGACCACTCCAACCCCTCCGGGCGTACGGTCGGCGAGCGGGAGCGGGCCGAGCTGCTGGCCGTGGCCGAGCGACACGGGGTGCTGATTCTCGAAGACAGCCCGTACCGGATGGTCAGCCCCGGCGACCGGGTTCCCACGCTGAAGGCCATGGACCGCGCCGGGGTGGTGGTGCACCTGGGTTCCTACGCCAAGACGGTGTTCCCCGGCGCCCGGGTCGGCTACGTGATCGCCGACCAGCCGGTCGACAGCGGTGCGGGCGGCCTGCTCGCCGACCAGCTCGTCAAGCTCAAGAGCATGACGACGGTCAACACGTCGCCGTTGAGTCAGGCCGTGGTGGCCGGTGCGCTGCTGGCGGCGGACGGCCGGTTGTCCGAACGCAACGCCAAGGCGGCCGACCACTACGCCGCCGCGATGGACGCCACCCTGCGCGAGTTGGACCGGCGGCTGCCGGCTGAGCGGCGGGCCGCGCTGGGTGTCAGCTGGAACAGCCCGGCCGGCGGCTTCTTCCTGACCATGCGGGTGCCGTTCGCGGCCGACGAGGCCGCGCTGGCCCGCTCGGCCGACGAGTTCGGCGTCGTCTGGACGCCGTTGCGGTACTTCTACCTCGACGGCGGGGGTGCGGACACGCTGCGGCTCTCGATCAGCTATCTGTCCGAGGAAGAGGTCGTCGAGGGCGTACGCCGGCTGGCCGACTTCGTCGTCGCCGAGGCCGGGCGCGCACGCCGGGAGGCCGACCGATGACCCACCCGGCCGCGCCGGAGCCGCTGCGCCTGGACACCGTCGACGACTACCGGGCGCTTGCCGAGGCGATGCTCCCGGACGCGGTACGCGACTTCGTGGCGGGCGGCAGCGGGTCGGAGACCACCCTGGCGGCCAATCGGCAGGCCCTGGACCGCGTCACCGTGCTGCCCCGGGTGCTGCGCGGCGCGCAGCGGGCCGATCCGTCCACCACGCTCGCCGGGACGCCTGCCGCCGTGCCGCTGGCTGTGGCACCGATGGCCTACCAGCAGCTCTACCACCCCGACGGTGAGGTGGCGACCGCCCGGGCCGCCGCGTCAGCCGGGGTGCCCTTCATCAGCAGCACGCTGAGCAGCGTGAGCGTCGAGGAGGTGGCCGGGGCCGGCGGTGAGCACTGGTTCCAGCTCTACTGGCTCAAGGACGACCGGGAGACGTTCGGGCTGGTGGAGCGGGCCGAGGCGGCCGGCTGCCGGGTGCTGGTGGTCACCGTCGACGTACCGATCATGGGGCGCCGGCTGCGTGACGTGCGCAACCTGTTCACGCTGCCCGCTGGTGTGCGGTCGGCGAACGTCCGGTCCGGCGCGCAGAGCGTGGCCCACCGGGGCAACGGCGCCGGCTCCGCGCTGGCCACCCACACGGCCGCCGAGTTCCACCCGGGTCTGGGCTGGGAACACCTCGATCTGCTGCGGTCGCGGACCTCGCTGCCGATCGTGGTCAAGGGAATCCTCGACCCGGACGACGCCCGCCGGGCGGCCGAGGCGGGCGCCACCGGGGTGGTGATCTCCAACCACGGTGGCCGGCAACTGGACGGGGCGCCGGCCAGCGTCACCATGCTTCCGGCCGCCGTCGAGGCGGTTCCGGCGGGCTGTCAGGTCTACCTGGACAGCGGTATCCGTGGCGGAACCGACATCCTGCGGGCGCTGGCGCTCGGCGCGGACGGTGTGCTGATCGGCCGGCCGGTGATCTGGGCACTGGCGGCCGGTGGCCAGGCGGGCGTGACCGGGCTGCTGGGGCTGCTGGCGGCCGAGCTGCACGCCGCGATGCGGCTCGCGGGTTGCGCGGACGTCGCCGCGGTCCGGGAACTGAGCGCGGCCCTCAGATGATCAGACGATCGGTGTCCGCTCGACGAAACGATGGGATGACTCATGCCGGAGATCAACGCTCTGCCCGAGGTCGGACGAGCGGCACTGTCCGACGCGATCCGCAGTGCCGCCGTTCGCGCGGCAGCGGTGATCCGGGCCGCCAAGTCTCCGGACGCCATGGTTCCCGGGCTGAGCTGGACCGCCGGCGAGACCGCGGCGCACCTGGTGAACGAGTTCGTCGACTACACCGCGTACGCGCAGGGGCGGAACAACCCCGCCGCGGGCGACCACCCGTCGCGGCGCAACGCCGAGGCGAACGCGGCGCAGTTGCGTACCGATCCCGATCGTGACCTCGCCTCGCTGGCGGATCGGCTGCTGCCGGCGGTGACGGGATTCCTGGCCGTGCAGCCGCCGGCGCAACCGCTGATCGTCAGCAACGGCCTCGCGCTGGGCTGGTCGACGATGAGTTCGGCGCTGCTCGGCGAACTGGTCGTGCACGGGCTGGACATCGCGCGGGCGAGCGGACAGCCGTGGCGCATCGACCGGTCGGAGGCGTTGCTGGTGCTCGACGGCGTACTGACGATGATGCCGCGATACCTGAACCGGAAACGCGCCGCGAACGTCCGCGCGAGCATCGAGATCAGGTTGCGTGGCGGCCCGCGCTATCTGGTGGAGATCGACCACGGGACCGCGGTGAGCGGCAGGTCGGCCGCGCAGACCAGGCCGGACTGCTGGGTCTCCGCAGACCCCGTCGCGTTCCTCAAGGTCGGCTTCGGTCGCACCGGCCAGTGGGGCCAGATCGCCCGCGGCAAGCTGCTGGCCGGCGGTCGCAAGCCCTGGCTCGCCACCACCTTCGGCACTGTGGTCACCAGGCCATGAGCGCTCGCACCGGTAACCATCACCACGATTGATCAATCAACGGGAGGCATACTGTGTGTGGAATTGTCGGATGGGTGGACTTTGCCCGTGACCTGCGCCGCGAGGGCGCGGTGCTGCGGGCGATGACGGCGACGATGAGCCTGCGCGGGCCGGACGCCGAGGGCGTGTGGCTCGACGAGCATGTCGGCCTCGGGCACCGCCGGCTCGCCGTCATCGACCTGTCGACCGGGGCGCAGCCGATGACCGTCGAGCACGACGGCGCCGCCATCGCCGTGATCACCTACAGCGGTGAGGTCTACAACTATCGCGAGTTGCGCACCCAGTTGCGCGGGCTGGGCCACGAGTTCCGCACCGAGAGCGACACCGAAGTGGTCCTGCACGCCTACCTGGAGTGGGGCGAAAATTTCGCCGGGCACCTCAACGGCATGTACGCCTTCGGCCTCTGGGACCCGCGCGAGCAGGCGCTGCTGCTGGTCCGTGACCGCATGGGCATCAAGCCGCTCTATTACCGGCCGATGCCGGACGGCGTGGTCTTCGCCTCCGAGCCCAAGGGTGTGCTCGCCCACCCGCAGGTGCCGGCCGTCGTCGACACCGACGGGCTGCGCGAGTTGCTCGCCTTCACCAAGACGCCCGGACACGGCATCTACCGGGACCTGCGCGAAGTGCGCCCCGGCGAGATCGTCCGGGTGGACCGGTCCGGGCTGCGCGCCCGCCGCTACTGGTCCCTCACCCCCCGGGAGCACACCGACGATCGGGACACCACCGTACGGACCGTGCGCGAGCTGCTCGACGACATCGTTCAGCGGCAGCTCATCGCCGACGTGCCGCTGGGCGTACTGCTCTCCGGTGGCCTCGACTCGTCGGTGATCACCGCACTGGCCGCCCGCGCCCTCGCGGCGCAGGGTGCCGGGCCGGTGCGCTCGTTCGCGGTCGACTTCGCCGGGCAGACCGAGCACTTCCAGCAAACCGGGATGCATCTGACGCCCGACGCGCCGTTCGTGCACGAGGTCGCGCAGCACGTCGGCTCCGACCACACCGACATCGTGCTGGACTCGCCCGCCCTCATGGACCCTCTCTACCGCGCCGGAGTGCTCACCGCGGCCGACGTGCCCCCCGCGCTCGGCGACATGTACACCTCGCTCTACCTGCTCTTCCGCGCCGTCCGGGAGCGGTCGACAGTGGCGTTGTCCGGCGAGTCCGCGGACGAGGTCTTCGGCGGTTACGCCTGGTTCCACGATCCGGCCGTGATCCGTGCGGACACGTTCCCCTGGATGGCCGCGATCCGTGGCGCCCCGGGTGACCCCCAACCGCCGAGCCTGTTCGCGCCCGATCTGAAGCTCGACCTGCCGGGCTACCAGGACGCGGCGTACCGGCAGGCGCTGACCGAGGTCGACCACCTGCCCGGCGAGTCGCCGGAGGAGTACCGGATGCGCGAGATGTTCTACCTCAACCTCACCCGCTTCCTGCAGGTACTTCTCGACCGCAAGGACCGGATGAGCATGGCCCACGGCCTCGAGGTGCGGGTGCCGTTCTGCGACCACCGGCTCGTCGAGTACGTCTACAACGTCCCGTGGAGCCTCAAGTCCTTCGACGGGCGGGAGAAGAGCCTGCTCCGCGCCGCCACCGCCGACGTGCTGCCCGCCTCGGTGGTGGCCCGGCGCAAGAGCCCCTACCCGAGCACTCAGGACCCGGCCTACGAGCGCATGCTGGCCGACCGGACCAGGGCTGTGCTGACCGACCCCGGCGCGCCGGTGCGGGCACTGCTCGACGACAACCGCGCCCGCGCACTCGCCGGTGCCAAGCTCGAGGGCGGCGCCCTGGCGGCGGCCCGGCGCAGTGTGGAGATGCTGCTGGGGCTCAACGAGTGGTTGAGTCGCTATCCGGTACGTCTGGAGCTGAACTGACCGGCGCTCCCCCACTCTGCTAGCCCGAATGGAGATGATCATGCGGGTGGTGGTGATCCGCAGCTGGACGCGCCTGCGACCCGGTTGCCGGAGACCGGCCCTCAAACTGACCGACGGGGAAGAACTGGCTTGACCCAGACGGATATATCGGTGCTGGGGGAAAGCTCGTGGGCGAGGCCCTGCGGCGTGATCGCGACACACCATGAGCTCAACCAGGGTCCAACAGTTCAGCGGCAGTCGCGCGGATCGCGCCGTGAGTACGGCCGGAGTCGCGGTGCCGAGGCTCCAGCGAGGTGCTGGAGCCTCGGCGTCCTTCGCCTTGCTCGACGTAGCGGGGGACGCTACAGCGGCCGTGTTCGGCCGCTGGGGCGATCTCGGTCGATCAGGCCTGCAGGCGTACTCGGCGGCGTCGTGCGACAAGCACCAGCGCGATGCCGACCGCGACGGCGACCGCAGCAGCGCCGACGAACAGCATGGTGTTGTCGCCGGTGACCGGCAGGCCCGGGCCGGTGCTCGACGACGCCGACGGTGACGGCGTCATCGAAGTCGGCGTCGTCGTCGAAGTCGGCGTCGAGGTCGGCGTCATCGTCGAGGTCGGCGTCGCCGTCGAAGTGGGCGTCGGCGTCGGCGTCGGCGTCGAAGTCGGCGTCGGCGTCGCGCTCGGCGAGCTCACGGCGACCTTCTTCGCCGCCACGAAGACGCGCGGCTCGTCGCTGTCGTCGGCCCTGACCTGCGCCAGAGTGTGGTCGTCCGCGCCGTTCTCGCCGGCCAGGATCTTCCAGCCCGCCGGGGCGGTGAAGGTCAGCAGGACGTCGCCGGCGGGGAGGCGGGCGAAACGGAACAGGCCCTTGGCGTCCGTGCTGGCCTCGGCGTACGTCGTCTTGCCGTCGGCACTGGTGGCGACGACCTTGACACCCGGGACGCCAGGCGTCCGGGGCGTCCACTCGGCGTCATAGGACTCACCCTGGAAGACGTAGCCGCCGAGATCGTCGAAGACGCCCGCCACCAGCAGCCGCACGCTGGTGATGTTGTCGGCGTCGTTGGCCTCGCCGTTGTCGGCGGCAAGCGAGAAGGCAACGAACCCGTAGCCGGACTGCCACGCCACGTGGTTGGTCTTGCCGGTGATCTGAACGGTCTTGGTGGCGCCGGCGGCGAGGTCGAAGCCGGTCGACAGCTCACCGTAGGCGACACCGTCGACGCCCTCGCTGTCGCCGCCGGTGTAGTGCACGTGCCTGGCGTCGACAGAGCTCTTGTTCTTCACCGTGACCGTGATGGTGAAGGTCTCGCCCTCGGCGTAGTTGGCCTTGTCGGCGGCGGAGGTCACCGCGATATCCGGCTTGGGCTCGGCGGCCAGGGCGGCCGCTGCCGGAAGAACGGCCACGAGCACGCCCACGAGGGCGGCGGCGGCAAGTTTGCGCATGGAGGTCTCCGTAATGGGGGCGGGAATCAGCGCGATGCTAACGGCTGGGCGAGTCGCTCCGCTGTCCCAGGACCGCCGGAACACCTTTGGCGAGACAGGCCCCGGGCTCGTCGGGGCCGCTATGGTGCACGGTGGCACAAACGTTGCGAGGTGCCCCGCGCCAGTGGGGAGAATCGGGAAGCCGGTGTGAGTCCGGCACGGGCCCGCCGCGGTGACCGGGGAGCTGCCACCCACGCGTACCAGACGCAGCCACTGACCCTGCGGGGTTGGGAAGGCGGGTGACCAGCGTAGATCCGGGAGTCCGAAGACCGGCCTCGCGTCATCGACCCCGTCAGGGGCACGAGCGCAGCGGGAGCCTGCCATGAACACCGGACTCTACGAGACCATCCACCGCCGCCGGGACGTACGTGCCCAGTTCACCGGGGCGCCGATCCCGGACGAGACGTTGAACCGGATCCTCACGGCGGCGCACGCCGCACCGAGCGTCGGCCTCTCCCAGCCCTGGGACTTCATCCTGGTCCGCGATCCCGAGCTGCGGCAGGAGTTCCACCAGCACGTACAGCGGGAACGGGACACCTTCGCGGCCACTCTCGACGGTGCGGCGAAGGAACGCTTCACCCGGATCAAGATCGATGGCGTACGCGAGGCGACGTTGTCGGTCGTGGTCACATACGACCCGCAGCGGGGTGGACCGGCGGTGCTCGGCCGTCACGCGATCGCCGACGCCGGCCTCTACTCGGTCTGTCTGGCAATCCAGAACCTGTGGCTGGCCGCGACCGCAGAGCAACTCGGGGTTGGTTGGGTCTCGTTCTACCGGGAGCCGTTCCTGCGCGACCTGCTCGGCATCCCGGCCACCGTGCGCCCGGTGGCGTGGCTCTGCCTCGGCCCGGTCACCCATCTGGAGCAGACGCCGGACCTGGAGCGGCACGGCTGGCGCCAGCGAACCCCGGTGTCGTCGGTGATCCACCACAATCGTTGGACGATGGAGTGACCGAGTTCTGCCGACGCCGATCCAGGGCCCCCGCTGGCCGAACAGCCGTTCGTGCCCAGGAAGCCTCCGGAGCGAGCAACGGTCGACGGCCTGGTCGGTGAGCCCGTCCGCGGGGCGGCGGGTCAGGAAATGCCAGCACTGCTACGGCCAGGGCCAGCACGGCGACGGCGGCGCGCTTCAACTGTGGGTCTGACGGAAGAACCGGCCGCCGCAGTGCCGGCGGATCCGAATGCCTCACTTTGCACTGACGGAGATGAAATCAGGGTCGACTGCCGTCTTATCCGGACCTTCGCCGCCATCGATCCCTACGGCACCCCTTACCCACTGCGATCAGCACGATCGCCGCGAAAATGCCGCAATGACGACGAAGTACATAGCAGCGGGTAATCAGATCAATACAACGAGGCTAGACATCTATAGATCATCATGAGAGGCTGTTGCAATGCGGGGGGAGTTCGGGAGATCGCCGAATTGGTAACCATTTGTGACGAAGCCGCTCCCACCCGTCTCCACCTCACTTAATCAAGAGACGGTCGCAGGAGGAACCGGTCCAGCAACAACTCTTCGTGTCTTTATCGCGCCGCCATGCCGGCTTGCGGTCTAATTGCCGGCACGGACGGTACACCCTGCGCTGACTCACTCTCGTGAGCCCTGGGGCGAGAGTTTCGCATGTCCACAATCCTCGGCATTCTCCGTCGGACTGACGGTACCGAGGTGCACCTGAATGGCGCGACAACGGAAAGCGACTCACGGAAGGTGACCACCCTTGCTGGATCTGGAAGAGATAACTGCGCGGTTCCAGTCGATCGCCGACTACGCGCGCTCGGGAAAGGTGAACCATCGCTGGTTGAGTTCGCTGCCGGAGCAGTTGGCGACCCTGGCCCGCGAGTGGGACCTCGAAATCGGCGCCGAGCTCGGTTCCGAAATCGGCGCCGACTTCTCCTCGGGCGTCTCCTCGGTGGTGCTGGCCTGCACCGGCCCCTTGGGCGACGCGGTGTTGAAGCTCGCGCCGGACTCGTACGCCCTCGCCGAGGAGGTGGCGATGCTGCGGCAGTTCGCCCCGAGCGGACGGGTTCCGGCAGTCCTCGCCGCTGCCAAGGGAGCGGTGCTGTTGGAGGCCATCAAACCGGGCATTCCGGTGGAACAGCTTCCGGAGGCACCGTCCCCCACCGACTACGCGTTGTTCCTCAACGAGCTGCACTCGGCCGGCGATCCGGAGAGCGCGCCCCGGAAGGCCGCCGACTGGCTTGAGCTGATGTACGGCTGGACCGAGCGGGGCGGCCTGGACGTGACGGAATCGCGCCGGATCACGGCGGAGCTCTTTTCCGCACCAGCGGAACGGGTGCTGTTGCACGGCGATCTGCACCTCGGCAATGTTCTCGCGTCCGACACCAGGGGTCTGGTGGCTCGTAGTCCGATTGCCTGTGTCGGCGAACGCTGCTTTGACGCCGCCGATTATGTGCTTGAGGGTTGGGATCGGTCCGCAATGGTGTTTCGGCGTGACGAGTTGGCGCGGGCTGCCGATCTCGATCCCGACCGGCTGGACGCCTGGTGTCGGGCGCTCGCTCCACTCGGGGCGTCGCGCTCCAATACCCCGGAACGCATCGCGGAACTGCTTGCATTCGGGCGAGGTGAGTATTGATGGCCAGGTCCGGATCCAGCGTGTCGGGCTTTCTCACGCGGTTGATCCCTGCTGACTCCCTGCGCCGGAGGCTACTGGCGATCCGACTCGCCGGGGCAATGGGAAAAGGGGTGTTCCTCAGCGGCAGCGTCGTCTACTTCACCCTGCACGTCGGGCTGTCGGCCGCTGAGGTGGGGATTGGCCTGTCCGCGGCGGGTTTCGCCGGACTGGTCTCCTCGGTGTTGTTCGGAATCATCGCGGACCGGATGCGGAAGCGGACGTTGTTGTTCGCGCTGTTCGCGGCGGTCGCCGTCGGTTTCGGCTTGTATTCCGTCGTGGAGAGCGCGGTCGAGTTCTACGTACTGGTGATGCTCATCGCGTTCCTCGACTACGGGATAGGCCCGACCGAGAATGCGATGGTGGCGACGCTCATCCCCGACGGGGAGCGGGTCCGCCTGAACGCCATGATGCGGACGGTCTTCAACATCGGTTTCAGTGTGGGCATCGGGATCGCCGCGGTCGCCGCACTCAGCGAGCGCCTGCTGGTGCTGATCCCGGTGGGAGCGGCCGTGCTGCTGGGTCTCGCCGCGGCACTGGTGACCCGGTTGCCGGTCGGCGCTCCCCGGAAGGCGGCCACCCGGCCACGCCCCTTCGGCGCGGTGCGGGACCTGCGGTTCCTCGCCGTGGTGGGGTTGTCGGCGGTCCTCGCCTCGCACATCACGGTCCTCATGGTGGTGCTGCCCCTGTGGACGCTCAATCGGACCTCGGTCCCACCCTTCCTCGTCCCGCTGATGTTGGTGATCAACACGGCGTTCGTGATCCTGTTCCAGGTCCGCGCGAGCAGGGGCGCGGAGACGGTGTCCGGCGCTGCGCTGACGGGCCGGCGTGCGGGGCTGTGGATCGCGGCCGGCTGCGCGGCGGTGTCCGTCACCGCCTTCGTGGACAACGCGGCCCTGGCCGTGGTGGCGATCGTCGTGACGGTGTTGGTCGTGTCGATAGCCGAGGTGCTGCAGGCGGCCTCGGCGTGGGGAATGGCCTTCGGGCTGGCTCCCAAGCATGCGGAGGGCGAGTACCTCGGTGCCTTCGACCTGCATGTGGCATCGCAGAACGTCGTCGGGCCGGTGTTCCTGTCCGGCCTGGTCATCTCGCTGGGGTTCTGGGGCTGGGCGGTGATCGCCGCGGTGATGCTCGCCGCGGCCTGGCTGATCGTCCCGGCCGCTCGGCGCAGCGCCGAGGCCCTCAGGGCACCCACCCAACCCGAAGACGTCGCGGAAGTACGGGGGGCGGCATGACTCGAACCGGCAGGGCCTCCTTCACCCAGGAGCGCTTCTACTTCCTCAACGAACTCCAGCCGGGCAACCCCGCGTACGTCGTGGCGTTCGCCCTGCGGATGGAGGGCTCTCTCGATCGGGAGGCGCTGGCTCAGGCGTTGCGTCGGGTGGTCGGCAAGCACGACGCCCTGCGCACCTCCTTCGCGGTGGTCGACGGCGAGTTGACGCAACAGGTTTCGGACGCGGCCGAGCCGGAGATCACGATCCGCGACAGCGCGCCGGTCGAGCAGAGCCTCCAGGACCGCCAACTGCGGGAGCTGGTGGCCGACGAGGCGCGCCGGCCGTTCAACCTGGGCTCCGGCCCGGTGCTGCGGGCCTGGATCACGTCCTGGGACGCCGATCAGCACGCGCTGGTGGTGCTGATGCATCACATCGCCTGTGACGGCTGGGCGGTCGGCCTGCTGCTGAACGATCTCGCCGACACGTACAACACGGGGGCCAGCGGCGCGCCCGGTCCGTCCTATGTGGACTACGCCGAGGCGCAGCGGGTCATGTGGTCGAAGAACACGAGGCGACTCGACCACTGGCGTCAGTTGCTGACCGGCGCGCCGCAGTTGTCCCTGCACACCGATCACCCTCGGCCGACCGTGTTGAGCTTCCAGGGCTCGGTGCTGCGCCGGCCGGTGGACCCCGAACTGATTCACCGGCTCACCGAGTGGGCGAAGGCCCGGGGGGTGACCCTGTTCGCGGTCGCGCTCGCCGGGTACGCCTGGGTGTTGTCGCGGCACGCGCGGCAACCCGAGGTGGTGATCGGGGTCCCGGCGGCCAACCGGCTGGACGAGGCCGAGGAGAGCCTGGTCGGCTGCCTGGTCAACACGCTGCCGGTTCGCGTCGACCTCTCCGGGCAGCCGACGTTCACCGATCTGGTCAGCAGGACATGGCGGACCGCGCTGACCGCGCTCGGTCATCAGGACGTGCCGTTCGAGCAGATCGTGCAGGCCCTGGGCGAGCAGCGGCAGCTCAGTCACGCCCCGCTGTTCCAAACCATGCTCACGGTCCAGAACTTCACCTTCACCGTTCCGGACTTCGGCGGGTTGAAGGTGCACGAGGTGGACATCGAGATCGACGCCGCGAAGTTCGACGTCGCGATGACCCTCGACGTCTCGACGCGATCGCCGTTCCTGCGGGCGGAGTTCAGCACCGAACTCTTCGAGAAGACGACGGTCGAGGGCATGCTGGAGCACTACCACGCGCTGCTCGAATCCGTCGTGGCCGAGGCGGACGGCGAGCCGAGCATGGTCGACCACGAGGAGCGCACCCTGCTCACCACGGGGTGGAATCCTCCGATCCCGGAGGAGCCGGTCGACCATCCGTCCGTCCTACGGTCGTTCGTCGCGCACGCCACCCGGTCGCCGGACGCGGTGGCGGTCCGCCATCGAGGACGCCAGCTCACCTACCGACAGCTCGACCAGTGGTCGAGTCGGATCGCCGCCGGGCTGGCCGATCTCGGTGTGGCTGGCGGCAGCCGGGTCGGGCTGTTGTTGGGGCGCTCCCCGGCCGTGCTGGCCTCGATCCTCGGGGTGTGGAAGCTCGGCGGGGTCTACGTGCCGCTCGACCCCGAATATCCGAGGCACCGCCTGGACCTGATCGTGGACAGCGCACGGCCGAGCACGATGCTCGTGGAGCCCGACACCATCGACCTGGCACGGCAGTTGGCCGCACCGCACGGCATCGCCCTGCTCGACGCGCACACGGCCAATGGCGACGCCACGGTGCCCACGACGTTCCCCGACCCGGACGACCTCGCCTACCTCATCTACACCTCCGGCTCGACCGGGGTGCCGAAAGGCGTGATGGTCCGGCACCGGGGCCTCAACGCCCTGTGCGATCCGAGCCCCGCCGGCCTGGACGTCGACGAGACCGACCGGTGGCTGGGCGCCCACTCCTTCTCCTTCGACGTCTCGGTGTGGGAGATGTGGGGGGCCCTCAGCTCGGGCGGCCGGCTCATCATCGCCGACCAGGCCGACCTGGTCGACCCGCAGCGCCTCGCACGGCTGGTCCACGCCGAGGAGGTGACGGTCCTGAGCCTGACTCCCGGTGCCCTGTACCGGGTGCTGCCGCCACTCTTCGACTCGCTCGACCGTGAGCGGTCCTCCGTGCGGTACGTGGTGCTGGCCGGGGAGGCGCTGAGCTGGTCCCGGGTGGCCGCGCTGGTCGACCCGAAGCGGCTGCCCGCGGTGTTCGTCAACATGTACGGGATCACCGAGGGGACCATCCACGTCACGATCGTTGCGGTGCCGGCCGCCGAGCTGCACGGCGTACGGGAGGGCGACATCGGGGTGCCGCTGCCCTCCGCCCGCTGTTACGTGCTCGACGAGCAGCGGCAACCCACCGGCGTGAACGTGCCGGGCGAGCTCTACGTCGGCGGCGAGCTGGTCGCGGCGGGGTACGTCGGCGCACCCGAGCTGACCTCGGCACGTTTCGGTCCGGACCCGTACGCCCCCGGCGTCCTCTACCGGACGGGCGACATCGTCAGATGGGGCCCGGACGGAAAGTTGATCTACCTGGGCCGGGAGGACGCGCAGGTGAAGGTTCGCGGCTACCGGGTCGAGCTCGCGGAGATCGAGGCGGCGTTCCTTCGACAGACCGCTGTCCTGGCGTGTGTTGCCGTGGCGGAGGCCGACGAGCTGGTCGTGTTCCTGCGCTGCGGCCCCGGAGTGGGGACCGAGCGGGAACTGCGGGCCGCGGTCCGGGACGAGCTGCCCGGCTACATGGTGCCGTCCCGCATCCATGTTGTTCCGGAGATCCCGCTGAACGCCAACGGGAAGGTCGACACCCGCCGGCTGGTCGCCGAGAGCAGGTTGACCGCGCCCGCTCCACGGCCGGTCGACACCGCTGTCCGGGACTCACTCTCGGCGCGGATCCGCCGCATCTGGGCCGACGTGTTGGGCCGGCCCGACATCGAACCGACCGACAACTTCTTCGACGTGGGCGGGCACAGCTTCGCCCTGATCACCGTCCAGCAACGCATGGCCGAGATCGGGCTGGAGATCTCCGTGACCGATCTCTTCCGCTTCGGCACGGTGGCGGACTGTGCCGCGTACTTCCGCCGAGCGGAGGCCCCGCTCACCGACGACCGGGTCGCGCAACGCAGGCGGGCGCGGGACGAGTTCACCCGACGTCGGCGAATCAGCAGAGGGGGAGAACATGCCTGACGAACAGGGGCAGGACCGGATCGCCATCATCGGAATGGGGATCAGGCTTCCGGGCGCGGGGCGGGACCTGGACCGCTTCTGGCACAACATCGAGAACGGCATCGAGGCGATGACCTTCTTCGAGCGTGACCAGTTGCTCAGCTGGGGCGTTCCGGAGGAGGTGATCGACCACCCGGACTTCGTCCCGGCCCGCTCGGTCCTGGACGACTACGACCGCTTCGACGGGCGCCTGTTCAGCTACTCGCCGCAGGACTCGGTCCTCATGGACCCGCAACAGCGGGTGCTGCTCGAATGCGCGTGGGGCGCGCTGGAGCACGCCGGGTACGCCCCGATCGCGCCGGACGGCAACCGGATAGCCGTGCACGTCGGTACGGGGTTGAACGTGTACCTGCTCGACGTCCTGTGGCCGAACGCCCGCGCGGTCAAGTCCGCCGGAGGTCTGCAGATCCTCATCTCCAGTGACAAGGACTTCGCCGCCACCCGCATCGCGTACAAGTTGAACCTCCAGGGCACGGCATTCACGGTGCAGACGGCGTGCTCCACCTCGCTCGTCGCGGTGCACCTCGCGGTGCAGAGCCTGTTGACCTACGAGGCCGACATCGCACTGGCCGGGGCGGCCACGGTCGCGCCGCCGACCAGGCGCGGGCACCTCTACGAGCCGGGCGGCATCTTCTCGCCGGACGGCCGGTGCCGGACCTTCGACAACGCGGCGCAGGGGACGGTGGACGCCGACGGGGCGGGCATCCTCGTGCTGAAACGTCTCGAGGACGCGGTGCGGGACAACGACACCATCCACGCGGTGATCGCCGGGACCGCGGCCGTCAACGACGGAGCCCGCAAAGCCGGTTTCACCGCGCCGGGCCCGGAGGGGCAGGCGACGGCCATCAGGTCCGCGCTCGCGGTCGCCGGGGTCGACCCGGACACCATCGGGCTGATCGAGGCACACGGCACCGGCACCATCCTGGGGGATCCGATCGAGGTCTCCGCCCTGCGGGCGGTGTTCGGCACCGACCGGGGCGACAACCCGCCGTGCGCGTTGGGCGCCCTGAAGTCAATCATGGGTCACCTCGACACAGCGGCCGGCGTGGTCGGTGTGATCAAGACCGTGCTGGCCCTGAAGCACCGGACCATTCCGCCCGTCGCGCGGTTCACCGAGGCGAACCCCGCCCTGGAGCTGGAGAAGTCGGTGCTCTACGTGCCGACGACCGCGACCGAGTGGCCAACCATCGACGGGGTGCGTCGCGCCGGGGTGAGCTCGTTCGGGATCGGCGGCACGAACACACACGTCGTCCTGGAGGAAGCTCCACCGAAGGTGCGCACCGACCGACGACGCCGACCGGTGAGCGAGCTGATCCTCGTCTCGGCCAAGACCGAACAGGCGGCCACCGAGAGCCTGACCCGCGTGAACGACTTCATCGCCGGGACGAAGCCGGAGGACCTCGCCGACGTCGCCTTCACCCTACGGACCGGCCGGGTCGAGTTCCCGTGGCGAGGGTTCATCATCCGGACGCCGGACGAGGACCTGAAGCCACTGCGGCCCGTACGCCGGGCGAGCTCGCAGGCCGCCGAGCGCGGGGTCGCGTTCTTCTTCAGCGGTGGAGGGCGGCTGCCGGGGAGCCCGCACACCTACAACGTCGATCCGCACTTCCGCACGATCGTCGACCGCGGCTACGCCGAGCTGCGTTCCCGCGACAGCGAGCCCGATCTCGAGACCCGGGAGCGAGCCGGCCGGTTCGCCCTGGCGCTGGCCTGGGTCGACACCCTGCAGCGCCGAGGGGTCCGCGCGGCGGCGATGGTTGGCCAGGGTGTCGGCGCCGTCGCGTCGGCCTGCGCGGCGGGCGTGCTGTCCTTCGGCGACGGGATCGACCTCGCGGTACGGCGGCCCCGGACCGGTGCCACGCTGGCCGCTCCCGGGACTCCCCTCTACACCCGAGACGGGACGCCGATCACCGCCGAGCAGGCCACCGACATCGACTACTGGGTGGCGAGGTTCGACGAGCCGCACGACCGAGAGTTCGCGCCACCGACGACCGGCCCGGATCCCGCCGCCTGGCTCGAGATCGGCACCCAGGTGCTTGCGCATCCGGATGTCGAGCCACCACCGATGTCCAACGGACTCGACAAGATGCTCGGCACCGTCGGTCTGCTCTGGGAGATGGGCATCGGCGGCCCCTGGGCCGAGGAGCTGGATCTCGGCCGCAGCCGGGTCCCCGTGCCGGGCTACCCGTTCGCCCCCACCCGCCACTACCTCGACATTCCCGCCACAGCGAAAGAGAGGCATCTGTGATGACCAATCACCAGGGCGAGTCACGGGTCGCCGAGTTCGAGCAGCTCTGGATGGAGGTGCTCGGCGTGGAGACCGTCCACGAGGACGACGACTTCTTCGATCTCGGCGGCCACTCGCTCAGCGCCCTGCGGCTGAGCACGCTGATCCGCCAGGATCTCAACCTCGCCGTCGAGCTCAAGCACGTGCTGGACAACCCCCGCTACGGTGACCTGCTGGCCCTCGCGGACCGGGTCCCGCCGGAGCGGGCGGACGAGGCTGCCGCGGGTGTGCAGCGGTGACCGGACCCGTCAACCGGCTCGTCGACTGGATGCCGCTGATCGCCGAGGTGCTCGGTATCGCGGCCGAGGAGGTCGGGGCGCGCTCGGCACAGGACTCGTTCACCGCGCTGGGAGGCACGTCCCTCCAGGCGATCGCGCTGTCCGCGTACGGTCAGCGGGAGCTGGCCCTGGACGTCGACGTCGCGCGGCTGCTCGCGGCGGCACCCCTGGCGGACGCCCTGTCCGACGCGCCGGAATTCGTACCCACCGCACTGGAGCCCGTCGACGTCACCGCGGGCCCGCTGCTCCGCGAGCTGTTGCCCGGCCAGAAGGCGATGCTCGCGGCGCATCTCGCCGGCCGCGACCAGTCGTACCACCTGATGTTCACGGTGCGGCCGCCGGCCGCACTGGGTCTTGGCCAGACGAGGGCCGCGTTGCAGGCGCTCACCGCCCGGCACGAATCGCTGCGCACCATGTTCAGCGAGGACCAGCAGACGGTACGCCGAATGGTGCTTCCCCCGTCGCACCCACCGCGGTTGCTGCACCAGTCCCTGCCCGCCGGCGTGGACGCGGTACCGGCCATCCACGAGTTGTACGGCCACCGCGCCGCGGAGTTGCTGCGCCCCTTCGAGCAGCCACCCGTGGTGTTCGTCCGCACCTGCGTCGGCGAGGAGAGCCTGGTCACGGTGCTGGTGCACCACGCGCTGGTGGACGGCTGGAGTATCGGCGTGCTGTGGCGGGAGTTCGCGCGGCTCTGCGAGGACGGGCCTGGCGGTCTCGCCGCCGAGGGCCCGTCACCGGAGTGGATCGGGCACCGGCTCGCCGCGCGGGACTCCTCGGGTGTGCTCGACGCGGCGCTGGCCCGCGTGGCGGACCGACTCGACGGTGCCCCACTGGTGGCGACGTTGCCGACCGACCTGCGCCGGGCCGACGAGGCCGACGGGCGCGGCGCACGCGTGGTGTTCGGGCTGCCGACCCACCTGGCCGAGGGGGTGGACCTGCTCGCGCGGCACAGCCGGACCACTGTGACCTCGGTGCTGCTGTCGGCCTGGGCGCTCACCGTCGCCCGCCGGCTCGGGTCGGCCGACGTCGTGCTCGGCGTGGCGGCCTCGGGCCGGTTCGAGACCGGGATGGAGGACGTCATCGGGTTGTGCACCCGGATCATCCCGGTGCGCTGCCGGATCGAGGACGACCTCCGAGCCGGCGAGTACGTCCGCACCACCGCCGGTGCGCTCGCCGACGCGGTCGCGGACGCGGATCTCCCGTTCGCGCGGGTGGTGACGGCTCTCGCCGAGACGGTGGACGGGAGCCGTAACCCAGTGGCGCAGGTCGGTTTCGCCGCACACCACGAACTGGTGCCCGACCAGTTCGCCTCGGCGAGCGGGTCGTGGCAGGTCCAGGAGGGGCACTGCCACGGGTCGGTCTTCGATGCGCTGCTGTTCGTACAGTCGTGGTCGGCACGGCCGAGGCTGGCCATCGAGTACGCGACCTCGGCGCAGACCGCCGCGGACATCGGCGAGCTGGCCGACTCGTTCCAGGCCGTGCTGGAGGAGTTGGCGGGTCATCCGGAAACCGATCTCGGCCAGGTCGCCGGACTTTCCGGCGGCCAGCGGCGGCGGCTGCGTGACCTCGGGCACGGCGCGGAGTTCGACACCGCCGACGACCTCTGGAGCCGGTTCGAGCGCCAGGTCGACCACCAACCGGACGCGGTCGCGGTGGTCGACGCCGCGGCCGGGACGACGTTGACCTACCGCGAGTTGCAGGCTCACGCCCTGGCCCAGGCCGAGTTGTTGCGAGGTTGCGGTGTCGGGGTGGGCGACCGGGTCATCCTCGAAATCCCCCGCTCGGCGGCGGAGGCGGTCGCGGTCCTGGCGATCCTGAGCGTGCCGGCGACCTACGTCGCCGTGGACCCCGCCTCCCCCGCGAGTTGGCGGACCCGGATCGCCGAGGCGGTGGCGCCGGCCGCGCGCATCGGAGGGGACGTGGGCGACCTCACCTTCGCGGGTGTCCGGCGGTGCCCGCTCGTCGAGTTGGACCGCGAGCGTCACGACCTCGGCGTCGAGCCGGCGCGGCGCAGCGCCGATCCCGCCGCGGCCGCGTACATCTCCTTCACGTCGGGCACCACCGGTGTCCCCAAGGGCGTCGTCGTGCCGCACCGGGCGGTGCTGCGGTTGGCCGACGACGAGGACCTGTTCGCCGATCGGGTCGGGCTGCGAATGCTGCGCCTCGCCCCCTTGGCCTTCGACGCGTCGACACTGGAACTGCTGGTGCCGCTGGCGAACGGGACGACAGTCGTCGTGCATCCGCCGGGTGAGCCGACCCCGAACGGTCTGGCCGAGTTCCTGCGTTCCTCGGGTACGACCCACGCCTGGTTGACCGCGGGCCTGTTCCACCTCGTCGCCGACCACCGACCGGAGGCGTTCAGCGGGCTCCGTCAGGTCTTCACCGGTGGCAGCGTCGTGTCGCCGGCGCACGTACGGCGTGTCCTCCAGCGCTGCCACGGGTTGCGCGTCACCAACGGGTACGGCCCCACCGAGAACACGACCTTCACCGCCACCTTCCACATGGACGGCGCGTACGACGTTCCGGACCCGATCCCGATCGGCACCCCGGTACGGGGTACCGACGTGTGGATCGTGGACGACGATGATCGACCCGTTCCACCGGGGGCCATCGGTGAGCTGCGTAGCGCCGGTTGGGGACTGGCCGACGGGTACGTGGGCGATCCGGAGCGGACCGCCCTGTCGTTCACCGAGCGCGCCGGTGAGCGGGAGTACCGCACCGGTGACCTGGTCCGCTGGGGTGCGGACGGTCGACTGCGGTTCCTCGGTCGCGCCGACCGGCAGGTGAAGATCGCCGGGCATCGCGTCGAGCTGGTCGACCTCGAACGCCGGATCAAGGAGCGGGCCGGGGTACTGGACGCGGTGGTGTTCCTGACCGGGGGTCGGCTGTGTGCCGCGGTCAAGGCCGAGGACGATGTGCTGGCGGAGGTTCGGGCGGCGGTGGAGCCAGGGCTCGCGGCGTACGAACGCCCACAGCGGTGGTTCACCGTGAACGAGTTTCCCCTGGACCGCAACGGCAAGGTCGACCTGCGCACGTTGGGCTCACTCGCCGCGCCGCCAGCCGGCCGGAGTGAGCCGCCCGCCGCCGAGCCGGCCCCGGTCGACCTGGAGAGGTTGATCTCCGAGACCTGGGTCGAGGTGCTCGGGACTGACGATTTCGCTCCCGACGAGGGGTTCTTCGACGTCGGGGGTGACTCGCTGGCCGTCGCCCTGGTCCGGAGACGGTTGCAGGAGCACCTGGGCGGACAGCCGATCTCACTGACCGACCTGTACCGGTTTCCCACGGTGCAGGCCCTGGCCACGCACCTACGGACGACGACGGTGGCGGTGATGTCGAGATGAGCACGGAGATCGCGGTTGTCGGGATGGCCGGCCGGTTCCCCGGGGCGGCGGACCTCGACGAGTACTGGTCGAATCTCGTCGCCGGGCGGGTCACCGTCAGCCAGTTGTCCCGCGGTGAGCTGATCGCGGCCGGCGTGCCGGCCGGTCAGTTGGACGACCCGGCCTATGTTCCCGTCCGCGGTGTGCTCGCGGAGGCCGACCTCTTCGACTCAGCCTTCTTCGGGATTCCACCCCGGGAGGCGGACATCATGGACCCACAGCAGCGGCTGCTGCTCCAGACCGCGTGGGAGACCCTCGAGTCCGGTGGCTTGATCACGAACAAACCGCTCGGCCGGGTCGGCGTGTTCGCCGGAGCCGGTTTCAACTACTACCTCCAGCAGCAGGTGCTGGCCACCCCGGACATCCTCCGTGAGCACGGCCTGCTCGCCGTGGTGCTGGGCAACGAGAAGGACCACCTCGCGACGAGGATCGCCTACCGGCTCGGGCTGGGCGGCCCGGCGATCACGGTCCAGACGGCGTGCTCGACCTCGCTGGTCGCCGTACACCTGGCCTGTCAGAGCCTGCGGGCCGGAGACTCGGACGTGGCGCTGGCGGGAGGGGCCTACGTCGCGTTTCCCCAGGTGGCCGGCTACCTCTACGAGCCCAAGGGCATCATGTCGTCGGACGGGACCTGTCGGCCGTTCGACACCAGCGCCAACGGGACGGTGCCGGGCAGCGGGGTCGGGATGGTCGCGCTCAAGCGCGCCGACGACGCCCGCCGCGACGGGGACCTGATCCTTGCGCTGATCTCGGGTTCAGCGGTCAACAACGACGGCTCGCAGAAGGTCGGTTACACCGCACCGGGCGTCGCCGGCCAGATCGACGTGCTCGCCCGCGCGTACGCGTCGGCCGGCGTCGACCCCGCGACGGTCGGCTACCTGGAGGCGCACGGGACGGCGACCGAGGTGGGTGACGCCATCGAGCTGGCCGCGCTTCGCGAGGTGTTCGTCGGCGGCGGGGCCCCGTGCTCGCTCGGCTCCGTCAAGGCCAACATCGGGCACCTGTCGGCCGCGGCCGGCATCGCCGGTCTGATCAAGGCGGTGTCCGCGTTGCGCACCCGACAGATCCCACCGCTGGCCGGCCTGAAGCAGCCGCGGCCAGAACTGCTCGACTCCTCGACGGCGTTCACCGTGGACAGTGTCGCCCGGGACTGGAATGTGCCGTCCGGGCAGCCGCGCCGGGCCTCGGTCAGCTCGTTCGGGCTCGGTGGCACCAACGCCCACGTGGTCCTGTCCGAGGCCCCGCCGCCGGAGAGGGTGGTCCCGGCGACCGGGCGGGACGTCGTGGTGGTCTCCGCGCGTACCGAAGAGGCGTTGCGGGCCGCCGCCGACCGCCTCGCCGCGCACCTGCGCGACCGGCCGGACCTGTCGCTGCCCGACGTCGCGCTGACCGTGCAGGAGCACCGCCGGCACTTCACGCACCGCCTCGCCGTGACAACGAACGACACGGCGAGTGCGGCGAGAGCCCTCGCGTCCGCGCCCGGCCGCGTGGCGCTGCGCCAGCCCAACGTGGTGTTCCTGTTCCCCGGGCAGGGTGCGGAGGCACCGGGAATGGCCGAGTGGCCCTACCGGCGGTACCCGTCGTTCGCGGCCGACATCGACCAGGGCTGCGACCTGTTGCGGGACCTGATCGGTGTTGACCTGCGGGAGCTGCTGATCGGCGCCGATCCGCAGGGCCTCGTCCACCGGACCGACCTCACCCAGCCGGCCCTGGTGCTGCACGAGTACGCCCTCGGCCGGCTGCTGCTGTCCTGGGGGGTCCGGCCCACGGCCCTGATCGGCCACTCGGTCGGGGAGTTCGCCGCGGCCTGCCTCGCCGACGAACTCAGCCTCCCCGACACGCTGCGACTGGTGGTGGAACGTGGGGCACTGATGCAGCAGGCCCCCGAGGGTGGCATGGTCGTGGTGCTCGCCGCGGAGTCCGTGGTGCGCGGCCACCTGGCCGACCTCGCGGGCCTGGAGATCGCCTCGGTGAACGCCCCCGAGGTGATCGTGGTGTCCGGGTCGACCGAGTCGGTGGGCCTGCTGCGGGAGCGGCTGGACGCCGTCGGTCTCCCGCATCGGGTGCTGCCGGCGCAGCGCGCCTTCCACTCGTGGATGATGGCCGAGGCCGCCGCCCGGCTCGGCTCGGTGGCCGCGACCATCGCGCACCGCCCGGCGTCGCTCGACGTGATCAGCAGTGTCAGCGGCCAGTCGCTGCGCAGGGGCGGACGCCGTCCAGCCGGTTACTGGGCGGACCAGCTGCGCAGCCCGGTCCGGTTCCAGGCCGCGGTGGAGTCCGCGATGAGCCGGTCGCGCGTGGTCCTCGTGGAGGTGGGGCCCGGCACGGGCCTGATCGGCAGCGCCAAGCAGATCCCGCAGGCCCGACAGGCCCCCATGGTGGCGCTGCAACCCCGACGAGGTGACCTGCTCAGCGGGGTGGGCGGACTGTGGGCGGCCGGGGTGGAGGTGGACTGGCCGGCGGTTCGCACCGGCTCCGGCGCTGTCCGGGTGCCCCTGCCCAGCTATCCCTTCGCCGGGACACGACACTGGTTGGCGACTCCGGCAGAGGCGGAGCCGACGCCGAAGGTGGAGCCGGACCCGGAGGCCACCGTCGGAGGAGACGACACCGTACTCCAGCAGGTCATCGACATCTGGCGGTCCCTGCTCGGGGTGGCCACCGTCGAGGCCGGCTCCGACTTCTTCCGGCTCGGCGGGGAGTCGCTGCTGTTCATCCGGATGATCGCCCAGGTGCGGCGCAGGTTCGGGGTCTCGTTGGAGATCGCCGAGCTGGCTGATGCGCCGACCCCGGCAGCGATCGCGGCTCAGGTCACCCGCGATGAGTGATCAGGCGCCGGTGCACGAGGTCATCTGCCGCCAGGCGGAGCGGACGCCCGACGCGGTCGCCGTACGTCATGGCGACGGGGTGCTGACCTATCGGGAACTGCTGGACGCGGCGGCGCTGGTCGCCGGCGGGCTCTCGGCCGACGGCATCGGGCCCGGGGCCGTGGTGGCGCTGCGCGCCGAGCGCAGCGCACAGTTGGTGATCGCGGTGCTGGGGGTCCTGTTGTCGGGGGCGGCCTACCTGCCCGTCGACCCGCGGCACCCCCCGCACCGGCTTCGCACGATGCTGGAGTCGGCCCGGGCCGCCCTGCTCCTGGTCGACGTCGACGAGTCACCCCTGCCGGAGGGGCATCCGACGCTGGTCCGCACACTGACCGCCGAGCCGGTCGGCGCCGCCCGGGTCCGCGCGGCTGCCCCGGTCGAGTGGCGGCGGTACCGGGCCGGACCTGAGGTGGTCGACGGGCTGTCCTGCGTCATCTTCACCTCGGGGTCGACGGGTGCGCCCAAGGGCGTGGAGCTGACCCATGCCAGCCTCGTCAATCGGTTGGCCGGGATGCTCGACGAGCACCGGGTCGGCCCCGAGGACGTGCTGTTGCAGAAGACGCCCTACACCTTCGACGTGTCGATCTGGGAACTGCTCCTGGCCTTCATGGCGGGCGGCAGCCTGGTTGTCGCGCCGCCGCAGGCGCATCGCGACCCGCAGGCCCTGGTGGATCTGATCGTGGGCTACGGCGTGACCATGGTGCACTTCGTGCCGTCCATGCTCGCGTTGTTCGTGACCGAGCCGGACGTCCGGCGGTGCGAGTCACTGCGGGTGATTCTCGTCGGTGGCGAGGCACTGCCGCCGAAGCTGGTGAACATCCTGACCGCGACGCTCCCCCGCGCCGCCGTCTACAACATGTACGGCCCGGCGGAGGCGACGATCGACGTGACCGCCTGGGAGTGCCGGCGTCCCGAGCCAGGCGACACGGTCCCGATCGGCCGCCCCCTGCGCAACGTCACCGTCTATGTGGTGGACGAGCAGGGCGCGCTCGTTCCCCCCGGTGTCGACGGCGAACTACTGCTCGGCGGAGGCTGCCTGGCCCGGGGGTACGCTGGCCGGCCCGACCTCACCGCCGAGCGGTTCGTCGAGACCCGGGTGGCGGGCCACCGGGAGCGGGTCTACCGCACCGGTGACCTGGTGCGCTGGTCACCCGATGGCCACCTGGACTATCTCGGGCGGCTCGACACCCAGGTGAAGATCCGGGGGCAGCGCGTGGAGCTGGGCGAGATCGAGTCGACGCTGCGCCGACATCCCGTGGTCCGCCACACCGTCGTCGTGCTGCGGGAGGCCCGGTCTCTGGTGGCGTACGTGGTTCTCGAGGCCGGTGCCCCGCCGGACGTCGACGAGCCGGCCCTGCGCGCGTACCTCGCCGAGCGGCTCCCCGAGCACATGGTGCCGTCGCGGATCGTGGCGCTCGCGGAGATCCCGACCAGTCCGCACGGCAAGGTCGACCGGGCTGCCCTTCCAGCGCCGCCACGGAGGCACTCAGGCGCCGTCGGCCACTGACCGTGGCAGCGAGACGTGGAACGGAGGGGCAACATCGTGACGAGTGGACCAGGGACGAAGCAAATAGTCAGGGCAACCGCGTCAGTTTTCGAAGTCATTGGTTGACGCGAGCGCAAGCGCCCCGGCGACCAGCGTGTCGATCATCTTTCGGAGGGTGGGGGTGAAAGCCATGCGGTGTCCGGCGAGTTCGGGGTCGGCTTCGTAGGCGGCGAGCATGCCAGCGGAGGGGCGGGAATGGGTCCAGACCGCGCCGACAGCCATGAGGATCTGGGCGCACAGTAGCTCGGCTCCGGCGCCCCCGGCCTGGCTGCCTACCAGAGCGCCAAGTGGGCGGTCGGCGGCTTCTCCACCGTCCTCGCCCAGGAGGTCGCGCCGTTCGGCGTCAAGGTCACTGTCCTGGAACCCGGTGGCATGCGCACCGACTGGGCCGGCTCCTCGATGACCATCCCGCCGATCAGCGAGCCCTACCGGCAGACCGTCGGCGCGATGGTCAACATGATCCGCGACGCCGATCCCGAGAGCGCGGCGGCCAACTCCGCCGACCCGGCCCGAATCGCCGAGATCATCGCCGACCTCTCCGCGCACGACGACGCACCGGTACGCATCCTGCTCGGCAAGGACGCCGTCCCGTACAGCGAAGCTGCCGCGAAGGCCCTGGCCGACTCCGACGCGCAGTGGCGTGAGGTTTCCGAGTCCGCTTGGTCCTGACCACCGCCCCGGCCTGCCGGACCGCGGTCCGGCAGGCCGCTTTCCCGTCCTACTTCGGTCATGGCCGCCTCGCGTCCAGCGGTGCCGCCCACGGCAGGACAATCTGAAATTTCAGCGGCGAAACTACTCCGTTTGGTGGGTGCCGGATACGCGTCAGCGCGGCGGCGAAGCCTCCTCCAGTGGACGTCCGTGGGCTCGGGTCGTGTCAGAGACGGCAACGCCAAGCAGGACCGCGACTGCTGCGGCAGCGATCTCGAGCGGCGGCAGGCCGACCATGATCGGCGCCAAGGCCGCGAGGACGAGGATCCCGATCGGCCGCGGCCAGGACACTCGGGCGAAGGCCACGTACTCGAATACCGAGCGCCCGGCAAGGTAGAGCGCGGGCCCGCCGAGGATGGCCCCGACCCAGGCGGGTTTCGCGTCTCCGGATGGATCTAGGAGGACGAGTTCGGAGCCGGCTGAGCTGGCGAGGATGCCGGACACCATGAGCAGGTGTGCGAACTCGGCCAACCGACCGAGCCGGCCGGGGTCGGCGGATGCCGCGATGGCCTCACCCAGGATCTGGCCTGCTCGGTAGAAGTAGATCCGCCACAGCAACACCGTGGTGAGGAACGACAACGTGAGGGCCATCGTTCGTTGCGCCACGATCGGACCGCGCAGAAGACTCGACCCGGAGGTCAGGATCGTCTCACCAAGCGCGACGATGACAAGCTGCCAGTAGCGTTCGGCCAAGTGCTCGCCCGCGACGGCCCACGGGGACCCCCGCGAGCGACCCAGCCCTGGTACCGGCCAGCCGAGTCTGGCCCCCAGGTAGTCGATCGCCAGAGCCAGCGTCCACAGCGAATTGCGCGTCACCTCGGGTGCGAAGGCTCCGGCGAGCCACGGTACGGCCGACGCGCCGAACCAGATGAGCGCCAGCATATTGATGCGGCGTAGATTGTGACCCCGCACGATGCCTACGAAGAAGAGGGTGCGGCCCACCTGAATCGCGACATAGGTGCTCGCGAAAAGCAGGCCAGTCTCGGCGAGAGCCCCCGAAATCGCCACTGCCAGGAGCAGGCTCCCGTACATCGTCGCAACGACAACGAACTGGATCGGCGGCTGGAACGGATCAAATCTGCTGGTCACCCATGCCGTCTGGGTCCAGATCCACCAGACCGCCAACAGCAGCAGCAGCGTCTCACCGTTCTCCGCGAGGGAGGTGGTCAGCCTTTCCGCGACGTGACCCCTGGTGTAGTCCAACACCAACTCGTGCACAATCCGGGTGAGCGCGAAGACGAACACGAGATCGAAGAACAGTTCCAGGAAGGTCGGCCGCTGCGGACTCTCACGCCTGCGCAGCAGATTGGCCACTCTATTCCTCGTCACCCGGCCCGCCCGCCTCGTCGGCTTGTCGCTGAAGCAGTCGTACCACGTCGCCGCGCCGCCCGGTTGGAGTCCGGCGTGATGCCGTGCACAGATGCCAGGTATTCGTAGGAGTGGCGCTGGTATTCCGGTGCTGAAGACCCGGCACCGCTGCTCCACGGCGTATCCGACCTGAACCTCGGGCTGCACGGCCGAGACGTTCGCGGCCGGCTGGCGGTGGTCAGGCAGGAATCTGGTCCACCAGCACCCACCTGTGGCGGGTTCTGATTTGCCCCTGGCGAGGGTAGGGGTAACTCCCAACCCGACTGGGAGATAACAGGATCGAGCAGGATCTGGAAACCGTGAAAGCTCATTTCCATGACCGCGCAGAAGATCTCCCGGTTCCATCGGGCCGCCCTGGCCCTCGTCCTTCCCGTCGCCGTGATAGCGGCAGTCGCCGGGTGTGATGACTCGGCGGCGCCGAAGGCCGCGCCCGCGGCCAGTTCGGTAGCCGCGGTTCCCTCGACCTCGACAAGCGCGGCCGGCCCGGCAAGTGCGGCCCCCGCAGCGGGCTTGCACATGATCGTCAACAACGGGCATCAGCTTGCCTTCCACGTCACGCCCGGAAGTTCTCCCACCATCGTGCTGGACGCCGGCGGTGGCGAGGACTCCTCGTACTGGGATGCCCTGGTGCCGCAACTGTCGCAGGCCACCGGATCACAGATCATCACCTACGACCGGGCCGGTCTGGGCGCCAGCGAGGAGGTGAACGGCCCATGGGACCCCAAGGCCGCCGCCTCCGACCTGCAGGCCGGTCTGCGTGAACTCGGCGTCACCCAGAACGTGGTCCTCGCGGGCCACTCGCAGGCAGGAGAGGTGGCCCACTACTTCGTCCTCGCGAACCCCGGCGTTGTCTCCGGGGCGGTGCTCATCGATGCCAACGTGCCGCAATTCTTCACCGACACCCAGACCCAACGCCTCGTCGCGCTAACCACGCCGCAGATCGAGGAGCTCAAGAAGGCGCCGTCGACGAAGGCGAACCGCCAGCTCATCGCCACGGCCGACAACTTCGGTCCCACGCACCAGGCGTACCACAAGGTCTCCTGGCCCGACGGCGTTCCCGTCATCTATATCGTGTCGGACAAGACGCCCTTCGATGGATCTCCGCAGGACGCTCAGGCCTGGCGCGACGCGGCAGCGGCGTTCACCAAGGCGGGGCCCGACCGCACACTCGTCATCGCCGAGGGAAGCTCGCACGACGTCCCCCAGGACAAGCCCGCCCTGGTGCTCAAGGAAATCGAACAGATGACCGCCACCGTCAGGTAAAGGCCATCGGACCGACGGCTGACAGGACCGGCGAGCCTGGATGACCGGCGCCGCCCCGCGGGTAGCGTGTGTGCGGGTGTCGATCGATCGAGCCGCCGATCGGCGATGCGAGCCTCCGTGGACCACGGACGGACACCATGGTCGCTGGATCCCACGCGACGCGGGGGACACCAAGCGTGGGGAAGTGCGGATCGCCGGCCAACATGAATCACCAGCCCGGCGGTTCGGCACGACGCGCAATGATGGAGCGAGATGACCGATAACAGCGGAACCGCCCTGTCCGGCGGCTCCTCGCCCTCGCGGGAGGGCTCCGGGCCGGGCCGCGTCGCTCGCAGCGGTCCGATTCCGCGCTCCGCGCCGGCCCAGCGGATGAGCCTGCTGGGCTGGTCGCTGGTGCTGCTGCCGGGCGCGGTCCTGGGTGCCGTGCTGGCCACACTCTGGATCACCTCGATATCGGTCGCCGCGCTTGGCGCCGGAATCCCACTGACCCTGCTCGCGACCGTACTGGTGCGCTGGTTTGCCGACCTGCATCGCCAGTGGGCCGCCGACCGGCTCGGCGAACCGGTGCCCGCCCGGCCCTATCAGCCGACGCCGGACGCCGGGTGGCCGGTGCGGCTCTGGACGATCCTGCGCGACCCGGCGACGTGGCGGGACTGGATCTGGTTGGTGGTCAACTCGATCACCATCTGGTTGAGCTGCGGACTGTCGCTGCTGTTCTTCGTCTTCGGAGTCGTATACCTGATCTATCCGCTCATCTATCAGCTGACGCCCTCCCAGGTATTCCGCACTCCGCTGGGAGAGGGCTTCCGGCTGCACAGCGTCGCGCAGTCGTTCGGGCTGGTACCGCTCGGTCTGGTTCTCCTTCTGCTCTGGTACGTCACCGCGGTGCGCCTCGCGAACCTCAACGCTCGGGTGATCCGCGCTCTGCTCGGCCCCACCGAACAGGCGCGCCTGCGGGCCCGCGTCAAACAGTTGGCGACCTCGCGAGCTGAGACCGTCGACGCCCAGGCCGGTGAACTGCGCCGAATCGAACGCGACCTGCACGACGGCGCGCAGGCCCGGCTGGTGTCGCTGGGGATGAGCCTGGGCTTGGCCGAACAGTTGCTGCCCAACGATCCGCAGGCCGTCCAGCAGTTGCTGGCCGAGGCCCGCGAGTCGACCTCCAGCGCCCTCACCGAGCTGCGCGAGCTGGTACGAGGTATCCATCCGCCGGTACTGGCCGACCGTGGCCTGGACGGCGCACTCAGGGCCTTGGCCCTGGTCAATCCGATCCCGACCACGGTGGTGACCCGCCTACCCGGACGGCTGCCGGCCCCGATCGAGTCCGCGGCCTACTTCGCCGTCGCCGAGGCCCTGTCGAACGCCATCAAGCACGCCCGGGCCCAACAGATCCGGATCACCGTGGAGTTCGCACCCCACCGGGACGGGGCTGCCGGGAAACTGACGATGCTGGTGTCCGACGACGGCCGTGGGGGTGCTTCGATCGATTCCGGCACGGGCCTGCGTGGCATCGTCCGTCGCCTGGCGGCCTTAGACGGCACGCTGACCGTTGACAGCCCGCCGGGCGGACCTACCGAGGTAAGGATGTCCCTGCCGTGCGTATCGTGATAGCCGAGGACCTCGCCCTGCTCCGCGAGGGCCTGATCAGGATCCTGCGGGCCAATTCATTCGAGGTCGTGGAAGCCGTGGACAACGGCCCCGCGCTGATCCGGTCGCTGACGACGCACCGCCCCGACGTCGCCATCGTCGACGTGCGGTTGCCGCCCACCTTCACCGACGAGGGGCTGCGTTCCGCGATCGAGGCCCGCCGCCAGATCCCAGGGCTGCCCATCATGGTGCTGTCGCAGTATGTCGAGCAGATCTACGCCAGGGAGCTGATGTCGGATCGCGCGGGCGCGGTGGGCTACCTGTTGAAGGACCGGGTTACGGCCGTCGACCAATTCGTCGCCAGTGTCCGGCAGGTCGCTACCGGCAGCACCGTTATGGACCCCGACGTGGTGAGTGCGCTACTCACCCACCGCTCCACCGACCCCAAGCTCCTGGAGCTGAGCCCACGCGAGCATGAGGTCCTCACCCTGATGGCCGAGGGCCGCTCGAACGCTGCGATCGCGGCCCGGATGTTCGTCACCGAGAAAACCGTCAGCAACCACAGCAACAACATCTTCACCAAGCTCGGTCTCAAGCCCTCCGAGGACGACAACCGCCGCATCCTGGCGGTCCTCGCCTACCTGGAAGGCTGAGTCCTTGGCCTCTGCCCCACCATGAGTGCGACCGAGGAACTGCCGAGCATGGCTGATCGGCAGCAGGCACAGCGTTGAACAGGCGGAGCAGTGGCTTACCCAGCTTCCCGCATGGGCGACAATGCGAACTAAACGCCAAACGGCGGCCCGCTGAACCAGTCGGGCCGCCGCTCACAGAATGTGGATCAGAGCGGGCGGATGTTCTCCGCCTGCGGGCCCTTCTGGCCCTGGGTGACGTCGAACTCCACCTTCTGGTTCTCGTCGAGGCTGCGGAAGCCGCTCGCCGAGATCGCGGAGAAGTGGGCGAAGACGTCGGCGCCGCCGTCGTCCGGGCTGATGAAGCCGAAGCCCTTGTCGGCGTTGAACCACTTCACGGTACCTGTAGTCATGTCTGCTCCTCGCAGGCTGTCAGAGACCGCACTGTGCGGACCCTTACGCCGCCGCGTTGATCACCCGCGTCGAAACGACACGAAAAACGAAAAGCGCCTAGATGGGTTTCAGATACCCCATCAGGCGCCGGATAACGTCTACGGAAATCAAAACTGCAACTCGGTTACCGTAGCACATGATCCGTTGCCGATCCCATGGCAGTGCGGGGGCCTGGCCACTCATCTGCTTGCCCACCCCGGTCAGACGGCACGTTGACCGGGTTCACGATTGGCTGGCTGCAGGTCGCCTCACCTTCCCCTGGCCAACTCGTGCACCACCATACGAAGTCCTTGAGCCCGTGGCCCACCAGATCCGGCGAAGAGGTCACCACAGAGGATGCGCTGCTCACGGCGCCACGAGTGGGATCGGTGTCTCAGCTATCGGGACCGACAACTGATCCGCCACGGCGGGAGCGCGTGACCGGACATCGACGTACAGGAGGCCGTCACTGTGACGATCAGCGACCCGCGACCGGGGGACACGAGCAATGCTGGGAGCAGCGAGCTCTGACCACTTCGGCATCCACTGGGAGGTCACGCCGCACCGCCCGATCTCCATCACCGCAGGTCAAGGCCCCTGGTCTCTGTCCGGCGTCGGTGAGCACCTCGGGCGCGGTGACCTCTTCGCCAACCTGCACCCAATCTGCTCCCAGTCGCAAGGTCAGGCCAACCATCGGCTCCACACTGCTTAGACCTGCGCACATTTCCCCCAGCAGGCGACATAGAGGGTCGTCGACCGGAAACGTAGAGCCGCAGGTAGGAGTGGGTGCAGTTGAGCACCGTTCGATGCCGTTGGACGCAGTTCAAGGCCGTTCCGGGCACCCCGCTGTTCCCAACCTGCTCCCCCAAACCGAGCTTGCACCGGGCCGCCGACGCCGACCGATCGATCGCTGCTGGCCGAGTGCTTTGGTCGACACCAGTGCTGGCTCCGCAGCCGCATCGGCCGATCGGGCAGCACGCTCACGAACACCGCGCCTTGTCAGCGGCAGATGAGCACCGCGTGGTGTCTCAGATGGGTCCCCGACGCGCCGCAGCGATCTCGGCGTGGTGGTCGACTGCCCAGTCGGCCAGCGCGGAGAGCGGCTCTAGAAGGCTGACGCCGAGCGGCGTCAGCCGGTACTCGACGCTCGGCGGCAACGTCGGAAACACTTCCCGTTCGACCAGACCGTCGCTCTCCAGCGTGCGCAGGGTCCGGGTGAGCATGCGCGGGCTGATGCCCTCCACGGCCCGATGCAACTCGTTGAACCGGTACGGATGCCGGCCGAGCAGGGTGACCAGCAACAGCGTCCACTTGTCACTCACCCGCCGCAGCACGTCGGTGACTGGACAGCGCTCGTACTCGCCGACCGGAACGGGTGTCGGCAGCCGATGGTCGTGTAGTGAGGCACTCACACCGGTGTTACTTGTGGACATGAAAGTGCCTTCTTTCGCCTCCGTCGACCGGCTGCCCAGAATGAGCACGTCAATGAGCAACGATAATGGGGAACGACATGGGCGTCGTGGTAGTCAGTGGCGGCACGAACGGGATGGGACGTGCGTTGGCCCTGGGGCGGGCCGAACGCGGCGACCGCGTCCTGGTACTCGGCCGCAGCCGCGAACGCGGCGAGGCCCTGGCCGGTGGCTCGATCGCCTTCCTTCCCGTCGACCTGTCCAGCATGGCCGAGACGCGGCAGGTCATCGAGCACATCCTTACCGAGAACCACGTCGT